>NZ_JBMHHY010000035.1:0-121053 GCF_049739465.1 Embleya sp. AB8
CGCCTGCGGCTGGCCGAACTTCAGGAACGACAACAACCCGAGCTGGTAGAGCGGGTAGCCGAACAGCGGGATCAGGATGACCGCCGACGGCAACAGCAGCCACAGCGGCATCCAGGAGCGCCGCCGGCCGGTTGTGGTCTTGCCTGCGCCGCCGCGCGGGCGAACCCGGGCCGGGGTCGGCCGGTCCGCCCGCGCGGGCGTGGTGGTCGTGGTCACCGGGTTACTTCCCGGCGAACGCGTTGTCGATGACGGTCTTCGCCTCGCTCGTGGCACCGGCCACATCCGACTTGCCGGTGATCACCTTCTGGAACATCGTCGGCACCACGGCCTGCGAGTCGATCTTGGCCCACGCGGCGTCCTTGGGCACGAACTTGGTGCCCGCGTTCAGCGTGTCGATGAACGGCTTGAGCCACGGGTCCCTGGCCACCACGTCACCGCGCGCCGAGGCGAGCGTGGGCAGGTTGCCCATCGCCTCGAACATCTGCAGCTGGTACTTCTTGCCGCCCAGGATCTTCATGAAGTCCACCGCGAGGGAGCGGTGTTGCGAGGACTTCAGCACGCCCAGGTCGTTGCCACCGGAGAAGGCCGGCGCGATCGAGCCCGGCGTGTTGCCCGGCAGCGGGACGACCGCGTACTTGCCCTTGGCCGCGCCCGCCTCGACCGCGCTGCGCGAGGAGTTGGGCAGGATCGCCATGCCCGCGGTGCCCGCCGCGAACGCCTCGACCGTCTTGCCACCGGTCAGGTCGGCGCACTGCTGCGGCGGACAGATGTCCTTGGCGAACAGGTCGGTGTATGCCTTGACGCCCGCCTGCGACTGCGCCGTGTCGAGCGAGGCCGCGTACTTGCCGCCCTGCTGCGTGGCGATGTCGCCGCCGTTGGCCCACACGAACGGCAGGCCGCCGTAGGTGTACTTGCCGCCGACCGCGATGCCGAACATGTCCGGCTTGGCGGCGCGCACCTTCTTCGCCGCGTCGACCAGTTCGGCGTAGGAGGTCGGCGGCTTGAGGCCCAGCTCGGTGAACACGTCGGTGCGGTAGTAGAGCGAGCGCAGGCCCAGCCACCACGGCAGGCCGTAGGTCTTGCCGTCGACCAGCGTGGTGTCCTTGAGGTCCTTGGGCAGGTCGCCCGCCTCGGACCAGGTGCCCAGGTCGGCCGAGATGTCCGCGAGGCCGCCGGCCGCGACGTAGCCGAACAGGTCGGTATTGCCGAACTCGACCACATCCGGCGCGCTGTTCGGGTCGTTGAACGCGCCCTTCATCTTCTCCGCGCGCGGACCCGCGTCGGTCGGGATGTAGCCCACCTCGACATTTACTTTCGGATGCGCCGCCTTGAAGTCGGCGACGGCCGCGTTCACGACCTTCTCCTTGGGCGCGCGGTTGGCCTCGTCGTACAGCCACACCTTGAGCGTGCCGGTCTGCTCGTCGGCGGACTTGGTCTTGGACGCCGTGCCCGGCGCGCACGCAGCCAGCGCGATGCCGGCCACTGCGACGGCGGCCAAACTCCGGATCTTCACGACAATTCCTCCTGCGGCGAGGCAGGCCGGAGCGACCGCGGTGGGTGCCGCGACCCGAGGGATCGGCCTGTACGTCTGGACGTCTGCATCAATCGACACGAACGGGCCGCAAGGGGAAACATCCGGTGCGGCGTGAGCGGGACGTTAGAAAGCGGCGCCGCGTTCCGACAAGGCGTCCCGCCGAACGTTGTGCACTGCAAAACTGTGTGCTGCGAAAGTGGCACGGGGCGCTTACGGACACGTAACGTCCCTCCTCGGTCGACCCCTCGGTCGGCCCACCCGGCGACGCACCGCCGGCGCCGATGCGCTCGGCCGCGACCGGATCACGAAGGGCAGGGAGGGCTCGCATGTACGACGTACTGCTGCGCGGCGGGCAGGTGCTCGACGGCACCGGCGCCCCCGCCTTCCGGGCCGACGTGGCGATCACCGGCGAGCGGATCGCCGCGATCGGCCGGCTCGACGGCGCGCGGGCCCGGCTCGAGATCGACGCGACCGGCCGCCACGTGTCGCCCGGCTTCGTCGACGCGCACGTGCACGGGGACGCCGCCGTCCTCGACCCCGACGTGCAACTCGCCGCGCTGCGCCAGGGCGTGACCACCTTCGTGCTCGGCCAGGACGGCCTGTCCTACGCCCCCGCCACCCCCGCCGCGCTGGCCTACGTCACCCGCTACTTCGCCGCGATCAACGGCACCCACCCCGGCCTGGGCCAGGGCCCGGTCTCCGTCGCCGACCTGCTGGCGACCTACGACCGGACCACCGCGGTCAACACCGCCTACCTGGTCCCGCACGGCACCGTCCGGCACAGCGCGCTCGGCCCCACCGCCCGCGCCGCCGACACCGCCGAGCTGGCCGAGATGACCCGGGCCGTCGAGCGCGGCCTGGCCGAGGGTGCCTGCGGCCTGTCCACCGGCCTGGAATACGTCCCCGGCCGCTACGCCGACACCGCCGAACTGGCCGCGCTGCTCGCCCCCGTCGCGGCCCGCGGCCTCCCGCACGTCTCGCACATGCGCGGCTACGAGGCCGCCGCCGGACCGGCCATGGCCGAGCTGCTTGCGGTGGCCCGCGCGACCGGCGTGGCCACCCACGTATCGCACTACCACGGCCCGGCCGAGGAACTGATCGCGATCGTGGACGACGCCCGGGCCGAGGGCCTGGACCTGACCTACGATGCGTATCCCTACCTGCGCGGCTGCAGCATCCTGGCGATGGTCGCGCTGCCCCGCGCACTGGACGACCCCGACCCCGATCGGGTGGTCGCCGCCCTTGCCGAACCGGCCACCCGCCGCCTGCTGGCCACCGACGTGGATCCGGCCCTGTGGCCCCGGATCACCCTCGCGCACGTGCCCGCCGCCGACTTCCGCTGGGCCGAGGGCCGCCGACTCGTGGACGCCGCCGCCGAGGTCGGCACGAGCCCGGCCGAGTTCTGCGCCGACCTGCTGATCGCCACCGACCTGGTGGCGAGCGCCGTGTTCGACCAGCCGCCGACCAACAGCGACGCGTCGGTCCGCGCGCTGCTGCGCCACCCCGCGCACATCGGCGGCTCGGATGGCATCTACATCGGCGGCAGCCCGCACCCGCGCGGCTGGGGCGCGTTCGCCCGACTGCTCGCCCGCCATGTGGTCGAACTCGGCGACTGGACCTGGGAACAAGCCGCGGTACACCTCGCGTCGCACCCCGCCCGGCGCTTCGGGCTCACCGACCGAGGGCTCCTGCGGGTCGGCCTGGCCGCCGACATCGCGGTCATCGATCCGACGCGCGTGGCCGACCTCGCCGACTACCCCGACGCCCGCCGCCCCGCCGCCGGCATCGACGACGTGCTGGTGGCCGGCGTCCCCGTACTCTCGTCCGGAGCCCTGACGGGAAACACGCCCGGGCGCCCGGTCAGGCCGTCCTGAGGACATGCCAGTGAGTACTCCCGAGCACGAGCGCGGCGCCGTCGAGTCACCCGGCGAGACCCGGGGCGGTCCGCGCCCCGAACCTCGCGCCGAAGCCCAGCCCGCCGCCCCGCCCCGCAACCAGTCCGCGTCGCTGCGCCGCGCCCTCGCGGTGCTCGACCAGGTCCGCGACCACGCCGGCGCCGAGGGCCTGTGCCTGACCGAGCTGGCCGACAGCCTCGGCCTGGCCAAGAGCACCGTGCTGCGCCTGGCCCAGCCCCTCCTGGACACCGGACTGCTGGCCCGCGACCGCCGACACGGCCACTTCCGGCTCGGCCCCGGCGCGCTCGCGCTCGGCCAGGCCTACCTGGCCGGGATCGACCTGCGCACCGCCGCCGCCGAGGAGGCACACCGGCTGATGCGCGACGCCGGCGGCACCGTGCACCTGTGCGTGCCGGACGCGCCGCACATCGTCTACATCGACAAGGTGGAGAACGAGACCGCGGTCCGGATGGCCTCGCGGATCGGCAGCCGCGCGCCGATGTACTGCACGGCGGTGGGCAAGGCGATGCTCGCCTGGCTGCCCGAGGAGGTGTTCGTCCAGGTGGTCGACGCGGGCCTGCCCACGGTCACCGCGCGTACCCTGACCGACCCCGCGCTGTTGCGCACCGAGCTGGCCCGGATCCGCAATCGCGGCTACTCGGTGGACGATCGGGAGAACGAGCCCGAGGTGCGCTGCGTCGCGGCGCCTATCTTCGACCACAACGACGTCGTGGTCGGAGCCCTGTCGGTCTCCGGTCTCACGTCCCGCGTCACCGCCGCTCGGGTCCGCGAACTGGGACCCGCGGTAGCGGCGGCGGCCCTCCGTGTATCGCGCACCCTGGGAGCGACCCGATGACCCTCGACTCGTACACCAAGGGCACTTGGCTGCCCTACGAAGAACTCACCGACGACGAACTCGGCGCGGCCGAACACAGCCTGTTCGACGGGCCGTTCACCTGGCCGGTGATGGTCGCGCGCAAGTCCGCGCTGCTCGCGAACGTGGCCACGATGGCCGAATACACCACCCGCCACGGCGTGTTGTTCGCGCCGCACGGCAAGACCACCATGTCGCCCGAGCTGTTCGCCGAGCAACTGGCCGCCGGCGCCTGGGGGATCACCGTGGCCACCGCGAACCAGGCGCTGGCCGCGCACCGGTTCAAGGTGCCCCGGATCATCATCGCCAACGAGGTGCTCGACGAGAAGGTGCTGCGCTGGGCCGCCACCCGGCCGGACCTGCTGTTCTACGTCGACTCGCGGGCGGGCGTCGAGGTGGCCGCCGCGGCGCTCGCGGCGGTGCCCGGCGGGAAGTTGTCGGTACTGGTCGAACTGGGCCGCGCGGGCGGCCGGACCGGCTGCCGGGGCCTGGCCGAGGGCGTCGAACTGGCCCGCTACGCGGCCGAGGTGCCCGGGCTGACGGTGGCGGGCGTGGCCGGCTACGAGGGCGGCCTGCCGGACACCGCCGCGGTGTCCGAGTGGCTGCGCGAACTGGCCGCCCTGGCCGACGCGATCGCCGACCTGGTGCCCGGCACGCCGATCGTCTCGGCGGGCGGCAGCGCGTGGTTCGACGCGGTCGTGGACGTGCTCGCGCCGGACGGCAAGCCGCTGCCGGACCGGACGATCATCCTGCGCAGCGGCGCCTACGTCTCGCACGACGACGGCCTCTACGCGCGCGTGACGCCGTTCGTCCGGCACCCCGAGGAGGGCTCGCTCGCGGGCGCCCTGGAGGTGTGGGCGCAGGTGCTCTCCGCGCCGGAGCCGGGACTTGCCGTGCTCGGCGCCGGTCGCCGCGACGTGCCCTTCGACCAGGACCTGCCGGTCCCGCTGCGGGTGCGCGCCCTTGACGGCACGCTGCGCGAGGCGGGCGCGGCGCGCGTGGTCAAGCTCGACGACCAGCACGCCTACGTCGACCTCGGCGACAGCACGATGGCCGTGGGCGAACTGGTCTGCCTGGGTATCTCGCACCCCTGTACGGCCTTCGACAAGTGGCGCGCGGTGCCGGTGGTGGACGACGAACACCGCGTCGTGGACGTGCTGAACACGCACTTCTGAGCCGGCGCGCCGGGCCCGGACCACCCCCGGGCCCGGCGGCCCGACCGACCACCCGCCGGTCCGACCGACCCGCTCCCGCTCCCGAATCGATCCCGAATCCGATGCCACCGATGACGCGAATCACGCGAATCACGCGAGAGGACATCATGACCGCCGAACCCCGGGAAGCCCCGGACGTGGTCACGCTCGGCGAGACCATGGTGCTGCTCACCGCGCCGCACATCGGTCCGCTGCGGCACGCCCGCACGCTCGACGTCGCCACCGGCGGCGCGGAGACCAACCTGGCGATCGGGATCACCCGACTCGGCCGGCGGGCCGCGTGGATCGGCCGGGTGGGCGACGACGAGTTCGGCCGCCTGGTGCTGGCCGTGCTCGGCGGCGAGGGCCTGGACACGCGCGGCGCGGTGGTCGACCCGGATGCGCCCACCGGCCTGATGGTCAAGGCCCGGCGCACCAGCGCGGCCACCGACGTGCGCTACTACCGGGCGGGCAGCGCCGGTTCGCGGCTTTGCCCGGGCGATGTGGACCCCGCGCTGGTGCGTTCGGCACGGATCCTGCACGTCACCGGGATCACCCCGGCGTTGTCCTCGACCGCCCGCGCGGCGGTGCGCGCCGCGGTCGCCGAGGCGAACGCGGCCGGCGTCCCGGTCTCGCTCGACCTGAACTACCGGCAGGCGCTGTGGTCGGCCGAGGACGCGGCCGACGAGCTGCGCGCGCTGGCCGGCCGGGCGGACATCCTGTTCGCCACCGAGGACGAGGCCCGCCTGGTGCTCAAGGCGTCGGCGCACACCCCGGTGTTGGACCTGGCCCGCGAGTTGGGCACGCTGGGCCCCACCCAGGTGCTGCTCAAGCAGGGCTCGCGCGGCGCGCTGGCGATCGTCGACGGCCGGCCGCACCAGGTGCCGCTGCACCGGGTGGCCGCGGTCGACCCGGTGGGCGCCGGCGACGCATTCGCTGCCGGCTACCTGGCCGAGCTGGTCGAGGGTGGTTCGATCGCCGCCCGGCTGGCCACCGCCGCCGCGGCCGGCGCATTCGCCGTTACCGTGCCCGGCGACTGGGAGGGGCTGCCGCGCCGCGACGAACTGCGGTTGTTGCAACAGGACGACGCGGTCGCCCGCTGAACCGGGGCCCGCACACCCGCGCCGGCCGCACACGTACCATTCCCAAGCACCCGCAATGCGATCAAGAAAGCGAACTCCCATGGCTCACCAGGAAATCCGCACCGACGCCGCGCCCAAGCCCGGGGGCACCTACTCGCAGGGCATCGACGCCGGCGACTTCGTCTACACCGCGGGCATGGGCCCGATCGACCCGGTCACCGGCGCCACCGTCGGCGACGACGTGGCCGCCCAGACCCGGCAGGTGTTGGACAACCTCAAGGCCGTACTCGCCGAGGCCGGTCTCGACTTCAGCCACGTGGTCAAGGTGACCACCCACCTCGAGCACCTCAAGCGCGACTTCGCCGGCTACGACGAGGTCTACCGCGAGTACTTCACCGCGCCCTACCCGGTGCGCACCACGGTCGGCTCGGACCTGATGAACATCCTGGTCGAGATCGACGTGGTGGCCCGCCGCCCGTGATCCCGGCCGACCCGGGCGGTCAACGCGGCTGGAGGAATTCCAGCCGGTTGCCCACCGGGTCCCGGGCGTAGCACCGTCGGGGGTCCGGGAATTCGCCGTCCGGGAGCACCTCGAACATGCCGAGGCCCCGCTCGACGCGTGCACGCACGCATCGAGCGGGGCCTCGGTGTTCGTCCGGGTGTTCAGCCCTTGTTGACGCAGACGTTCCCGATGGCCGGGTTGAGCACCGCGATGATGTCGATGCTGTTGCCGCAGACGTTGACCGGGATGTGAACCGGAACCTGGATGTTGTTGCCGGAGAGCACGCCGGGCGAGCTCACGGCCGCGCCCCCGGCCTCGGAGCTTGCCATCGCGGGGCCGGCAACGCCCGCGACAGCGGCGCCCACAGTGGCGGTCAGGACGGCGGCCTTGGCGATACGCGACATCTTGAGTCGGTCCTTTCGGTTCGTACAGTCCCACCCGCGGCGGGTGGATCCTGAACAACGCGCCAACTCGCGGTCGGATACGGCGACAGGTCCGAACGAGCGGTTGCCCCGGCGAATCAGGTCGTTCGGGCGGCGGCGCGCAGCCGCAGCGCCAGTTCCCGGGCCACCTGCGCGAGGTCGGTCGGCGCGCTCGCGGCCAGCGCGTACAGCACGTCCGCGGACGCCTCGGCGACCGCGCGCGGCACCGCCACCGGCGCCAAGCCGTCCAGCACCGAACGGGTCCGGGCCGCGATCGGCGGCTCGGCCGGCGGCGGGGGATCGGCCCGACCCGGTCCGGGATCGCCCACGCCGCCCGGATCGAGGTCCGAGCCGGGACCGGGAATCAGGCTGCGCAGACCTCGGGGCACGGCGGGCACTGTCATTCGACGCAAGTTAGTCCACGCGCCGCCGAGAGTTTCCTTGTCGGGCGCGATTTCCGGCCATCGAATGTCGATTCCTCGGGTGTTTCATCCTGTCGGGTGACGGCGCTGTCGGAATCGACGGCTAACGTTCCCGCCAACCTGGTCTCCGGCGCCGAGCGCCTTGTGCCGCTTGGCATTTGACGGGTTGTCACCGACATTCGCGCAACGTGTGGAGGGAACGATCGTGGGATGGATCCGGGCGGGCGACTACGAGGTCGCCGTCGAGGACGGCAAGGTGGTGTGCCGCAATGCCAAGGGGCGGCAACTGAAGTCGGTGCCCGGGAAACTCGCCGAGGATCCGGCCGTGGTGGGCCTGCGGCAGCTCGTCGAGTGGCTGGAACGGCACGACCGCGCCTGCCTGGCCGCGGTCGAGCGCTGGATGATCGGCTCGCTGCCGGTCCCGGTCGCGGTGTTGTCCCGGGTGTGGCCGGATCCCTCCTGGCAGGGCGTGCTGCGTGACCTGGTGGTCACCGCCGAGGACGGCGCGGTGGCCGGTTTCCTGCGCGGCGCGGACGCCGAGCGCGGGGTGGGCATCGTCGACCCCGACGGCGACACCGTCTACCTCGACGCGAGCACCATCCGCATCCCACACCCGGTGCTCCTCGACGACCTCGAGGACCTGCGCGAGTTCGCCGTCGAACTGGGTGTCGACCAGCGGGTGCAACAGCTCTACCGCGAGGTGTGGCACCGGCCCGCCGACCTGGACGGGGCGCGCACCAGTGTCGAGGAGTTCACCGGCGGCCGCTACGACCAGCTGCGCTTCCTGATCGGCCGGGCCACCCAGCTGGGCTACCAGGTGCGCGGCGGCCAGGCCGTCTGCGCGGTGCTCGACGGCGGGCGTGAGCTGGAGGCCCGGATGTGGCTGGGCGACTACGACGGCTACGAGTCGACCGAGACCGGCCCGGTCGCCTGGACCGAGGGCGGCGGCACGCTGACCCTGGACCGGGTGCCGCCGGTGGCCTGGTCGGAAGGCATGCGCATGGGCGCCGCGCTGTACGCGGGCCGCACGATCGAGACCACGGAGGAAGCGGCATGAGCACCACCCCCGACCCCTCGCGCGTCCTGCTCGACGCCGGCGCGATCCTGCTCCCGGGCACGCTGGGTGGCGACGACATCGACACCCTCACGGTGCGCACCTACCGGCACCCCGCGTTCGAGGACCGCCCGATCGTGCAACTGGTGCCGGCCACCCTGGGCGAGGCCGAGGACCTCGCGCTGGGCTTTCTGGGCCTGACCCGCGAGGCGGACGCGCCCGAGGTCGGCCAGGTCCGCCGCGAGGCGCTCGGCTTCCCCGCCTGGGCGCTGGTCAACGACGCGGCCAACGGGCACCACGCGCTGGCCCTGGTCCGCGACATCGAACGGCTCGACCGGCAGGCCAAGACCAAGCCCGGCGCGGCCAAGGACGGCTTCGAGGAACTGGCGAGCCGACTCGGCCGGGCCGTACCGCACTTCCTGCCCACCTTCTACGAGCAGGCCGCGCGGATCTTCCTCAAGCACGACAACAAGAGCTACGCGTCCGCGCTCTTCGGCAAGGCCCGCGAGGCCGAGCGGGTGCACAACCTGCCGATCGAGGAGGAGCGGCTGCGCGCGGTCTTCCTGGAATTCGCCTTCGCCGGCGCGCTGACCGCCAAGGCGCTCAAGGAACACGCCAAGTCGCTGGCCGCCCGGCTCGGCCCCGCCGAGGCGTGGGTACAGTTCCGCCAACTCGCGGTCGAGCGCTGCACCGCGGGCATGCCGCCCTACGCGGGCCTGGCCGAGGACGCCCGCGCGCTGATCCGCGCAGCCGGCGGCGACCACACCGCCGAGGAGCGCGCGCTGCTGCGCGAGCTGCTCGCCACCCCCGCGATCGGCCGCGCGCCGCTGTCCTTCTGGAAGGTCAACCGCAAGCCGCTGGCCGAACTGGCCGCCGCCGAGCCGCAGACGCGCACCCGCCTGTTGGAGATCCTGCCCACCCCCGGCGGCACCACCCCGGACGCCGAACTCGACGAGTTCTGGCTCGACGTGCTCGCCGAGACCGGCGTCGAGGACCTGCTCGTGGCCGGCGACCTGCCCGCCGGCGCCCGGGCCTCCTGGGTCACCCGCTGGGCCGGACACCGCCAGCGCAGCTGGCGCTACACCGCGCGCCACGCCCGGACCGCGAACCTGATCGCCCGGATGGCCGGCGCGCTGCGCACCGAGGCGGTGCCGGTCACCCTGTTCAGCGGCAACGGCTGGCGCTCGGTGGTGGACGTGGACCTGCTCGACCTGGCCCTGGTCGAGGCGATACCGCTGACCGAGCCCGACCCCAAGGGCTCGGTCGACCTGGGCGAATGGTGGGACGACCAGGCCGAGGGCCGCCGCGACCTGGCCGCGCTCGCCGCCGACGACCGCTACGCCACGCTGTTGCGGAACGCGATCGGCGGCCTGAAGGGCCGGCACCAGCAGGACGCCGCCGCCCACCCGGTGCTGCGCGGCGTGCTCGCCGGCTGGCTGACCGAACAGGGCGCCAAGGTCACCTCGGCGGCCGGACTGCCGACCGCCAAGCGCGAATTGGCGGTGCTCGACGAGTTCCGCACCGTGGTCGAGGACGTCACCCCCGACCTGGTCGCCCGCGTCCGCGCGTTCGACCCGATCCCGCTCCTGCTGGACACGCTGCACGCGGGCGTCTACGACGAACTCGGCTGGCCCGCCCTCGACGAGGCCGCCGAACTGCTCGGCCGCAAGACCGAGATCCGGGTCGACGAGTCCTGGCCCGCGCTGGTGCTCTCCACCGACAAGCGGGCGATCGTGGTCGGCCCCGAGGGCATCCTGCTCGACCACGAACCGCGCCTGCCCGACGGCCGGGTCAGCTGGCAGCGCACCCAATACCGCTACGTCGACGGACAACTCCTGGTCGCCTGGTACAACAAGGACTACGACTGGGAGGGCTACTGGTCGCCCCGCCCCGCCGAGACCTTCCTGCTCAACGACCACCCGAACTCCGGTTCGACGCACAACTCCCTGCTCGCCCTCCCGCTGCCGGGCGGCGGGGTGACCACCGGCGGCCGGCCGCTGCACGCCGGCGACACCAAGCTCCCGCCGCGCCGGGGCGTGCTCACCGACGGCATCACCCACTGGTCGCTCGACTACGACCGCGCCGAACGCAAGTGGACCGAGTACGACCCGGCCACCGGCGCCCACGGCCGCGCCTCGCTGCCCGCCCCGTTCGCCGCCGCGGTCGCCGACGGCGGCTCGCTCGTGCCCGACCGTTGCGAACTGCTCCCGCTGCTGCCCGGTCTGGAACACACCCCGCTGGGCACCGACGGCACCCTGCTCGGCCACTGGGTTCGAGTCGACGGCGACACGATCACCGCGGGTTCCGTGGCCGGGCACACCGTGACCGCGCCCGTACGCTCCCGGCGGCACTGGGACCAGACGCCGCAGGAGGTGCCGATCGGCACCCTGCGGCTGCCCGGCGGCGCGGCCCCCACGGTGGTCGTCGAACACCAGGGTGTGTCGCTGTGGTCGGGCGACGTCCTGCTCGGCCAGTGCACCGACCACAAGGGCGGCACCGGCCTGGCGGAAGGCACCCGGGTGGTTCCCCCGACCGCGTTCTGGCACGCGCTGCGCCCGCGCGACGAGGCCGGCTCGCTGGCCCTGCGCACACTCACCCACGAGCGGGTCGCCGCACTGGTGGCCGAGGTGCACGCCGATCACGAGCGTGCGCTGGCCGAGTACACGATCGCCAAGAAGTCGCCGAACAAGCCCGCCCGGCCGGACTCGGTCCGGACCGAGGTGGTCGGGCGGCTGCTGCCCGAGGTCGGCCACCCCCGGCTGCGCCGCTGCGTCGCCGGACTGGCCCGGGACACCGCCCGACTCGCCGAGCGGCTGCGCGGGTTCGGCAAGGTGAGCAAGAAGGACCAGCAGGCCCGCGCGGTGCCCACCGGCCCCGCCCACGGCCGGGACGGCGAACTGCGCACCGCCCTGGCCGGGCTCGGCGGCATCGGCAGCCACAGCTACTACGGCCACTCCGGCGCCACCACCTGGACCACGCTCGACCACATCACCGCGGTCACCGGGGCGCTGGCCCGCACCGACGGCCCGGCCGAGTGGACCGTCGAGTCCGGTCGGCTGACCGAGCCGCACGTCGGCTGGCACGACCTGCTCGACCAGCGGGCCGCGCTGCTCGCCCGCGCGCTGTCCCCGTTCACCCCCGCCGACCAGCGCACCGGACTGCTTCTGGTGCTCGACGCGCTCGCGGTCGGCCCACTGGCTGCCCCCGCCGGCACGCTGCGCTCGGTCACCCTGTGCGAGCCCACCGTCAAGAAGGGCAAGGACAACAGGCGCAAGGGCCGGATCATCCGCCGCGGCGAGCGCACCGTGATCGTCCTGGACAGCCAGTACACCTACGGCAACAACAAGGACCACTGGCTCGCCCTGGACCACGACCCCTCGGGGCAGTTCGCCGCGATCGACGGCTTCACCACCCACGAGGAACACCGCTACACCGAGCCGATGTCCGCCGAGCGGATCGCCGCCGTGCTGCGCGGAATCCGCGAACACGGCCCGGTGACCTGGCGCCCGGAGGCGGTCCCCACCCTGATCGAGGGCACCGGCGTGGGCCGGGGCGAGGCGAGCCTGCTGCTCGCCGGGCTGCCCGCCGGCGACCTGGACAAGGACCAGCGCGCACTCCTGGGCCTCAAGGCCGCCGAGGCGAGCAACGCCCGCGAGCAACTGGACCGCCTGGCCGGCCCGGCCCGGGCCCGCGTACTGGACGCACTGGTGCCCGCGCGGCCCGAGGACGTGCACACCCTGTGGACGACGGGCCACGACATCGCCGCCGGCTGCCGGGCCTGGGAGGCCGCGTTCGGTCGGGTGTTGCGGCTGCCCGAGGAGGTCGCGGCGGATGCCCGAGGCATGTCCTCCGGCGTGTTCGAGAACGTGCTCACCCCGGAAACACGGAAGTGGATCACCGGCACCTCCACCCACACGCTGGACAAGGACGGCCGCTTCGTCGCCTCCGACAACGACGCGGTGCCCAGTGGCCACGTCCTGAACTTGACGGTGGACGCGCTCGCTTGGCTCGCCTACCGGCTGCCCTACGGCGACCCGCTGCGCGCGCACCTGCCGCACGTGCTCGGCCTGTTGCGCAGCCGGCTGGCCGACCCGGGCCTGGTGTTCGACCTGGACGTCGAGTCCGCCGAGAGGGGCACCACCGCCGCCCGGCTGCGCGAGGCGGCCGGCCTGCCCGAGGTCGGCGGCGCCGACCCGGACGGCCTGGTCCGGATCGAGGACCGGTTCTGGCTGTACCCCTGGTACGGCGAGAGCGAGTTCACCCTGGTCCGCCCGGCCGGCTTCACCGCCGCCGACGACCCGTGGTTCGACCGGCTGATCGCGCTGCGCGGCGCGGCCGACTCGACCAACTTCCGCGCCTTCCGCCGGATTCTGGACCCCGCCTTCGAGGCGCTGCTGCGCGCCGACGGCCCGCCCGGCTGCCAGCAGGACCCGGCCTACACGGTGCCCGAACTGGTCGCCGAGGTGGCCAAGACACACGGGATCGGCGAGGACGCGGCGGTGCTCTACCTCCAGTTGCTCGCGCTGCCCGACCCGACGGACCGTCAGGTCGCCCGCTGGACCGGCTGGAAGCCCGCGCGCCTGAAGCAGGCCCGGACCGAACTCCTGGCCACGGACCTGGTCGTCGAGGCCAAGCGCGCCCGCGCCGGCCGCACGCTGTTCCTGCCCGGCGGCTGGAACGCGCTGAAGAACCCGGCCCTGCCACTGGAGACCTGGAAGGACGGGCTGTACGAACAGCCCAGGAACACCGTGATCGTGCCCGACTGCCCCGTGCCCGAACTCTTCCACCGGGCCTGGCGCCGGGTGCAGGACGGCGACGCGCCGGGCTTCGAACAACTGGTCACCCGCACCACCCGAAAGGGCCGCCGCTGATGACCACCGCAACCACAACCACAACCACAACCGAACCCGCGGTCCGGGCGGCCCGCCAGATCCACCCGCCCGAGGACCTGTACGCGGCCGAACTGGCCTTCCTGGCCGGCTACGACCGCGGCCCGCGCCCGCCCGCGTGGCGGCTGACCCCGCGCGCGGTGGTCACCTTCGTGATGGGCAGCGGCGACCCGCTCGAACTGCCCGAACCGGTCGACGGCCTGCCGCGCAGCCTGACCATCGGCGCCAAGTTCGTCGGCGAACGTGCCCTGGTCGAGCGCTGCGTGGTCACCCTGGCCGGGGAGCGCGGTCTGCTCCTGGTCGGCGAGCCGGGCACCGCCAAGTCGATGTTGTCCGAACTGCTCGCCGCCGCCGTGTGCGGGACCAGCGGGCTCACCGTGCAGGGCACCGCCGGCACCACCGAGGACCAGCTCAAGTACGGCTGGAACTACGCGCTGTTGCTCGCCCAGGGCCCCAGCCGGGGCGCCCTGGTGCCCTCGCCGGTGCTCACCGCGATGACCACGGGCGGGGTGGCCCGGATCGAGGAGGTCACCCGCTGTCTCCCCGAGGTCCAGGACGCGCTGGTGTCCCTGCTGTCCGAGCGCCGGATCGCGGTGCCGGAACTTGCGGGCGGCCCCGACGCCCAGGTGCACGCCGCGCCCGGCTTCACCCTGATCGCCACCGCGAACCTGCGCGACCGGGGCGTCTCGGAGATGTCCGCCGCGCTCAAGCGCCGGTTCAACTTCGAGACGGTCGGCCCGATCGGCGACCACGACGCGGAGATCGCGCTGGTCCGCCGACAGGCCAAGGCCGCGGTCGAACGCACCGGGACCGCGTACGCCGTCGACGACACGGTCCTGGAGGTGCTGGTCACCGCGTTCCGCGACCTGCGCACCGGCCGCTCCGCCGAGGGCTGGGAGATCGAACGCCCGTCCACCGTGCTGAGCACCGCCGAGGCGGTCTCGGTCGCCTCGTCGCTGGCCCTGGCGGCGGCCTACTTCCCGGGCGACCGGGACGTGCTGAGCCTGCTCCCGGGGCATCTGCTCGGCGTCGCCAAGAAGGACGACCCGGCCGACGCGGCCCGACTCCTGTCCTACTGGGACGCGGCGGTGCGTCGTCGTGCCGAACACGGTTCGGCGACCTGGCGCACCCTGTGGGACCTGCGCGGAGTCCTGGAGGGCTGACGAGGTGTCCACCACGCATACGGACGGGCCCATCGACGAGGCCCGTCCGGCCGCCGCGCGCCTGGCCGCGTCCCGGCAGCCGTACCTGATCGGCGTCCGCCACCACGCCCCGTCGCTGGCCGCTGCCATCCCCGCGCTGCTCGACGCGGCGCGACCCGACGTGGTCCTGGTCGAACTGCCGCAGGAGGCCGCGCCCTGGCTGGGCTGGCTTGCGCACCAGGACACGCGCGCGCCGATCGCGCTGGCCGGGACCGGGCCGAACGGGCTCGGCTTCTACCCGTTCGCGGACTTCTCGCCCGAGTTGGCCGCACTGCGCTGGGCCGCCCGCAACGGCGTCCCGGCACTCCCGTGCGACCTCCCGCTGGGCCACCCCGGTTGGGATCGTACGGACAGCGCGCCGTCCTCCGCCGCCGCCGGCGGCCTGCACGCGGTGCTGCGGGATCGGCTCACCGGGCGGGCCGGCGACGACCTGTGGGACCGGCTGGTCGAGGCCACCGCACCCGGTTCGAGCGCCGAGGCGATCCGCCGCGCCGCGCTGACCGTCGGCTGGGCGCTGCGCCGCGACGCGGGCCCGGTCGACCCGGTCGACCTGCGCCGCGAGGCATGGATGCGGTACACGCTGCGCGAGGCGACGGCATCGGGCGCGCGCGCCGCCGTCGTACTCGGCGCATTCCACGCCCCGGCGCTGCTCGACGACCACCCGGAGCCCCCGGAGCTCCCGGGGCCTGCCGAACTCACCGATGTCACCGACGTCACCGACGTCGCGATGTCGTTGATCCCGTACACCTACCCCCTCCTGGACGCCCGCTCCGGCTACCCGGCCGGCATCCGCGACCCGGAGTGGCAGCAGTCCGTATTCGAATCGGCCGGGGACCCAACCGCGCTCCACGAGGTGCTGATCGCCACCGCGGTCCGCATCTGCACCGAACTGCGCCGCGAAGGCCACCCCAGCGGCCCGGCCGACGCCCGGGAAATCGTCCGCCTCGCCGGCGACCTGGCCAACCTGCGCGGCCTGCCTGCCGCCGGCCGAGGCGAACTCCTCGAAGCGGTCCAAACAGTCCTCACCCACGGCGAAACCCTGGGCCGAGGCCGCTCGGTGGCCCGCGCCCTGGAACGAGTCCTGGTCGGCAAGCGCGCCGGCCGCCCGACCGCGAAGGCCCCGCGCGCCGGCCTGGGCCCGGAGGTGGAGCGCCGACTGGCCGCCCTCAACCTCCCGGACCCGACCCACCCCACCGAACGCGACCTACGCCTGGACCCCCTCCGCAGCGACCTCGACCACCGCCGCGAACTCCTCCTGCAACAACTCCACACCTGCCGAATCCCCTACGCGGAACCAATGCAAGTCGTAGGCACCGCAGGCGCAGACGCGGTCACCACCCGCTGGCGAGTCCGCTGGACCCCGTCCACGGCAGCCCTACTCGACGCAACCGGCACGAAGGGCATCACCCCCGAACAGGCCGCCGAAGGCACGCTCCGCGAACAACACCACCGCGAACTGTCCGAAGGCGGCCCCACCGCCGACCAAATCCTCACCGGCCTGGAACGCGCCGCAGCCTGCGGCCTGGAAGCCCTGACCAAGACCCGCCTGACCGAAACCGCCACAATTCTCCCCACCATCGCCACCCTCCCCAACCTCCTGACCGCCCTGACCCTCACCGACCGAATCCACGCCGGCCACTTGGGCACCTTCACGCGCAACACGCCGACCGCCCCGACCACTCCCCCCGAAGCCATAGACCCCGGGCAAAACACGCCGCTCGCCGCCCCCAAGCCCCGACAGGGCACCGTGGCCTCGCCGTTCCCGGCCGGATCGGCGTCCGGTGCGGCCGATGGATCGGGCGGTCCGGCCGGGGCCCCCGGGCCATCCGAAGCCGTGGGCTCAGCGGGCCGTTCGTCGTCCGCCGCCCCCGGGTCCCGGCAGGCCATCGTCGCCTCGCCGTTCCCGGCCGGGTCGGCGTCGGGTGCGACCGATGGATCGGGCGGTCCAGCCGGGGCCCCTGGGCCATCCGAAGCCACGAGCCCACAAGGCCGTTCGACATCCGCCGCAACCAAGTCCCGGCAGGGCACCGTCGCCTCGCTGTTCCCGACCACGTCGGCGCCGGGCGCGACCGACGGATCGGGCGGTCCGGCCGGGGTCCCCGGGCCATCCGAAGCCACGAGCCCACAGGGCTGTTCGACATCCGCCGCCCCCAAGTCCCGGCAGGCCACTGCCGCCTCGCCGTTCCCGGCCGGGTCGGCGTCGGGTGCGACCGACGCGCCGGGCGGTCCGGGCGGGGCCCACGACTCTCGGGGAGCCGCCGCGTCGCCGCCTCCCCAGGCTCCCGGGTTCCGAACCACCGACGACTCGGCGCCCACGCCACCCGAAGCCGCAGGGCCCGACGGCGCTTCGACGTCCCTCGCCACCAAGTCCCGGGAGACCACGGCGGCTTCCGAGGTCACCAGGCCCGCCGCCGGCGGGGGAGAGGTCGACCCGACGTCCGAAGCCGCCCTCCACGCCGTCGGGAACGAGGAGATCACCCGGACCCTGCTCACCGCCGCGGTTCGTCATCTCGACGGGCTGACCGGGTCGGACGATCCGGCCGATGCCCGGGCGCTGGCCGATCTGGCGGCGCGTGCCGACGTGTTCGGCGGGGTGCGACTGAGCGCCGGGCTGGCCCGATTGGCCGCCGACGGCTCGCCACTGATGTCCGCCGCCGCCGGTGCGGTCCGGGTGTTGCTCGGCCAGGAGGACGCCGCGACCCTGGGCGACCGGATCGGCTCGTGGCTGGACACTGCGACCACGTCCGCGGCCCGGGCCGAGTTGACCCGCCGACTCACCGGCCTGCTGACCGCCGCGGGCCCCCTGCTGCAAGCCGGCGGCCCGGTCCTGACTCCGCTCCTGGACCGCGTCGACACCCTCCCCGACCGCCCGTTCCTCGACCGCCTCCCGGCGCTGCGCGGCGGCTTCGACACACTCAGCCCCGCCGCCCGCGACCGCGTACTCGACGCGGTGGCCGACCACTTGGGCGACCGCATCGAATCCGACCTCGACCCCATCGAACGCGCCCGCTGGACCACCGCCGACCTGACCGCCCACGAAACCCTGACCAGACGCGGCCTACTCCCCACCACCCCCACGCCGGCCACGCCCACAACCTCGACGCCGGCAACCACCACACCCACCACATCCACGCCCACCGACCCCGGACCATCGACTCTCACCGCGACCGCGACCGCCACCGCCGAGCCCACCACCCGCGAACCGTCGCCGATCTCCGCACCCGAGTCCGCGTCGTCGGCGTCCGCGCCCACCGACCCCGGACCATCGACGCTCACCGTCCCCACACCCGCCGGCCCGGAACCCGCACAGCCCGCGTCCACCACATCCACACCCGCACCCACCACCCGCGAACCGTCGCCGACCGCCGCCCCCGAGCCCGCGCAGCCTGCGCAGCCCACCCCCGCCGATCGGCCGCAAGGCCGGAACAGCCCGGCCGACGCCGTAGAACCGCAGCCCGTACACCTCGCGCAACGGGTGGGCGGGTGGGCACAAAACCAAGAACTACCCCCCACCCACCGCTGGAGCCTGATCCTCGGCCGCCGCACCACCCGCCTCCAGGGCAACACCGCCCGCATGGCCACCGCGCTCGACGAGCTATACGGCACCGGCAAGGGCGAAGGCTCCCGCGCCGACCTGACCAACGCCCCCGGAGGAGGCCGCGAAGCCCCCTACCCGGGCGTCCGCGAGTGGTCCGAGGAACTGAGCGCCCTGTTCGGCCCCAGCGTCCGCGAGGAAGTCCTGGCCGCCGCCGCGTCAGCGGGCCGCACCGACGTCCTCACCCACCTCGACCCCGCCGCCGCCCGCCCCTCCGTCGACCTGCTCAAGACCGTACTGGCCCATGCCGGCGGCCTCCCCGAGGCCAAACTCGCCCGCCTGCGCCCGCTGATCGCCCGGATCGTCGCCGAACTCACCCGCGAACTCGCCACCCGGATGCGCCCCACCCTCACCGGCATCACCACCCCACGCCCCACCCGCCGCCCCGGCGGCGCACTCGACCTGCCCCGCACTCTCCGCGCCAACCTCACCACCACCCGCCGTACCACCGACGGCTCCGTGGTCGTGGTCCCGGAGAAGCCGATCTTCCGCACCCGAGCGAGCCGCAGCAACGACTGGCGGCTGATCCTGGTCGTCGACGTGTCCGGCTCGATGGAGGCGTCGACCATCTGGTCCGCGCTCACCGCGTCGATCCTGGCCGGCGTCCCGTCCCTGAGTACTCACTTCCTGGCCTTCTCCACCGAGGTGATCGACCTCACCGACCACGTCCACGACCCGCTCGGCCTGCTCCTGGAGGTCGAGGTCGGCGGCGGCACGCACATCGCCGCCGGGCTGCGCGCCGCCCGGGACCTGGTCACCGTGCCCTCGCGCACCCTGATCACGCTGATCAGCGACTTCGAGGAGGGCTACCCGCTCGGCGGCCTGCTTGCCGAGGTACGCGCGCTGGCCTCCTCCGGCTGCCACGTCCTCGGCTGCGCGAGCCTGGACGACACCGGCCGCCCGCGCTACTCCACCGCCGTGGCCGGCCGACTCGTCGCCGCCGGCATGCCCGTCGCCGCCCTGAGCCCCACCGAACTGGCCCGCTGGGTCGGAGAGAAGGTCCGATGAGTACGCGGGACCTGCCCCCCGTCGCGCCCGACGTCACCGCGGACATCGTCGAGGCCCTCACCCCGCGCCTGCGCAAACGCCTGGACGCCGCGATCGGCAAACTCGCCGCGTGCCCGATCGAACACGACGGCGACACGGTACGGATCACCGTCGGCGAGGACGCCGAACTGACCCTGTACATCCCGACCGGCGCCGTCACCACCACCGCCGACCTGCGCTGCTCGTGCCTGCTCGCCCCGGCCTGCGTACACCGCGCCGCCGTCGCCGCCGCAGCCCCGGTAGCCGACGCGGCCCCGACCTCCGACACCCCGGACCCCGACCCCCGACCCGATTCCCCACCCCCGGCCGATGCCCGACTCCCGCCCGAACCCGACGACATCCCCACCCCCGCCGACATCCCCACCCCCGCCGAACACGCCGCCGCCGACGCCCTCTGGACCGCCGGCGCCGCGATCGTGGACGCCGGCGTCGACTCCGCCGGGGCGGTACTCCAGGCCGGCCTGCTGCGCGCCGCGCACACCGCCCGCCTGGCCGGCCTGCACCGCGCGTCCGCCGCCGCCGTCGCGGTCGCCACCGGCCTGCGCGCCGCCCGCGACCGCGACCCCGCGTACCACCTCGCCGAACTGGTCGCCGCACTACGCGAACTGCTCGACGTGGCCCACGCCTTGCGCACCCCACCCCGGCCCGACGGCAGATCACTCACCCCGCCGCTCGACCTGCTCCGCGGCACCTCCCGCCGTGCCTACACCCCGGCCGGCTCGCTGCGTCTGTACGGCCTGTACACCGAACCCGTACTCACCGCCCGCGGCTTCGCCGGCGCCGTGACCACCACCGTCGACCCCGCCGGCACCCTGCGCACCATCGGCGACGTCGCCCCCGGTGGCGCCGAACGTGCGGTCGGCGCCGCGACCCGCGCGATCCGGGTCGGCGACACCTCGATCGACCCGGTCGCGCTCACCCGCGCCGGTCTCGTCGTCTCCGGCGCCACGGTGTCCGCCAACGGCCGACTCGGCGCCGGCCAGGGCGTCCGCGCCGCCCGCGCGAGCGGCGTGGCCTGGACCGACGAGCCGCTCGCCGCGCTGTGGGAGATGCCACTGCCCGCCCAGATCGACCGCGTCGTGGGCCACCGCGACCTGCCCCCCGACGACCGCCCCGCCGGGGCCGACCTGCTCTTCCTCGACGTCACCGTGCGTGGCACCACCCCCGGCGCCGGGGACCGCGCACTCGCCGACTGCGCCGGGCTCGATGTCCACCTCCTGGTCGCGCACGCCGACCCCGCCTTCGCCTACCGGGACAACCTGCGCCTGCTGGCCGGCCGACCCGGCCTGCGACTGCGGCTGATCGGCCGACTCGAACCCGGCGTCGACCGCGCCGTCCGAGTGCTCGCCGTAGGTGTCCCACCCGGCGAGGGCCCCACCCTGCGACTGCCCGAGGACCGCCTGGGCCGCATCGACCTCGGCCTGGAGCGACTGCACCGCGCCGACCTCCCGCCCGCCGAGGTCGCCGCCACCCACCCCGAACCGGCCGAGGAACTCCCGCCCGCGCCGCTATACCTGATGCACCGTCACGTCGAACGCGCGATCAGCGGCGGCCGACCGGTGCTCGCCCTGGCCGGCTCCACCGCCGGCGACAGCGCCCGACTGCGCGCGGTCGGGCTGACCACGGGGGCGGTCCTGGTCGAGCACCTGACGCACGTCGCGGCGGGCCGCGAACGGGATGTTTTCGGGCGTCTTCGCGCGGGCGACAACGACCTTTTGTCCGCTGCGTGGTTGGCCGCCGCGGTCTACGCGCAAACCGTGGAAGGGGCCCTGACCAGGGCGGTTTGGTCCACCGGCGAGTAGTGTCGGGGGCGTTGCGCCAATCGATTTCCGATCGGTGACAGGCAGCGTGTATGGTTTTCCTGCTCGCCCCAATAGCTCAGTCGGTAGAGCGTCTCCATGGTAAGGAGAAGGTCTACGGTTCGATTCCGTATTGGGGCTCAGACGATGGGATCCCCGCCTGGAAACAGGTGGGGGCCTCGTCGAGGCGGCGTAGCTCAGTCGGTAGAGCAAGCGGCTCATAATCGCTGTGTCACCGGTTCAAGTCCGGTCGCCGCTACCAAGCGAGCCGATTCGGGGGAGACTCCGCATCGGCTGCTTTTGCTGTATTCACCCCTGACCGCAAGGAAGGCACTCCAGTGGCTGCCACCGACGTCCGCCCGAAGATCACGCTGGCCTGCGTGGAGTGCAAGGAGCGGAACTACATCACGAAGAAGAACCGGCGTAACGACCCGGATCGCCTCGAGATGAAGAAGCACTGCCCCCGCTGCAACGCGCACACCGCGCACCGCGAAACCCGCTAGGCGATTCGCACCGCGACACCGACGAGGCCACTCCCCACCAGGGGGGTGGCCTCGTTGTCGTATCCTCACCGGCGTCACCCACACCCCGGCCCGCCACCCACCAGGGAGAACCGCTTCATGCCGCTGGACGCGAAGTTCATCGGGCGGACCTATCCGCCCACCGAGCCGTACGAGGTGGGCCGAGAGAAGATCCGCGAGTTCGCCGCCGCGATCGGCGATCACGATCCGGCGTACCACGACCCCGAGGCGGCCAAGGCGCTCGGCCACCCGGACGTGATCGCGCCGCCGACCTTCGCGATCGTGGTCACCATGCGCGCCGCCGACCAGGTGGTCTACGACCCCGAGCTGGGCCTGGACTACTCGCGCGTGGTGCACGGCGACCAGAAGTTCACCCACACCCGCCCGGTCCGCGCGGGTGACCGGCTGACCGTGGTGACCACCGTGGACAACATCAAGTCCCTCGCGGGCAACGACATCCTCACCACCCGCGCCGAGGTGACCACCGTCGAGGGCGAGCACATCGTCACCGCGCTCTCGACCCTGGTGGCCCGCGTCGCGGCCGACTCGGAGGCCTGACCATGACCGCCAAGATCTCCTTCGACGACGTCGCGGTCGGCACCGAACTGCCCGCACGCAGCTTCCCGGTCACTCGCGAGACGCTGGTCCGCTACGCCGGTGCCTCGGGCGACTTCAACCCGATCCACTGGAACGGCCGCTTCGCCGCCGAGGTCGGCCTGCCGGACGTGATCGCGCACGGGATGTTCACCATGGCCGAGGCCGCCCGCGTGGTCACCGACTGGCTGGGCGACCCGGGTGCCCTGATCGAGTTCGGCGTGCGCTTCACCAAGCCGGTCGTGGTCCCCGACACCGCCGAGGGTGCGACCATCGAGGTCGCCGGCAAGGTCGCGGTACTCCTGGACGACCGCCGCGCCCGCGTCGACCTGGTGGTCACCGCCGCCGGCACCAAGGTCCTGGGCCTGCCCAGAGCCATCGTGCAACTCGCCTGAACCCGACCCCTACCACCAATGCGAGAATCCAACGGTGCAGCCTGAACCCGACGCGCCCCTCGCCGCCCTGACCACCCTCCGCCTCGGCGGCCCGGCTCGTCGGCTCCACACGGCCACGACCACCGACGCGATCCTGGCGACCGTACGCGCCGCCGACGAGCAGGGCACCCCGTTGCTCGTGCTCGGCGGCGGCAGCAACCTGGTGGTCGGCGACGAGGGTTTCCCCGGCGAGGTCCTGCGGATCGCCACCACCGGCCTGACCATCGACGGCACCGACGTGACCGTCGAGGCCGGCGTCCCGTGGGACGACGTGGTCACCGCCGCCGTCGCGGCCGGCCTGTCCGGCATCGAATGCCTCGCGGGCATCCCGGGCAGCGCCGGCGCGACCCCGGTCCAAAACGTCGGCGCCTACGGCCAGGAAGTCGCCGAAACGATCACCACGGTCGAGGTCTACGACCGCACGCAAGACGTGGTACGCGTCCTGCCCGCCGCCGACTGCGGCTTCACCTACCGGCACAGCATCTTCAAGGCCGACGACCGCTACATCGTCCTGCGCGTGCGCTTTCGCCTACACGACGACGCGGCCGAATCAGCCCCCATCCGATACGCCGAACTGGCCCGCACACTCGGCGTGGAACCGGGCGACCGGGTCCCCGTCACCGAAGCCCGTACGGCCGTCCTCGCCCTCCGCCGCGCCAAAGGCATGGTCCTGGACCCGGCCGACCACGACACCTGGAGCGCGGGTTCCTTCTTCACCAACCCGATCCTCACCCACGCGGCCTTCGCGGCCCTGACCAGCAGAGCCGCGACCCACCTGGGCCCCGAGCAAACCCCGCCCCGATACCCCTCCGGCCCCGACCACGTGAAAACCTCCGCGGCGTGGCTGATCGAACGGGCGGGCTTCACCAAGGGCTACGGCCAAGGCGAAGCGAGGATCTCCACCAAGCACACCCTGGCCCTGACCAACCGAGGCAAGGCCACCACCGAAGACCTCCTGACCCTGGCCAGAGAGGTCCAGGCAGGAGTAGCCACCACCTTCGGCATCACCCTGACCAACGAACCGGTCCTGATCAACACCAAACTCTGACCCCACCCGGGCGCGGAGCCGAATCGCGCCACCGGCAGCAAATCCCGCAGCCATCCTCCTTACGCAACGGGTGGGCGGGCGGGCACATATCCTGCCCCAACCCCCACCTCAGCCGAAGCCAGCCACCCATCGACCCCGTCCAACAACCCGCGCTGGACCGCCGCCGGCGCCACCGACCCCAAAATCGACTGCCGCGCGAGCTCCGCCAACTCCGAGTCCGTGAACCCGTGTTCGTCCCGCGCCAACTCGTACTGCGCGGCCAACCGCGACCCGAACAACAACGGATCGTCGGCCCCCAACGCAATCGGCACGCCCGCGTCGAACAACTTCCGCAGCGGCACGTCCGCCGGCTTGTCATAGACGCCCAGCGCGACGTTCGAGGCCGGACACACCTCGCAGACGATCCGCCGCCGAGCCAGCAGCGCCATCAACTCGGGATCCTCCACCACCCGGATCCCGTGCCCGAGCCGCCGCGCCCCCAACACGTCCACGCATTCCCGGATGCTCCGCGGCCCGTCCAACTCGCCACCGTGCGGATTCGCGAACAACCCGGCGTGCCGGGCGATCTCGAAGGCCCGCTCGAACGCCGGCGCCCGCCCCCGCCGCTCGTCGTTGGACAGCCCGAACCCGACCACCCCACGATCGGTGTACTGCGCCGCGAGCCGGGCGAGCGTCCGCGCCTCCAATTGATGTTTGGTCCGGTTCGCCGCGATCACCACGGCGATGCCGATCCCGGTCGCCGCCCGCGCCGCGTCCACCGCGTCGAGCACGACCTCCACCGCCGGCGTCAACCCGCCCAGGCGAGGGGCGTACGACGTGGGATCGACCTGGATCTCCAGCCAGCCCGACCCCTCGGCCCGATCGTCCTCGGCCGCCTCGCGCACCAGCCGATGCATGTCGTCGGGAGTGCGCACACACGAGCGCGCGATGTCGTAGAGCCGCTGGAACCGGAACCAGCCCCGCTCGTCGGTGGCCCGCAATCGCGGTGGCCGACCCGACGTCAACGAGTCGGGGAGCCGCACTCCGTGCAGATCCGCCAGTTCCAACAGGGTTTCCGACCGCATGGATCCCGTGAAGTGCAGGTGGAGATGAGCCTTCGGGAGGGTGCGGACATCGCGTGCGGGACGATCCATCCACAGATCATGGACCACCGACCCGGCGCCTGTGTGGGGTACCGCGGATCATCCCCTGAAGGAGAACCGAAACTTCGGGGCCCACCACATGAACAGACCCGCCGGCCGCCTCGCTTCGCCATCCTGCGATTCCGGCTCCGACGGAGGCACCCGGATCGGCACCCGGATCCACCACCCGGGCGACCGAACCGACCGCCACCGCGGCATGGGTTCGACCTGACGCACTCGACCCCGTACACTCGACGCTTGGCGGTCCCAACCTGCATGCTGCCGCGCCCGAAAACCTTGTGTTCTCGGGCCGGTGTCTCCGCTAGGTTGGTGACCACGTGAAGGGCACTAGCTCAATTGGCAGAGCACCGGTCTCCAAAACCGGGGGTTGGGGGTTCAAGTCCCTCGTGCCCTGCGATGTGCGACCGTGATCGATCCACGGATCGATGACGACTCGTACGCAGTCAGCGCAAACTGTCGGCGCCGACAACCCCGTCGGTGATCCACGGTCGGAACCGGATCAGGTGAGGACGAGTTGACGGAGGCCCACGGCTCCACGGCTACGCCTGAGCACAGCAGCTCTGATGGCCACGGCTCCGACGACGTGCCCCCCGGCGGTCGCCGGACGAATCGCCCGAAGGGTAATTCGGGCAAGCCGGAGCAGAAGAAGAAAAACCTGTTCGCGCGGGCGGCTCTCTTCTACCGGCAGATCATCGCCGAGCTGCGCAAGGTCGTTTGGCCGACCCGCAACGAGCTGACCACGTACACCACGGTGGTCATCGTGTTCTGTCTGATGATCATCGGCCTCGTCTACGGACTCGACCTCGGCTTCGCGAAGGCCGCGCTCGCCATCTTCGGCTGAGCCGCCTCCCTTCGCGGCGCACCTGCACCGACCGTTCGACCCCCAGCCAGGAAGAAGCACCCAACGTGTCTGACCCGAACCTGTCCGCCGACAACTCCGCCGATGAGACGGTGGCCCTGTCGGAGCAGGCGGAGGCCGCAGCTCTCGAGAGCACCGCTCTCGAGGACGCGGCCGAGGCCCCGGCCGTCTCCACCGATGACGAAGTGGAAGACGCCGAGGCCACCGAGGACGACGCCGAGGGCGCGGAGGCCGAGCTCGACGACGCCGCCGACGACGAGTTCGCGGACGACGCCGCCGAGGGCGACGACGACGCCGAACCCGAGGACGCCCCCGAGGGCGACCCGGCGGAGGACTTCAAGGACGCGCTCCGCCGCGCCCCGGGCGAGTGGTACGTCATCCACTCGTACGCCGGTTACGAGAACCGGGTGAAGGCCAACCTCGAGTCCCGCACCACCTCGCTCAACATGGAGGACTACATCTTCCAGGTCGAGGTGCCGCAGGAAGAGGTCGTCGAGATCAAGAACGGTCAGCGCAAGACCGTCAAGCGCAACAAGTTTCCCGGCTACGTGCTGGTCCGGATGGACCTCACCAACGAGTCGTGGGGCGCCGTCCGGAACACCCCGGGCGTCACCGGCTTCGTCGGCAACGCGCACGAGCCCTTCCCGCTCACCCTCGACGAGGTCGTCAAGATCCTCGCCCCCGAGGAGGAGAAGGCGGCGGCGGGCGCGGCCGGCTCGAAGAGCACCACCGAGGTCAAGGTGCTCGACTTCGAGGTCGGCGACTCGGTCACCGTCATCGACGGCCCCTTCGCGACGCTCCAGGCGACGATCAACGAGATCAACGCCGACTCGCAGAAGGTCAAGGGCCTGGTGGAGATCTTCGGGCGCGAGACGCCGGTCGAGCTCTCGTTCAACCAGATCCAGAAGAACTGATACTTCCCCCAGGTGGGACCCCGATTCGCCGGGGTCGCGCCCGGGTGGTGGACAAGGCGCCCTCACAACGGTGGTTATCGTTGAGGGGGCGCCGCACCGCGTGGCGGGCCCGAACACGTCCGCGCTCCGCGTGGTGATCGGGACGTACATCTCGTCGAAGGACCCGGAAAATGCCTCCCAAGAAGAAGAAGCTGTCAGCGATCATCAAGCTGCAGATCAAGGCCGGCGCAGCCACGCCGGCCCCGCCGGTCGGCCCCGCGCTGGGCCAGCACGGCGTCAACATCATGGAGTTCTGCAAGGCCTACAACGCGGCGACCGAGTCGCAGCGTGGCGACATCGTCCCGGTGGAGATCTCGGTCTACGAAGACCGCTCCTTCACCTTCGTGACGAAGACGCCGCCGGCCGCGCGCCTGATCCTCAAGGCCGCCGGTGTCGAGAAGGGCTCGGGCGAGCCGCACAAGACCAAGGTCGCCAAGGTCACCCGCGAGCAGATCCGCGGCATCGCGCAGACCAAGATGGCCGACCTGAACGCCAACGACATCGACGCCGCGGAGAAGATCATCTCCGGCACCGCGCGGTCGATGGGCATCACGGTCGAGGGCTGATCCAGCCCCGCAGTCCGGCACTACCGAAACAGCGCGAGGACGTGGGCACCAGCCCATGACCTCGCGGAGTGGAAGGGTCCGCGCGACCCGCTCCCACCACAACTCCTTTCAGAATTCCAGGAGCTTTCAGTGAAGCGCAGCAAGTCCTACCGCGAGGCCGACACCAAGATCGACCACGAGCGCCTCTACTCGCCGCTCGAGGCCGTTCGACTGGCCAAGGAGACCTCGCCCACCAAGTTCGCCGGCACCGTCGAGGTGGCCATGCGCCTGGGTGTCGACCCGCGCAAGGCCGACCAGATGGTCCGCAGCACGGTCATCCTCCCGCACGGCACCGGCAAGACCGCCCGGGTCCTGGTCTTCGCGACCGGTGACCGTGCCGAGGCGGCCAAGGCCGCGGGCGCCGACATCGTCGGCTCCGACGAACTCATCGACGAGGTCGCCAAGGGTCGGCTCGACTTCGACGCCGTCGTCGCCACCCCGGACCTGATGGGCAAGGTCGGCCGGCTGGGCCGCGTGCTCGGTCCGCGTGGCCTGATGCCCAACCCGAAGACCGGCACGGTCACGCCCGACGTGGCGAAGGCCGTGAACGAGATCAAGGGCGGCAAGATCGAGTTCCGCGTCGACAAGCACTCGAACCTGCACTTCATCATCGGCAAGACGACGTTCGACGACGCCCAGCTCGTCGAGAACTACGCCGCCGCCCTCGAAGAGGTGCTCCGCGCGAAGCCGTCGGCCGCCAAGGGTCGCTACATCAAGAAGGTCGGCGTCTCGACCACGATGGGCCCCGGCATCCAGGTCGACCCGAACCGCACCCGCAACCTCCTGACGGAGGAAGAGGCGGTCTGACCCGCCCCGCACGCGAACGAGGCCCGGCCCCCACACGGGGTGCCGGGCCTCGGCGCGTCACGGGACGGTCGTGGTCGCGCCGCCGCCCCGGCCTCCGCGCAGCGCCGCGCCGGCGGCCCCGACCAGGCGATTTGCTCCGAACGAGCACCGTCCCGTACCTTGGCTGCAAGCCAAAGACCGTCGGTCGTTGTCGCCGTGCCGCAAGGCAGGGTCGGCAAACGAAGGTTCCGCGTCGCGGACGACCTGCGCAGGTGTGAACGTGAGACGTTACCCCCGATGCCCGCGCATTTCCGCGTGCGTCGAGGATGTACGCCCCGGGCGCCTGCGCCGGGGCGTTTTTCGTATGTGGACTCCTTCCGCCCCCGCGGACCGGCGTATTCATCCGGCACACGATCGACCGCCACGGTCGATCGGCAATCGCATCGCGGAAGGAGGCCAGCCCTATGGCGAGGCCCGACAAGGTGGCCGCGGTCGCCGAGCTCACGGAGCAGTTCCGTGACTCGAACGCCGCAGTGCTGACCGAGTACCGCGGGCTCACCGTCGCGCAGCTCAAGGAGCTGCGCCGTTCGCTCGGTGAGAACGCGCAGTACGCCGTGGTGAAGAACACGCTGACCAAGATCGCCGCCAACGAGGCGGGCATCGATCAGCTGGACGAGCTTCTCGAAGGCCCGTCCGCGATCGCGTTCGTCACGGGTGACCCCGTGGAGGCCGCGAAGAGCCTGCGTGACTTCGCCAAGGCGCACCCCCTTCTCGTCATCAAGGGCGGCGTCCTTGAGGGCAAGGCGCTCAGCGCCGACGAGATCAAGAAGCTCGCGGACCTCGAGTCCCGCGAGGTGCTGCTCTCCAAGCTGGCGGGCGCCATGAAGGGATCCATGGCCAAGGCCGCGGCGACCTTCCAGGCTCCGCTCACGGAGTTCGTCCGCACCGCGGACGCGCTTCGGGCGAAGGTCGAGCAGGGCGGTGCCGGCGAGCCGGCTCCCGCCGCCGAGGCCGAGACCGCCGAGTAGTTCGGCAGTCGCGACCCACGGTCGCCGGGGGCAGCGCCCCCGCCCATCCACACCACCCGGCACCAGCCGAATCGATCAGGAAGGACCGCCGATCATGGCGCTCACCCACGAAGAGCTCATCGAAGAGTTCAAGGCCATGCCCCTCATCCAGCTCTCGGACTTCGTGAAGCTGTTCGAGGAGACCTTCGACGTCAAGGCCGCCGCCCCGGCCGCCGTCATCACCGGCCCGGCCGGCGGCGGCGCCGCTGCCGAGGCTCCCGAGGAGCAGGACGAGTTCGACGTCATCCTCACGGGTGCCGGCGACAAGAAGATCCAGGTCATCAAGGAGGTGCGCGCGCTCACGAGCCTCGGTCTGAAGGAGGCCAAGGACCTCGTGGACTCCGCCCCCAAGGCGCTCCTGGAGAAGGTCTCGAAGGAGGCCGCCGAGAAGGCGAAGGCCGCGCTCGAAGGCGCCGGCGCCTCGGTCGAGGTCAAGTAATTCGACGCCGCCCACTCGGGCGGCTGCACCGAAGGCGATCGTCCGTCAGGGCGATCGCCTTCGGGCTTTTCCGGGACTCGGCAGGCTCGCTCCGGCGCTTTCGAGGAACCCGCGCGGCGGGCCGACAGAGTCGGACATACCTCTCTCGGCTTCGCTCGAAAGGGTGATACTCCCAACACTCTGAGCACTCGCCGAACCCCCTCGCACCAGCGCCGTCGTGCCCCGGAGAGGGCGCGCGACACGGCGCGCGCGGCGAGTTTGCGGCGTCGGATCGGGCCGTTGTCGGACCGGCGGACTACCGTGTTTTCCCGGCTTCCCGAGGCTCCTCGCGAACTCGGTCGGCCACTGTGACGAGACTCTCGCCGCAGGCCGCGAGTTCGGGACGGAGGTCCGGTTTTCTCGGTGCTCGGAAGGGTTCCGTCGGCCGTCAGGGGGAAAGCAACCCCTTGACGAACGGATCGGGGCGCGCAATTCTTCGGACGCACCCCTGAAGCACGGTTGCCGGATGGTTTGCGAATCCGGGTGGTGGACCGGCCCTTCATAGGGGCTGGACAGCGGTGTGCCTTGTGGCTACACTGACCCTTTGCGCTGCCTATTGACTTCTCCCGGTGTATGAACCCGGGCCGTCCAGTATGCGCATAGTGAGTCCGAGCCCTCGGAAGGACCCCTCTTGGCCGCCTCGCGCACCGCCTCCGCTACCAACCCCGGCGCCGCCACTGCCCCGCTCCGCATCTCCTTCGCCAAGATCAGGGAACCCCTGGAGGTTCCGAACCTTCTCGCGTTGCAGACCGAGAGCTTCGACTGGCTGCTCGGCAACAGTGCGTGGAAGGCACGGGTCGAGGCCGCCCTCGCGGGCGGACAGGATGTACCCACCAAGTCCGGCCTCGAGGAGATCTTCGAAGAGATCTCCCCGATCGAGGACTTCTCCGGTTCGATGTCCCTGACGTTCCGGGACCACCGGTTCGAGCCTCCGAAGAACTCCATCGAGGAGTGCAAGGAGCGCGACTTCACCTACTCGGCGCCGCTGTTCGTCACGGCCGAGTTCACCAACAACGAGACCGGCGAGATCAAGAGCCAGACGGTCTTCATGGGCGACTTCCCGCTCATGACGAACAAGGGCACCTTCATCATCAACGGCACCGAGCGTGTCGTGGTGTCCCAGCTGGTTCGCTCCCCGGGTGTCTACTTCGACAGCCAGGTCGACAAGACGTCCGACAAGGACATCTTCAGCGCGAAGGTGATTCCCTCGCGTGGCGCCTGGCTGGAGCTGGAGATCGACAAGCGCGACACCGTCGGTGTCCGCATCGACCGCAAGCGCAAGCAGAGCGTCACCGTGCTGCTGAAGGCGCTGGGCTGGACCGACTCGCAGATCCTCGAGGAGTTCGGCCAGTACGAGTCGATGCGGCAGACCCTGGAGAAGGACCACACCCAGGGCCAGGACGACGCGCTGCTCGACATCTACCGCAAGCTGCGTCCGGGGGAGCCGCCGACCCGCGAGGCCGCGCAGACCCTGCTCGAGAACCTCTACTTCAACCCGAAGCGCTACGACCTCGCCAAGGTCGGCCGCTACAAGGTGAACAAGAAGCTCGGCGTCGAGCAGGCCCTGGACGCCGGCGTGATGACCGTCGAGGACGTCATCGCCACCATCAAGTACCTGGTCAAGCTGCACGCCGGCGAGACCGAGATGGAAGGCGCCTCGGGCCAGGAGATCGTGGTCGAGGTCGACGACATCGACCACTTCGGCAACCGTCGCCTGCGCAACGTCGGCGAGCTCATCCAGAACCAGGTCCGCACCGGGCTGGCCCGGATGGAGCGTGTCGTTCGCGAGCGGATGACCACCCAGGACGTCGAGGCGATCACGCCGCAGACGCTGATCAACATCCGGCCGGTCGTCGCCTCCATCAAGGAGTTCTTCGGCACCAGCCAGCTGTCCCAGTTCATGGACCAGACGAACCCGCTGTCGGGCCTGACCCACAAGCGTCGTCTGTCCGCGCTGGGCCCCGGTGGTCTCTCCCGCGAGCGGGCCGGCTTCGAGGTCCGTGACGTGCACCCGTCGCACTACGGCCGGATGTGCCCGATCGAGACCCCCGAAGGCCCGAACATCGGTCTGATCGGCTCGCTCGCGTCCTACGGTCGGGTCAACGCGTTCGGCTTCGTCGAGACTCCCTACCGCAAGGTGGTCGAGGGCCGGGTCACCGACGGCATCGACTACCTGACGGCCGACGAGGAGGACCGCTTCGTCATCGCCCAGGCGAACGCGCCGCTCAAGGAAGACGACGTCTTCGCCGAGGCTCGTGTGCTCGTCCGTCGCCGCGGCGGCGAGATCGACTACATCCCCGGCGACGAAGTCGACTACATGGACGTCTCGCCGCGCCAGATGGTGTCGGTCGCGACCGCGATGATCCCCTTCCTCGAGCACGACGACGCGAACCGCGCGTTGATGGGCTCGAACATGATGCGCCAGGCCGTGCCGCTGCTGAAGGCGGAGTCCCCGCTGGTGGGCACCGGCATGGAGTACCGCGCCGCGGTCGACGCCGCCGACGTGATCACCGCCGAGAAGCCCGGTGTGGTCCAGGACGTCTCGGCCGACTACATCACCGTGATGAACGACGACGCCACGTACACCACGTACCGCGTGCAGAAGTTCATGCGCTCCAACCAGGGCACGTCCTTCAACCAGAAGGTCGTCGTCGACGAGGGCGCGCGGGTCGAGGCCGGCCAGGTGCTGGCCGACGGTCCGTGCACCGAAGAGGGCGAGATGGCCCTCGGCAAGAACCTGCTCGTGGCGTTCATGCCGTGGGAGGGTCACAACTACGAAGACGCGATCATCCTGTCGCAGCGGCTGGTGCAGGACGACGTCCTCTCCTCGATCCACATCGAGGAGCACGAGGTCGACGCCCGGGACACCAAGCTGGGCCCGGAGGAGATCACCCGGGACATCCCGAACGTCTCCGAAGAGGTGCTCGCCGACCTCGACGAGCGCGGCATCATCCGGATCGGCGCCGACGTCGTCCCCGGCGACATCCTGGTCGGCAAGGTCACGCCCAAGGGCGAGACCGAGCTGACCCCGGAGGAGCGCCTGCTCCGCGCGATCTTCGGCGAGAAGGCGCGCGAGGTGCGCGACACCTCGCTCAAGGTCCCGCACGGCGAGTCCGGCAAGGTCATCGGCGTCCGGGTCTTCGACCGCGAGGCCGGCGACGAGCTGCCGCCGGGCGTGAACCAGCTGGTCCGCGTCTACGTCGCGCAGAAGCGCAAGATCACCGACGGCGACAAGCTCGCCGGCCGGCACGGCAACAAGGGCGTCATCTCGAAGATCCTGCCGGTCGAGGACATGCCGTTCCTGGAGGACGGCACCCCGGTCGACATCATCCTCAACCCGCTGGGTGTCCCGTCCCGAATGAACCCGGGTCAGGTCCTGGAGACGCACCTGGGCTGGATCGCCAAGACCGGCTGGAGCGTCGAGGGCGACGACGAGGACTGGAAAGGTCGCCTCCGGGCGATCGCGGCCGACCAGGGTGCCCCCGGCACCAACGTCGCCACCCCGGTCTTCGACGGCGCGCGCGAGGAGGAGATCACCGGCCTCCTCGACTCGACCAACAAGACCCGCGACGGCGTCCGGCTGATCGACGGCACCGGCAAGGCGAAGATGTACGACGGCCGCTCCGGCGAGCCGTTCCCGCACCCGGTCTCGGTCGGGTACATGTACATCCTCAAGCTGCACCACCTGGTCGACGACAAGCTGCACGCCCGGTCGACCGGTCCCTACTCGATGATCACCCAGCAGCCGCTGGGTGGTAAGGCCCAGTTCGGTGGCCAGCGTTTCGGTGAGATGGAGGTGTGGGCACTCGAGGCATACGGTGCCGCCTACGCGCTCCAGGAACTGCTGACCATCAAGTCCGACGACGTCCTCGGCCGCGTGAAGGTCTACGAGGCCATCGTCAAGGGCGAGAACATCCCGGAGCCGGGCATCCCCGAGTCCTTCAAGGTGCTCATCAAGGAGATGCAGTCGCTCTGCCTCAACGTGGAGGTCCTCTCCAGCGACGGCATGTCGATCGAGATGCGCGACACCGACGAGGACGTCTTCCGCGCTGCGGAGGAGCTGGGTATCGACCTGTCGCGGCGCGAGCCGAGCAGCGTCGAAGAGGTCTGAGGCTCCCTCCCGGGTCCGGCCGCGCGGCCGGACCCGGGATTTCGACCCCAGTCCTGATGAAGACACACACTGGTGTGCACGGCACAGCCCCCGCCGTGACCGCCGGGACCAAACCCCGAAAGAGGGATTGACGAAACAGTGCTCGACGTCAACTTCTTCGACGAGCTGCGTATCGGCCTCGCTACCGCAGACGACATCCGCCAGTGGTCACACGGTGAAGTCAAGAAGCCCGAGACCATCAACTACCGCACCCTGAAGCCGGAAAAGGACGGGCTCTTCTGCGAGAAGATCTTCGGTCCGACCCGGGACTGGGAGTGCTACTGCGGCAAGTACAAGCGCGTCCGCTTCAAGGGCATCATTTGTGAGCGCTGCGGCGTCGAGGTCACTCGCGCCAAGGTGCGTCGTGAGCGCATGGGCCACATCGAGCTCGCCGCGCCGGTCACGCACATCTGGTACTTCAAGGGCGTGCCCAGCCGCCTCGGCTACCTGCTCGACCTCGCCCCGAAGGACCTCGAGAAGGTCATCTACTTCGCGGCGTACATGATCACGTACGTCGACGACGAGCGTCGTCAGCGCGACCTGCCATCCCTCGACGCCAAGATCTCGGTCGAGCGTCAGCAGATCGAGCAGCGTCGCGACGCCAGCGTCGAAGAGCGCCAGAAGAAGCTCGAGACCGACCTCGCCGAGCTGGAGGCCGAGGGCGCCAAGTCCGACGTCCGCCGCAAGGTGCGCGAGGGTGCCGAGCGCGAGATGAAGCAGCTGCGCGACCGCAACCAGCGCGAGCTGGACCGGCTCGACGACGTGTGGACCCGGTTCAAGAACCTCAAGGTCCAGGACCTGGAAGGCGACGAGATCCTGTTCCGCGAGATGCGGGACCGGTTCGGCACGTACTTCATGGGCGGCATGGGCGCGCAGGCGCTCCAGCGTCGGCTGGAGTCGTTCGACCTCGACGCCGAGGCCGAGAAGCTGCGCGAGATCATCCGCACCGGCAAGGGCCAGAAGAAGACCCGCGCGCTCAAGCGCCTCAAGGTCGTCTCCGCGTTCCAGCAGACCCGGAACAGCCCCAACGGCATGGTCCTGGACTGCGTCCCGGTGATCCCGCCGGACCTGCGTCCGATGGTGCAGCTCGACGGTGGCCGCTTCGCCACCTCCGACCTGAACGACCTGTACCGCCGGGTGATCAACCGCAACAACCGGCTCAAGCGACTGCTCGACCTCGGTGCCCCCGAGATCATCGTGAACAACGAGAAGCGGATGCTCCAGGAGGCCGTCGACGCGCTGTTCGACAACGGCCGCCGCGGTCGTCCGGTGACGGGCCCGGGCAACCGGCCGCTCAAGTCGCTCTCGGACATGCTCAAGGGCAAGCAGGGTCGTTTCCGCCAGAACCTGCTCGGCAAGCGCGTGGACTATTCCGCGCGTTCGGTCATCGTCGTCGGCCCGCAGCTCAAGCTGCACCAGTGCGGTCTGCCGAAGGCCATGGCGCTCGAGCTGTTCAAGCCGTTCGTGATGAAGCGCCTGGTGGACCTCAACCACGCGCAGAACATCAAGTCGGCCAAGCGCATGGTCGAGCGCGCCCGCCCCGTGGTGTGGGACGTGCTCGAAGAGGTCATCGCCGAGCACCCGGTGCTGCTCAACCGCGCACCGACGCTGCACCGTCTGGGCATCCAGGCGTTCGAGCCGCAGCTCGTCGAGGGCAAGGCCATCCAGATCCACCCGCTCGTGTGCACCGCGTTCAACGCGGACTTCGACGGTGACCAGATGGCCGTGCACCTGCCGCTCTCCGCGGAGGCGCAGGCCGAGGCCCGGATCCTGATGCTCTCGAGCAACAACATCCTGAAGCCGGCCGACGGTCGCCCCGTCACCATGCCGACCCAGGACATGGTGCTCGGCCTGTTCTTCCTGACCTCCGAGCGGGAGAACACCAAGGGCGACGGGCGCACCTTCGCGTCCACGGCCGAGGCGATCATGGCGTTCGACGCCCGGGAGCTCGACCTCCAGGCGAAGATCGAGCTGCGCCTGCCGGCGGGCACCGTCCCGTCGCGCGGGTGGGTCGCCCCCGAGGGCTGGGAGCCCGGTTCGCCGCTGCGCGTGCGCACCTCGCTCGGTCGCGCGCTGTTCAACGAGCTCCTGCCGGCGGACTACCCGTTCGTCGACGAGGAGATCGGCAAGAAGACCTTGTCGATCATCGTGAACGACCTGGCGGAGCGGTACCCGAAGGTGGTCGTGGCGGCGACGCTGGACAACCTGAAGGAGGCCGGCTTCCACTGGGCCACCCGGTCCGGGGTCACCGTCTCGATCTCCGACGTCGTCGTCCCGCCGGCGAAGAAGGAGATCCTGGAGCGCTTCGAGGCCCAGGCCGAGAAGGTCCAGAAGCAGTACGAGCGCGGCCTGATCACCAAGGACGAGCGGCAGCAGGAGCAGATTCAGATCTGGACCAAGGCGACCAACGAGGTCGCCGAGGCGATGAACCTGAACTTCCCCAAGACGAACCCCATCTTCATGATGGTCGACTCGGGTGCTCGCGGAAACATGATGCAGATGCGGCAGATCGCGGGTATGCGCGGTCTGGTGTCGAACGCCAAGAACGAGACGATCCCCCGTCCCATCAAGGCGTCCTTCCGTGAGGGTCTGTCCGTCCTCGAGTACTTCATCTCGACGCACGGTGCCCGTAAGGGTCTGGCCGACACCGCGCTGCGTACCGCCGACTCGGGTTACCTGACCCGTCGTCTGGTGGACGTGTCGCAGGACGTGATCGTGCGCGAGGAGGACTGCGGCACCGACCGTGGCCTGGTCCTGTCGATCGCCACCCGCGGCGCCGACGGCGTGCTGCGCAAGGACGACGACGTCGAGACCAGCGTCTACGCCCGCAACCTGGCCGAGGACGTCGTCGTCGACGGCAAGGTGCTGGCCCCGGCCAACGCCGACCTCGGCGACGTGATCATCAACCACCTCGTCGCCGAGGGCGTCGAGTCGGTGAAGACACGTTCGGTGCTGACCTGCGAGTCCAAGGTCGGCACGTGCGCGATGTGCTACGGCCGTTCGCTGGCCACCGGCAAGCTGGTGGACATCGGCGAGGCGGTCGGCATCATCGCCGCCCAGTCGATCGGTGAGCCCGGCACCCAGCTGACGATGCGTACCTTCCACACCGGTGGTGTGGCCGGTGACGACATCACCCAGGGTCTGCCGCGTGTCGTCGAGCTCTTCGAGGCGCGTACCCCCAAGGGTGTCGCCCCGATCAGCGAGGCGGCCGGTCGGGTCCGGATCGAGGACACCGAGAAGACCCGCAAGGTCGTGGTGGTCCCGGACGACGGTTCCGAGGAACTGGCGTACGCGGTCAGCAAGCGCTCGCGCCTGCTGGTGGACGAGGGCGACCACGTCGACGTCGGCCAGAAGATGCTCGTCGGCGCGGTCAACCCGCACGACGTGCTGCGCATCCTCGGCCAGCGTGCGGTGCAGATCCACCTCGTGGCGGAGGTCCAGCAGGTCTACCGCTCGCAGGGTGTGTCGATCCACGACAAGCACATCGAGATCATCATTCGGCAGATGCTCCGCCGGGTGACGATCATCGAGTCGGGCGACGCCGAGCTGCTGCCGGGCGAGCTGGTCGAGCGCGGCCGGTTCGAGACCGAGAACCGTCGGGTGATGTCCGAGAGCGGACACCCGGCCTCGGGTCGTCCGCAGCTGATGGGCATCACGAAGGCGTCGCTGGCCACCGAGTCGTGGCTGTCGGCGGCCTCCTTCCAGGAGACCACCCGAGTGCTGACCGACGCGGCGATCCACGCCAAGTCGGACCCGCTGCTCGGCCTGAAGGAGAACGTGATCCTGGGCAAGCTCATCCCGGCCGGTACGGGCATGCCCCGCTACCGCAACATCCGGGTCGAGCCCACCGAGGAGGCGAAGGCCGCGATGTACTCGATGTCCGGGTACGACGAGGCCGACTACTCCGCGTTCGGCTCGGGCTCCGGCCAGGCCGTCCCGCTGGAGGAGTACGACTTCGGCGGCTACCAGGGCTGATCCGCCCATAGCCGGTGCCGTGTGACAGGGCCGCCATCCTTCGGGGTGGCGGCCCTGTCGCATCCGCGTACCCGGTGTACGGAGACCTGCCCAACCGGCCCCGATCGGTGGGACGATGCTGCGTACGCGCCGTCCTCTCTGCGGGAGAACCCCATGAGCACCCCTGGCGGGTCCGAGTACGGCCCCTACCCCGAGCGGCCGTACGCCGGCGACGGCCCGGGCCCCTACGGCGGGCAGCCGTCGCCCTACGGCCCCGGGCCGGGGGAGCCGCCGCCGAACGGCTACGGCCAGGCGCCGCCCTACGGGCAACAGCCGCCCTACGGCTACGGCTACCACCAATACCCCGGCTACGGCGGCTACCTGCCCCAGCCGGGCACCAACGGCCTGGCCATCGCGTCGATGATCCTGGGCATCGTGTGGCTCTACTGGCTGGGCAGCCTGCTCGCGGTGATCTTCGGGCACATCGCCCTGGCGCAGACCGCGCGCACCGGCCAGCAGGGCCGCGGCATGGCGATCGCCGGCGTGGTGCTGGGCTGGATCGGGATGGCCCTCCTGGCCCTGGGCATCGTGGTGCTCGTCCTGGACTCGAGGCACGGCCACGGTTATTCCGACTACCTGAACCTGCTCGGCGCGCTCGGCGGCGTGGGCTGAGTCACCTCCCCGCCGTCGCCGGGGCCCGGCTCGCGCGCTCGTTCGCCTCCGGCCGCAATGCCGGGTACGGTGGGGCTCGGAGGGTGATGTACCGCCCTGAACGATTCGGTGCTCCACCTGCGTGCGAGCGCCGAATTCCATGTCGTGGCGGGGGTCTTTCTTTTCGCTTTGACCTCTGCTGCTGTGGTAGGTAGTCTCTCTCCTTGTGCCTGGGGTGTCCCCGGGCTCTTGTGCCTGCGCTCACCGCAATCCCTTCGGGATGCGTGCGTGAGAGGGCACTGGAGACCGACCCACAGCCTCCCGAGCAAGCACACTCCCAAGACCGGGCGACACGCCCGACCGCGGGGGTCGGACTTGCGGTTGGCTCCGGCGTCGACCGGGATGCAGGCCGATTCAGACATTGCAGTCGCTTCACAAAGACCGCTCGGCACGAAGAAGACGGAGACGCGGTGCCCACGATCCAGCAGCTGGTCCGAAAGGGCCGCCAGGACAAGGTCGACAAGGCCAAGACTCCGGCGCTCAAGGGGAGCCCGCAGCGTCGCGGCGTGTGCACCCGTGTTTACACGACGACGCCGAAGAAGCCGAACTCTGCGCTTCGCAAGGTCGCGCGTGTGCGCCTCACGAGTGGCATCGAAGTGACGGCCTACATCCCCGGTGAGGGTCACAACCTCCAGGAGCACTCGATTGTGCTCGTTCGTGGTGGTCGTGTGAAGGACCTCCCCGGTGTCCGCTACAAGATCATTCGTGGTTCGCTCGACACCCAGGGTGTCAAGAACCGCAAGCAGGCGCGCAGCCGCTACGGCGCGAAGAAGGAGAAGAGCTAATGCCGCGTAAGGGCCCTGCCCCCAAGCGACCGGTCATCATCGACCCGGTTTACAACTCGCCGCTGGTCACCTCGCTGGTGAACAAGGTCCTGATGAGCGGCAAGCGCTCCGTCGCCGAGAAGATCGTCTATGGCGCGCTCGAGGGCTGCCGCGAGAAGACCGGTACCGACCCGGTCATCACGCTCAAGCGCGCGCTCGAGAACGTGAAGCCGACCCTCGAGGTCCGCAGCCGCCGTGTCGGTGGCGCGACCTACCAGGTGCCGGTCGAGGTCCGTCCGGGCCGCTCCACGACGCTCGCTCTCCGCTGGCTCGTCGGCTACTCCCGCGCCCGTCGCGAGAAGACGATGACCGAGCGTCTGATGAACGAGCTCCTGGACGCGAGCAACGGTCTCGGTGCCGCGGTCAAGCGCCGCGAGGACACGCACAAGATGGCCGAGTCCAACAAGGCCTTCGCGCACTACCGCTGGTAGTTCCACCCGCAACGACGAGAAGCCGAGAGAAGACAAGCCACGATGGCTACCACTGCTCTTGATCTGGCCAAGGTCCGAAACATCGGCATCATGGCCCACATCGACGCGGGCAAGACCACCACCACCGAGCGGATCCTGTTCTACACCGGGGTCAACTACAAGATCGGTGAGGTTCATGAGGGCGCTGCCACCATGGACTGGATGGAACAGGAGCAGGAGCGCGGCATCACCATCACGTCTGCCGCGACGACCTGTCACTGGACGCTCGACGACGTCGATCACACGATCAACATCATCGACACCCCGGGCCACGTCGACTTCACCGTCGAGGTGGAGCGTTCGCTGCGCGTGCTCGACGGCGCCGTCACCGTCTTCGACGGTGTCGCCGGCGTGGAGCCGCAGTCCGAGACCGTTTGGCGTCAGGCCGACCGGTACGGCGTGCCGCGCATCTGCTTCGTGAACAAGCTCGACCGCACCGGCGCCGAGTTCCACCGCTGCGTCGACATGATCGACGAGCGGCTGGGCGCGGTTCCGCTGGTCATGCAGCTGCCGATCGGCACCGAGATGGACTTCCAGGGCGTTGTCGACCTGGTCGCCATGAAGGCGCTGGTCTGGTCGGCCGAGGCGGCCAAGGGCGAGATGTACGACGTCGTCGACATCCCGGCCACGCACACCGAGGCCGCCGCCGAGTACCGCGGCAAGCTGCTCGAGACGATCGCCGAGTACGACGAAGAGATGATGGAGCTCTACCTGGAGGGCGAAGAGCCCACCACGGAGCAGCTGATGGCCGCGATCCGTCGCGCCACCATCGCCTCGACCAAGGGTGACAACAAGGGCCAGCCGACGTTCACTCCGGTGTTCTGCGGCACCGCGTTCAAGAACAAGGGCGTCCAGCCCCTGCTCGACGCGGTCGTCCGTTACCTGCCGTCGCCGCTCGACATCGAGGGCATCCAGGGGCACGCGGTCAACAAGGAGGAAGAGGTCATCGTTCGCCAGCCGAGCGATGACGAGCCGTTCGCCGGCCTCGCCTTCAAGATCATGCGTGACCCGCACCTCGGCAAGCTCACCTTCGTCCGGGTCTACTCGGGTGTCCTGGAAGCCGGCAGCTCCGTGCTGAACTCGGTGAAGGGCAAGAAGGAGCGCATCGGCAAGATCTACCGGATGCACGCGAACAAGCGTGAGGAGATCCCGTCGGTCGGCGCGGGCGACATCATCGCGGTGATGGGTCTCAAGGACACCACCACCGGTGAGACGCTCTGCGACCCGGCGAAGCCGGTGATCCTGGAGTCGATGACGTTCCCGGCCCCGGTCATCCAGGTCGCGATCGAGCCGAAGTCCAAGGGCGACCAGGAGAAGCTGGGTGTCGCCATCCAGTCCCTCGCCGCCGAGGACCCCTCGTTCCAGGTGCACACCGACGAGGAGACCGGCCAGACGATCATCGGCGGCATGGGCGAGCTGCACCTCGAAGTGCTGGTCGACCGGATGAAGCGCGAGTTCCGCGTGGAGGCCAACGTCGGCAAGCCGCAGGTGGCCTACCGCGAGACGATCCGCAAGGTCGTCGAGCGGGTGGACTACACGCATAAGAAGCAGACCGGTGGTACCGGTCAGTTCGCCAAGGTGCAGATCGCGCTCGAGCCGCTCGAGGGCGACGCGTACGAGTTCGTCAACAAGGTCACCGGTGGCCGCATCCCCCGGGAGTACATCCCGTCGGTGGACGCGGGCGCGCAGGAGGCCATGCAGTACGGCGTGCTCGCCGGCTACCCGATGGTCGGCGTGCGACTGACGCTGATCGACGGTGGCTACCACGAGGTCGACTCGTCCGAACTCGCCTTCAAGATCGCCGGTTCGCAGGCGTTCAAGGAAGCGGCTCGGCAGGCCAGCCCGGCTCTTCTCGAGCCGATGATGGCCGTCGAGGTCACCACGCCCGAGGACTACATGGGCGATGTGATCGGCGACCTCAACTCGCGTCGCGGCCAGATCCAGGCCATGGACGAGCGCTTCGGTGCGCGTGTCGTCAAGGCCCTGGTCCCGCTGTCGGAGATGTTCGGCTATGTCGGCGACCTCCGCAGCAAGACCTCGGGTCGCGCGAGCTACTCCATGCAGTTCGACTCCTACGCCGAGGTTCCGAGGAACGTCGCCGAGGAGATCATCGCCAAGTCGCGCGGCGAGTAATCACCGCAGGCGCGGCACCAGCGATACCAGGGGGACCCGGAGTCCGTACGCGGACTCCGGTGCCTCCGCCCCGGCTCACCCCCGATACCCGACGTCGTACGGCGTAAAGAACCAGTCCACAGGAGGACCCCAGTGGCGAAGGCTAAGTTCGAGCGGACTAAGCCGCACGTCAACATCGGCACCATTGGTCACATCGACCACGGTAAGACGACGCTGACCGCGGCGATTACCAAGGTGCTGCACGACGCGTACCCGGACCTGAACCCCTTCACGCCGTTCGACCAGATCGACAAGGCGCCGGAGGAGCGGCAGCGCGGTATCACGATCTCGATCGCGCACGTCGAGTACCAGACGGAGAACCGTCACTACGCGCACGTCGACTGCCCCGGGCACGCCGACTACATCAAGAACATGATCACCGGTGCCGCGCAGATGGACGGCGCGATCCTCGTGGTCGCCGCCACCGACGGCCCGATGCCGCAGACCAAGGAGCACGTGCTCCTGGCCCGCCAGGTCGGCGTTCCGTACATCGTGGTCGCGCTGAACAAGGCCGACATGGTGGACGACGAGGAGATCCTGGAGCTCGTCGAGCTCGAGGTGCGCGAGCTCCTCTCCGAGTACGAGTTCCCGGGCGACGACCTTCCGGTCGTGCGGGTCTCGGCGCTCAAGGCGCTCGAGGGCGACAAGGAGTGGGGCGAGAAGCTTCTCGGCCTGATGGCTGCCGTCGACGAGGCGATCCCGACCCCGCCGCGCGACACCGACAAGCCGTTCCTGATGCCCGTCGAGGACGTCTTCACGATCACCGGTCGTGGCACCGTCGTCACCGGTCGCATCGAGCGTGGCATCGTCAAGGTCAACGAGACTGTCGACATCGTCGGCATCAAGGAGACCAAGACCACCACCACGGTCACCGGCATCGAGATGTTCCGCAAGCTGCTCGACGAGGGCCAGGCGGGCGAGAACGTCGGTCTGCTCCTCCGTGGCATCAAGCGCGAGGACGTCGAGCGCGGCCAGGTCATCATCAAGCCGGGTTCGGTCACGCCGCACACCGAGTTCGAGGCCCAGGTCTACATCCTGTCGAAGGACGAGGGTGGCCGTCACACCCCCTTCTTCAACAACTACCGGCCGCAGTTCTACTTCCGTACGACGGACGTGACCGGCGTGGTGACCCTCCCCGAGGGCACCGAGATGGTCATGCCGGGTGACAACACCGGCATGGACGTCGCGCTGATCCAGCCGATCGCCATGGAAGAGGGCCTGCGTTTCGCCATCCGCGAGGGTGGCCGCACCGTGGGCGCCGGCCAGGTCGTCAAGATCAAGAAGTGATGAAATCCCGCCCGCCGGTCCACCTGGGTCGGCGGGCGGGGCTTTGTCCGGATCGATTCCACCCCCTAGGTGGGACCGGATATCCATTGCTCGGGGGCTCTCTCAAACCTTGGGGGAGTCGCTCGATTGGCCAAGGCCGCCATTCGTGGGGCATACTAGCCAAGTTGCTCGGATAGACAACGGGCTGCGCCGTGCCTGTCGAACAGACAGTGCCGTAGCGCCGGCCCCGTTGGCTCCGAACAATCGGTGGACTTCTGTCCTGCCACCCATGCAGCCGGCGTCGTCGCTTAGCGACCTCGTGCCGTCCTTTCGCTTGCCGCAGCGAAGGTGACGCCGAGCGTACGTTGCCCAGGCCCCCAGGCCGCCCGTAAGGGTTTCCAAGGGGTGCTTGTGAGCAACAAAGCGACACGCCCGACCGCGGGGGTCGGCGGGGAAGGGAAACCCCAACGGGTTTTCAGCCCAAGTCTTCTCCCCGTGTCAGCGGGGGTGATCCGCAGCGGTACGAGAGAAGGAATTCGAAGCAGCCATGGCGGGACAGAAGATCCGCATCAGGCTCAAGGCCTACGACCACGAGGTCATCGACAGTTCGGCGAAGAAGATCGTCGAGACGGTGACGCGTACTGGTGCGCAGGTTGCGGGGCCGGTGCCGCTGCCGACCGAGAAGAACGTGTACTGCGTCATCCGCTCGCCGCACAAGTACAAGGACTCGCGCGAGCACTTCGAGATGCGCACTCACAAGCGGCTCATCGACATCCTCGACCCCACGCCGAAGACGGTCGACTCGCTTATGCGTCTCGACCTGCCGGCCGGCGTCGACATCGAGATCAAGCTCTGAGGACGCACCGACGATGACGAAGCAGATGAAGGGCATTCTGGGCAAGAAGCTCGGCATGACCCAGGTCTGGGACGAGAACAACCGCGTCGTTCCAGTGACTGTGGTCGAAGCCGGGCCCTGCGTCGTGACCCAGGTCCGCAACGCCGAGGTCGACGGCTACTCCGCCGTCCAGATCGCGTTCGGCGCGATCGACCCCCGCAAGGTGAACAAGCCGCTCGCCGGCCACTTCGCCAAGGCGGGTGTGACCCCGCGTCGCCACCTGGTCGAGCTGCGCACCTCCGACGCCGGCGAGTACTCGCTGGCGCAGGAGATCACCGCCGAGGTGTTCGAGGCCGGCCAGAAGGTCGACGTCATGGGCACCTCGAAGGGCAAGGGAACCGCCGGTGTCATGAAGCGACACGGCTTCAAGGGTCTCGGCAGCTCGCACGGTACGCAGCGCAAGCACCGTTCGCCCGGCTCGATCGGTGGCTGCGCCACCCCGGGTCGTGTGTTCAAGGGTGTGCGCATGGCAGGCCGCATGGGTAACGAGCGCGTCTCCACCCAGAACCTGACCGTGCACGCCGTCGACGCCGAGAAGGGCCTGCTCCTGATCAAGGGCGCGGTCCCCGGTCCGAACGGCGGCCTGGTTCTGGTGCGCACTGCGGCGAAGGGTGTGTGAATTTCATGACCAGCATTGACGTTCTTTCGCCCGCCGGCGAGAAGACCGGGACGATCGAACTCCCCGCGGGGCTGTTCGACGTCCAGGTGAGCATCCCGACGATCCACCAGGTCGTCGTGGCCCAGCTCGCCGCGGCTCGGCAGGGCACGCACAAGACCAAGACTCGTGGCGAGGTCCGCGGCGGTGGGCGCAAGCCGTACCGCCAGAAGGGCACCGGTCGCGCCCGTCAGGGCTCGACCCGCGCGCCGCAGTTCGCCGGTGGTGGCGTCGTGCACGGTCCCGTGCCGCGTGACTACGAGCAGCGGACCCCGAAGAAGATGAAGGCGTCCGCGCTGCGCGGTGCCCTCTCCGACCGGGCGCGTCACGAGCGCATCCACTGCGTTTCCGCGCTGATCGAGGGCGACAAGCCGTCGGTCAAGGCGGCGAAGACGCTGCTCGGCAAGATCAGTGAGCGCAAGAACGTGCTCCTGGTCGTCGAGAAGTCCGACACCACTGCCTGGCTGAGCGCCCGCAACCTTCCGCAGGTGCACTTGCTCGAGGTCGGGCAGCTGAACACCTACGACGTGCTCGTCTCCGACGACGTGGTCTTCACGAAGGCCGCGCTGGAGCGCTTCATCGCCGGACCGGCGCAGGCCGCCTCGGCGGTCGCGAGCTCCGACGAGCTCGAAGGGAGCATCGCGTGAGCACCGAAACCGTCGAGAGCACGACGAAGGTCACCAGCAAGACCTACACCGACCCGCGCGACGTGCTGCTGAAGCCGGTGATCTCGGAGAAGAGCTACGGGCTCATCGACGAGAACAAGTACACGTTCATCGTGCACCCCGACGCCAACAAGACCCAGATCAAGCAGGCCGTCATCGCGGTCTTCGGGGTCAAGGTCGAGAGCGTCAACACGATCAACCGAGTTGGTAAGCGCAAGCGCACCAAGACCGGTTTCGGCAAGCGCAAGGACACGAAGCGCGCGATCGTCACCCTTGCAGAGGGCGAGCGGATCGACATCTTCGGTGGACCCGTCGGCTGACGGCCGCTGATACGGACGAGGACTAAGAGAAGCCATGGGCATCCGCAAGTACAAGCCGACGACGCCGGGCCGTCGTGGCGCCAGCGTCGCCGACTTCGTCGAGATCACGCGGTCCGAGCCGGAGAAGTCGCTGGTCCGCCCTCTGCACAGCAAGGGTGGTCGTAACAACCACGGCCGTGTGACGGCTCGCCACCAGGGTGGCGGCCACAAGCGCGCGTACCGACTGATCGACTTCCGGCGCAACGACAAGGACGGCGTTCCGGCGAAGGTCGCGCACATCGAGTACGACCCGAACCGCACCGCGCGCATCGCTCTTCTGCACTACGCGGACGGCGAGAAGCGCTACATCCTGTGCCCGAACAAGCTGAAGCAGGGCGACCGGATCGAAAATGGTCCGGGCGCCGACATCAAGCCGGGCAACAACATGCCGCTCCGGAACATCCCGGTCGGTACGGTCATCCACGCCATCGAGCTTCGGCCCGGTGGCGGCGCGAAGATCGCCCGTTCCGCGGGTGTCAGCGTGCAGCTCCTTGCCAAGGAGGGCGCGCACGCGACCCTCCGCATGCCGTCGGGCGAGATTCGCCTGGTGGACGTGCGCTGCCGGGCGACGGTCGGCGAGATCGGCAATGCCGAGCAGTCGAACATCAACTGGGGCAAGGCCGGTCGCATGCGCTGGAAGGGCAAGCGCCCGACCGTCCGCGGTGTGGCGATGAACCCCATCGACCACCCGCACGGTGGTGGTGAGGGCAAGACCTCTGGTGGTCGCCACCCGGTGAGCCCCTGGGGTAAGCCCGAGGGTCGTACTCGTCGGCCGAAGAAGGCCAGCGACAAGCTCATCATCCGCCGCCGCAAGACGAACAAGAAGCGCTAGGAGCAGTCTCGATGCCGCGCAGTCTGAAGAAGGGACCCTTCGTCGACGGCCACCTCATCAAGAAGGTGGACGTACAGAACGACAAGGGCACCAAGAACGTCATCAAGACCTGGTCCCGCCGCTCGATGATCGTCCCGGCGATGCTGGGCCACACGATCGCGGTGCACGACGGCCGTAAGCACGTCCCGGTGTTCGTGACCGAGTCGATGGTCGGCCACAAGCTCGGCGAATTCGCGCCGACTCGGACCTTCCGCGGTCACGAGAAGGACGACCGGAAGTCGCGTCGTCGCTGACGCGGCGAATCGCATGGATATCGAGATGAGCAAGGGGACGTCGATGGAAGCCAGGGCTCAGGCGCGGTACATCCGCGTCACGCCCATGAAGGCCCGCCGCGTGGTGGACCTCATCCGTGGCATGAACGCCGCGGAGGCCCAGGCGGTCCTGCGATTCGCTCCGCAGGCCGCGAGTGAGCCGGTCGGCAAGGTGCTCGACAGCGCCATTGCCAACGCCGGTCACAACCACAACTTGGACACGAACAACCTGTACGTGTCCTCCGCCTACGTGGACGAGGGTCCGACCCTCAAGCGTTTCCGTCCGCGGGCACAGGGTCGGGCGTACCGCATCCGCAAGCGCACCAGCCACATCACCGTGGTTGTCGCCGAGAAGGAGAGGACCCGCTAGTGGGCCAGAAGGTTAACCCGCACGGGTTCCGTCTCGGCATCACCACGGACTTCAAGTCCCGGTGGTACGCCGACAAGCTGTACAAGGACTACGTCGGCGAGGACGTCAAGATTCGTCAGATGATGACGAAGGGCATGGAGCGCGCGGGCATCTCGAAGGTCGAGATCGAGCGCACCCGTGAGCGCGTCCGCGTCGACATCCACACCGCCCGGCCGGGCATTGTCATCGGCCGTCGTGGTGCGGAGGCCGACCGCATCCGCGGTGAGCTGGAGAAGCTCACCGGCAAGCAGGTCCAGCTGAACATCCTCGAGGTCAAGAACCCCGAGGTGGACGCCCAGCTGGTCGCGCAGGGTGTGGCCGAGCAGCTCTCGAGCCGCGTGTCCTTCCGCCGTGCCATGCGCAAGGCGATGCAGAGCTCCATGAAGGCCGGGGCCAAGGGCATCAAGATCCAGTGCGGTGGTCGTCTGGGTGGGGCAGAGATGTCCCGCTCGGAGTTCTACCGCGAGGGTCGGGTGCCGCTGCACACGCTGCGCGCCAACGTCGACTACGGCTTCTTCGAGGCCCGCACGACGTTCGGTCGCATCGGCGTGAAGGTGTGGATCTACAAGGGCGACGTCAAGAACATCGCCGAGGTTCGCGCCGAGAACGCGGCGGCTCGTGCCAGCAACCGTCCCGCCCGCGGCGGCGCTCCCGAGCGTCCCCGTCGTGGTGGCGAGGGTGGCGGCGGCGGTCGTGGCGGCGAGCGCGGTGGCCGTGGTGGCCGCGGCGGACGTCCGCAGCAGAACGACGCGCAGGCCACCGGTTCCTCGGACACCGGCTCCGCGCCGGCGGCCGAGGCTGTGAACTCGGCGCCCGAATCCGGATCGGAGGCCTGACCCCGATGCTGATCCCCCGCAGGGTCAAGCACCGCAAGCAGCACCACCCCAAGCGTGGTGGCCGCGCCAAGGGCGGTACGGAACTGGCGTTCGGCGAGTACGGCATCCAGGCCCTGGGCCAGGCGTACGTGACCAACCGTCAGATCGAGTCCGCTCGTATTGCCATCACCCGGCACATCCGCCGTGGTGGCAAGGTGTGGATCAACATCTACCCCGACCGTCCGCTGACCAAGAAGCCTGCCGAGACCCGCATGGGTTCCGGTAAGGGCTCGCCCGAGTGGTGGGTCGCGAACGTCAAGCCCGGTCGGGTGATGTTCGAACTGTCGTACCCGAACGAGAAGGTGGCTCGTGAGGCGCTCACCCGCGCCGTGCACAAGCTGCCGATGAAGTGCCGGATCGTCCGGCGCGAGGCTGGTGAGGCGTGATGGCGGCCGTTACCAAGGCGTCCGAGCTCCGCGAACTCGGTGACGAGGAAATCGTCGCCAAGCTCCGCGAAGCCAAGGAGGAGCTGTTCAACCTCCGTTTCCAGGCGGCGACCGGGCAGCTCGAGAATCACGGGCGGCTCAAGGCTGTCCGTAAGGACATCGCCCGGATCTACACGCTGATGCGCGAGCGCGAGCTGGGCATCGACGTGCAGGAGACCGGAGGCGCGGCGTGAGCGAGAAGACTGAGATGACTGAAGCAACCCGGGGTTTCCGCAAGACCCGTGAGGGCCTCGTCGTCAGCGACAAGATGGACAAGACCGTCGTCGTCGCCGTCGAGGACCGCGTGAAGCACCCGATGTACGGCAAGGTCATCCGCCGCACGAACAAGCTGAAGGCTCACGACGAGCAGAACGCCTGTGGCGTCGGTGACCGTGTCGTCCTCATGGAGACTCGGCCGCTGTCCGCCAGCAAGCGCTGGCGCATCGTCGAGATCCTCGAAAAGGCCAAGTAGCGAGCGCCGGTCGCCCCACCATCCGTGGGTCGTGACCGCGACGTGACGATCAGGAGTTAGACGTGATCCAGCAGGAGTCGCGACTGCGAGTCGCCGACAACACGGGTGCGAAGGAGATTCTCTGCATCCGTGTGCTCGGTGGCTCCGGCCGGCGCTACGCGGGCATCGGGGACGTCATCGTTGCCACCGTCAAGGACGCGATCCCCGGTGGCAACGTGAAGAAGGGTGACGTCATCAAGGCGGTCATCGTGCGGACGGTCAAGGAGCGCCGGCGTGTCGACGGCTCCTACATCCGCTTCGATGAAAACGCCGCCGTCGTCCTGAAGAACGATGGCGAACCCCGTGGCACCCGTATTTTCGGCCCGGTCGGCCGTGAGCTTCGTGAGAAGAAGTTCATGAAGATCATCTCGCTCGCGCCGGAGGTGCTCTAACCAATGGCGAAGGCGATGAAGATCAAGAAGGGTGACCTGGTACAGGTCATCACCGGCAAGGACAAGGGCAAGCAGGGCAAGGTCATCGCGGCCTACCCGCCGCAGGAGCGCGTCCTGGTCGAGGGCGTCAACCGGATCAAGAAGCACACCAAGGTGGGTCAGTCCGCCAAGGGTGCCAAGACCGGTGGCATCATCACCCAGGAAGCCTCCATCCACGTCAGCAACGTGATGCTGGTGGTGGAGAAGGACGGGAAGAAGGTTCCGACGCGGACCGGCTTCCGGTTCGATGACGAGGGCAACAAGATCCGGTACGCCAAGCGGACCGGTGAGGACATCTGATGACGGTCACCACTGAGGCGCGCGAACTGCCGCGTCTGAAGCAGCGTTACCGCGAGGAGATCCTCGGCAAGCTGCGTGAGGAGTTCTCGTTCGAGAACGTCATGCAGGTTCCGGGCGTCACCAAGATCGTGGTCAACATGGGTGTGGGCGACGCCGCCCGCGACTCGAAGCTGATCGACGGCGCGATCAAGGACCTGATGGCCATCACCGGCCAGAAGCCCCAGGTCACGAAGGCCCGCAAGTCCATCGCGCAGTTCAAGCTGCGCGAGGGTCAGCCGATCGGCGCGCACGTTACACTGCGCGGCGACCGGATGTGGGAGTTCCTCGACCGTCTGCTGTCGATCGCGCTGCCGCGTATCCGCGACTTCCGCGGCCTCTCGCCGAAGCAGTTCGACGGGCGCGGCAACTACACCTTCGGTCTCACGGAGCAGTCGATGTTCCACGAGATCGACCAGGACAAGATCGACCGCGTTCGTGGCATGGACATCACCGTGGTGACCACCGCCAAGAACGACGACGAGGGCCGCGCTCTGCTGCGTCTCCTCGGCTTCCCGTTCAAGGAAGCGTGAGCAGTCGCCACGGCGACTGAGGAACGCAACAAGGAGACTGAGACGTGGCGAAGAAGGCCCTGATCGCAAAGGCCGCCCGCAAGCCGAAGTTCGAGGTTCGTGGCTACACGCGCTGCCAGCGCTGTGGCCGCCCTCACTCGGTGTACCGCAAGTTCGGCCTGTGCCGCGTGTGCCTGCGCACGATGGCGCACGCCGGCGAGCTGCCGGGCGTCACCAAGAGCAGCTGGTAGTTCGCGGTCGCCTCGGCGACTGACGCAACACGGCAATCGCCCGTCCCGCGGGGACGAGCGAGAACAGTAACGACGTCGTAGGTCCCGCACCGCAGTCGTCGCCCGTCGCCCTTCCCCGGAAGGGCGGCGGGTGAGGGATCGCACGCCGGGAAACCACGGCGAGAAAGGCCTTGAGGCCGTCATGACCATGACCGACCCCATCGCAGACATGCTGACCCGTCTGCGGAACGCCAACTCGGCATACCACGACGATGTCGTGATGCCGTTCAGCAAGATCAAGTCGCACATCGCGGAGATCCTCCAGCAGGAGGGTTACATCCAGGGCTGGCGCGTCGAGGACGCGGAGGTGGGCAAGAAGCTCACCGTCGTCCTCAAGTACGGCCCGAACCGCGAGCGCTCGATCGCCGGCGTCCGCCGTGTGTCGAAGCCCGGTCTGCGGGTGTACGCAAAGTCCACCAACCTGCCGAAGGTGCTCGGCGGCCTCGGCGTCGCGATTATCTCGACGTCGACCGGTCTGCTCACCGACAAGCAGGCGGCCAAGAAGGGCGTGGGCGGGGAAGTCCTCGCCTTCGTCTGGTAAGGGAAGGGAAGGAGAGCAATGTCGCGCATCGGACGTCTCCCCATCCCGGTTCCCACCGGTGTGGACGTCACCATCAATGGCCGCGAGGTTGTCGTGAAGGGCCCCAAGGGTTCCCTGTCGCACACCATCGCCGCCCCGATCGAGATCGCGAAGTCGGACGACGGCACCCTCGCGGTGTCGCGCCCCGACGACGAGCGTCGCTCGAAGGCCCTGCACGGGCTGTCCCGGACGCTGGTGGCGAACATGATCACTGGTGTGACCCAGGGATACATCAAGAAGCTCGAGATCAGCGGTGTCGGTTACCGTGTCCAGGCGAAGGGCTCCTCGCTGGAGTTCGCGCTCGGATACAGCCACCCCATCGTCATCGAGGCCCCGGAGGGCATCACCTTCGTGGTCGAAGCCCCGACCCGTTTCTCGGTCGAAGGCATCGACAAGCAGAAGGTCGGTGAAATCGCCGCGAACATCCGCAAGCTGCGGAAGCCCGACCCGTACAAGGCCAAGGGCGTCAAGTACGCCGGCGAGGTCATCCGCCGCAAGGTCGGAAAGGCTGGTAAGTAGGCATGGCTGTCGGCGTGAAGACCGGCAAGGGCGTTGCGAAGAAGTCTGTCGCACGCAAGCGCCGGCACATCCGGGTGCGGAAGAAGGTTTCCGGCACCCCGCTGCGGCCCCGTCTCGTCGTGAGCCGCTCCACCCGTCACATGGTGGCGCAGGTTATCGACGACATCGCCGGCCACACTCTCGCTTCGGCCTCCACGATGGACCCGTCCATCCGTGGTGGCGAGGGCGACAAGACCGCTCAGGCTCGCAAGGTCGGCGAATTGGTCGCCGAGCGCGCGAAGGCTGCCGGTGTCGAGGCCGTCGTGTTCGACCGCGGTGGTAACAAGTACCACGGTCGAATCGCCGCCCTCGCGGATGCCGCACGCGGAAACGGGCTCACCTTCTGAGCCCGCTGCTCCGGACAAGCTTCGAACGACAGATGAGGACATTCTGATGGCTGGACCCCAGCGCCGCGGTGGCGGCGCCGGCGGCGGCGAGCGGCGGGACCGGCGGGATCGACGTGATGGTGGCGCAGCCGCCGAGAAGACTGCTTACGTCGAGCGCGTCGTCGCGATCAATCGCGTCGCCAAGGTCGTGAAGGGTGGTCGTCGCTTCAGCTTCACCGCGCTGGTCGTGGTGGGCGATGGCGATGGCACCGTAGGTGTCGGTTACGGCAAGGCCAAGGAGGTGCCGGCCGCGATCGCCAAGGGTGTTGAAGAGGCCAAGAAGCACTTCTTCAAGGTCCCCCGTATCCAGGGCACCATTCCGCACCCGATCCAGGGTGAGAAGGCTGCCGGCGTGGTGCTCCTGAAGCCGGCGTCGCCGGGTACCGGTGTCATCGCCGGTGGCCCCGTGCGCGCCGTACTCGAGTGCGCCGGCATCCACGACGTGCTGAGCAAGTCGCTCGGCTCGTCCAACCCGATCAACATCGTGCACGCGACCGTCGCGGCGCTCCAGGGGCTCGTTCGCCCCGAGGAGATCGCGGCTCGTCGCGGACTGCCCCTGGAGGACGTGGCCCCGGCCGCGCTGCTGCGGGCTCGCGCGGGGGTTGGTGCGTAATGGCACGTCTCAAGGTCACGCAGACCCGATCCAAGATCGGTGGCAGGCAGAACCAGCGGGACACTCTCCGTTCGCTCGGTCTCAAGCGCGTCCACGACGTGGTCGTCAAGGAAGACCGCCCGGAGATCCGCGGCATGATCGCGACGGTGTCGCACCTCGTCACCGTCGAGGAGGTCGACTGACATGGGTGCTGACAACCCGCTGAAGGTGCACCACCTGCGGCCCGCCCCGGGCGCCAAGACCGCCAAGACCCGCGTGGGTCGTGGCGAGGGCTCCAAGGGCAAGACCGCCGGTCGTGGCACCAAGGGCACCAAGGCTCGTTACCAGGTGCCGGCCCGCTTCGAGGGTGGGCAGATGCCGCTGCACATGCGGCTGCCCAAGCTCAAGGGCTTCAAGAACCCGTTCCGGGTCGAGTTCCAGGTCGTGAACCTGGACAAGATCGAGTCCCTGTACCCCGAGGGTGGCGAGGTCACCGTCGAGGGTCTGATCGAGAAGGGCGCGGTTCGCAAGAACCTGCCCGTCAAGATCCTGGGCACCGGCGAGATCTCGGTTGCCGTCCAGGTGAAGGTGCACGCCTTCTCCGGCTCGGCGAAGACGAAGATCGCCGCCGCGGGTGGCTCGGCCGACGAACTGTCGGTCTGATCCGCTCGAGCGGACAAGGAATGACCGTCATGGCCCGTTCGGATCGGTACCGAACGGGCCTTGACGTCGTTGGAGGCTATAGCGCAGGGGCGTCACGCCGGTAAGGTGGTGACGCCCCTGTGGTTTGCTGTGTCGTGGGGGCGGGTTCATTGCTCCACCCCCGTACCTGACTTGCTGTGTTTTCGCCGTGTGTTGTGTCATGTCGCATGAACGTCGGCCGGGGCGATACTTCCGGCCCGTCGGCGCTGTTATTGTCCGTGAGGTTCCTGTGAGGGACCTGACCAGTGGTCCTACCGGACCGACGACTCGATCGACTCGCCCCTAAGACGGGCGGGGCGCAGGAGGCAGTGTGCTCACCGCGTTCGCCAGGGCGTTCCGCACGCCCGACCTGCGCAAGAAGCTGCTGTTCACGTTGGCGATCATCGTGCTCTTCCGGATCGGGTCGCATATCCCGGTACCGGGCGTCTCGTTCGAGATGGTGCGCTCTTGCGTAGAGGACTCCAACCGGAACAGCCTGTTCGGCCTCGTCAACATGTTCAGCGGCGGTGCGCTGCTGCAACTCACCATCTTCGCGCTCGGGATCATGCCGTACATCACGGCGAGCATCATCCTGCAGCTGCTGACCGTGGTGATCCCGCGACTGGAGGCCCTCAAGAAGGAGGGCCAGGCCGGCACCGCGAAGATCACCCAGTACACGCGCTACCTCACCATCGCGCTGTCGATCCTCCAGGCCACCGCGCTGATCGCCACCGCCCGCAGCGGCGCGCTCTTCTCCAGCGCCCGCAGTGCCACCTGCGACCCGCAGGGCATCGTGCCCGACGACTCGCTCTTCAGGGTGATCGTGATGGTCGTCGTGATGACGGCCGGCACCTCGACGATCATGTGGCTCGGTGAGCTGATCACCGACCGCGGCATCGGCAACGGCATGTCGATCCTGATGTTCGTCTCCGTCGCCTCCGGCTTCCCGGCCGCGCTGTGGACGATCAAGGACCAGGGCACCATCGGCGGCGGCTGGGTGCCGTTCTTCACCGTCATCGCCATCGGCCTGGTGATGGTCGGCCTGGTGGTCTTCGTGGAGCAGGCGCAGCGCCGCATCCCGGTGCAGTACGCAAAGCGCATGATCGGGCGTCGCGCCTACGGCGGGACCTCGACCTACATCCCGCTCAAGGTGAACCAGGCGGGCATCATCCCCGTCATCTTCGCCTCTTCGCTGCTGTACATCCCGGCTCTCATCGCACAGTTCAGCGGCGGCAAGTCGGACTGGGCGGTGTGGATCGAACGCAACTTCGTCAAGGGCGACCACCCGCTGTACATGATCACGTACTTCCTGCTGATCGTCTTCTTCGCGTTCTTCTACGTGGCCATCACGTTCAACCCCGAAGAAGTAGCCGACAACATGAAGAAGTATGGTGGCTTCATTCCGGGGATCCGCGCCGGCAGACCGACCGCGGAATACCTGAACTACATCCTCACCAGGATCACGTGGCCCGGATCGTTGTACCTGGGCATGATCGCGCTGGTACCCAGCATCGCGCTCGTGCTCTTCAACGCCAACCAGAACTTCCCGTTCGGCGGCACGAGCATCCTGATCATCGTGGGAGTGGGTCTGGAAACCGTGAAGCAGATCGAGAGTCAGCTCCAGCAGCGCAACTACGAAGGCTTCCTCCGCTAAATGCGTATCGTTCTCGTGGGGCCTCCCGGCGCGGGTAAGGGAACCCAGGCCCAGTACATCGCCGCCAACCTGTCGATTCCCGCCGTCTCGACCGGTGACATCTTCCGCGCCAACGTGAGTCAGGGCACCCCGCTCGGCCGCGAGGCGAAGACCTACATGGACGCGGGCAATCTGGTACCCGACGAGGTGACCATAGGCATGGTCCGGGAGCGCCTGGCGCAGCCGGACGTGGCCGGTGGTTTCCTTCTCGACGGGTTCCCGCGCAACACCGCCCAGGCCAAGGTGCTCGACGAGATCCTCGCCGAGAACGACACCGAGCTGGACGTGGTGCTCGAACTCAAGGTCGACGACTCGGAGATCATCCAGCGGATCTCCGGCCGCCGGCAGTGCCGGGCCAACGGGCACGTCTGTCACATCCTGACCGACCCGCCGAAGGTGGCCGGGGTCTGCGACGAGTGCGGCAGCGAGCTCTACCAGCGCGACGACGACCGCGAGGAGACCGTCCGGCACCGGCTGGACGTCTACAAGGAGCAGACCGAACCTTTGGTCGGCTACTACTCCGAGCGCAACCTCCTGCTGCCGATCCAGGCGACGGGTCCCGTCAAGGAGGTCACCGGACGCGCGATGACCGCACTTCGGGAGTTCGGCGGCGCCTGATCGGCGTCGGCCGCGACAGACGGCACACATGGGCGATCCGGGGAAACCCCGGATCGCCCATCGTGCTTTTTCGGTGATGGACAGAAGAGGACGGCGAGGACGGCCATGCCGGTGTTCCGGAAACGGCAGATGCGTATCGAACGCAAGACGCCGGAGCAGATCGAGAAGATGCGTCGGGCGGGCGCGGTGGTGGCGAACACCCTGGAGTTGTTGCGCGAGGCGGCGAAGCCCGGGGTGACCACCGCGGATCTGGACACGATCGCCGAGCGGTCGATCCGGGCCGCCGGGGCGATTCCCTCGTTCAAGGGCTACCACGGCTTCCCGGCGTCGATCTGCGCGTCGGTCAACGACGTGGTGGTGCACGGGATCCCGGACGACACCCCGCTGCGCGACGGCGACCTGATCTCGATCGACTGCGGCGCGATCCTGGACGGCTGGCACGGCGATTCGGCGATCAGCGTGCCGATCGGCGAGGTGCGGCCCGAGGTGCTCGAACTGAGCCGGGTGTGCGAGCAGTCGATGTGGGCGGGCATCGAAGCGGCGGTGGCGGGCGGCCGGTTGACCGACATCAGCCACGCGGTGGAGAAGTCGATCCGGGCCAACCCGCTGCCGGGCGGCGCCAGGTACGGCATCGTCGAGGACTACGGCGGCCACGGCATCGGCACCGAGATGCACCAGGACCCGCACGTGCTCAACTACGGCCCGGGCGGCCGGGGTCCGCGCCTGGAGGTCGGGGTGTGCCTGGCGATCGAGCCGATGGTCACCCTCGGCAAGCCGGACACGTACACGCTGCCCGACGAGTGGACGGTCAAGACCACGGCGGGCGGCTTCGCGGCGCACTGGGAGCACTCGATCGCGATCACCGAGAACGGCCCCGTGGTGCTGACCCGGCCCTGAGGACAGACCCCCGCCAATGGTGGGGCTGGCCCCATGTACGCGGCGACCGGGCCTGCCTAGTGTCGAAGGCATGGTGAGGCACCCGACGATGCGGGCATCCGACGTGGACCGTGAGGCGGCGGTGACGCTGCTGCGTGACCACCACCTGGTCGGACGGCTGACGCTCGCAGAGTTCAACGAGCGCATGGGGGCCGCCTTCGGGGCGGTCACGCTGGGGGAGTTGGCCCGGCTGATCTCCGATCTGCCGCCGCCCGAACACCTCGAGGCGGACGTCGAGGTGATCCGCGCGCGGATGGCCTACGAGGAGGCGCGCACCCGGGCGGCGCTGGCGCGCGCGGGCGGCCGGGCCGGTCCGCTCGCGGAGGTCGAGCCGGAGCCGGCGGTGCCCGCGTGGCCGGTGCCGAGCGCGGCGCCGGGGCCGACCCCGGCGGAGGTGTACTGGGAGGCCGAGCCGGTGCGCCGCCGGGGCGACGGGTGGGCGGCGACCGCGCGGGGGCTGCGGGCGGCCTGGACGGTGTTGAACGCGGTCACCGCGCTCAACGTGGTGATCTGGCTGCTGGTCGCGGTGGCCGGCACCGGGGTGGTCTACTTCTGGCCGGTGTGGGTCTTCGGCCCGGCCGCCGCGGTGCTCGGGTCGATCCACATGGTCGTGTGGCGGCACGGGCGCTCGTCGCCCTGACCACACCCGGCGCGGCCCGCCAGGGCCTACGCTCGACACATGGACCGTGATCCGAACTCTCCCGCGACCCACGCGGACCGCGAACGTGTGACCGCCGGGCTGCGCGAGCACCTCGCCTCGGGCCGCTTGGCGCTGTCCGAATACCGGGCGTGCCTGGACGCGGTCCGGCGAGCGGGTACGGTGGGGGAGCTCGACGCGGTCTCGGCGAACCTGCCGGGCCGCGAGGATCGGGACGACGCGGCGGGTGCGACGCCGCCGCGGGATTACGCTCGACACGTCGACGCGCCTTCGCGAGCCGGTGCCTATGGCCCGGCGAAGGAGCGGCGTTCGCGGGTTTCCGACGCGACGTTGAACAAGGTCTGGTTGGTCGTGATGTCACTCGGCGTGCTGGTGTGGGCGCTGGTCTACTTCGTGAAGTAGGTCCGGATGGCCCGGCGGGCGCGGAACCTGTGGTTCCGGGCCCGGTTTCGCTTTCATCGGCCGAGTGCCTTAGACTGACTCGTCGGCTCACATGTAGCCAGGTTTGGCGCGCCCGTCGTCCGGGTGCCAAAAATTTGAGCTTCGTCATGTGCGCCGGGTAACGGTAGCTGATCCCGAGATACGAAGCGCGGAGGACATGCCCAAGAAGCAAGGGGCCATCGAAATCGAGGGCACCGTCATCGAGTCGCTCCCCAACGCCATGTTTCGCGTGGAGCTTCAGAACGGGCACAAAGTCCTCGCGCACATCAGTGGGAAGATGCGGATGCACTACATCCGGATCCTCCCGGACGACCGGGTCGTCGTCGAGCTGAGCCCGTACGACCTGACCCGCGGCCGGATCGTCTACCGCTACAAGTAGGCGAGCCCCAGCCCTGCCCACGCCGTGCGTGGTGTGCGGGGCTTGGACGCAAACCGATAACCGACTCGGCGACGGCGGCGTGCCCGCACGCCTTCGTCACACGTACCGGAGAAATCATGAAGGTCAAGCCGAGCGTCAAGAAGATCTGCGACAAGTGCAAGGTGATCCGCCGTCACGGCCGGGTCATGGTGATCTGCGAGAACCTGCGCCACAAGCAGCGCCAGGGCTGAGCAGCACCCCCTTCGCACAACGAGCGATCGACGCGCGACGCACCACGTAAGAGCCACAGCACCCGACCCCCGCCTCGTGCGGGACGCCACCCTCGGCCGGAGGCCGAGGACCGAGGACATCCCTGGTGGGTGTTCCGGACCGGTGCTGGGCCAGACCTCCGACTAAACCAGGAGCCACACATATGGCACGCCTCGTCGGCGTCGACCTCCCCCGTGAGAAGCGGGTCGAGGTCGCTCTGACCTACATCTTCGGCGTCGGGCGCACTCGTGCGCTGGACACGCTGAAGAACACCGGTGTCAACCCCGACACCCGCGTCCGCGATCTCGCCGAGGACGACCTGATCAAGCTTCGCGACTGGATCGAGGCGAACTACCGCGTCGAGGGTGACCTCCGACGCGAGGTTCAGGCCGACATCCGCCGCAAGGTCGAGATCGGTTGCTACGAAGGTCTGCGTCACCGTCGCGGTCTTCCCGTCCGCGGTCAGCGCACCCACACCAACGCGCGTACCCGCAAGGGCCCGCGTCGCGCGATCGCCGGCAAGAAGAAGCCGGGCAAGAAGTAGTCCGCGTACGACGGATCACGCGGTCCTCAATTCGTAGCGGACCGACGACCTCAGGAGTTTCCAGCAGATGCCTCCCAAGAGCCGCGCGGGCGCCAAGAAGGTGCGCCGCAAGGAAAAGAAGAACGTCGCTCACGGGCACGCCCACATCAAGAGCACGTTCAACAACACGATCGTTTCGATCACGGACCCCAGCGGCAATGTGATCTCGTGGGCCTCCGCCGGCCACGTCGGCTTCAAGGGCTCGCGCAAGTCGACCCCCTTCGCCGCGCAGATGGCCGCCGAGTCCGCCGCGCGCCGTGCCCAGGAGCACGGCATGCGCAAGGTCGACGTTTTCGTCAAGGGCCCGGGCTCCGGTCGTGAGACCGCCATTCGTTCGCTGCAGGCCACCGGCCTGGAGGTGGGCTCCATTCAGGACGTCACCCCCGTGCCGCACAACGGCTGCCGCCCCCCCAAGCGCCGCCGCGTCTGACCAGCAGCTGACTAGGAGTTAAAGAACAATGGCGCGTTACACCGGCGCGGACTGCAAGCGCTGCCGTCGCGAGAAGATGAAGCTGTTCCTCAAGGGCAGCAAGTGCGAGGGCCCGAAGTGCCCGATCGAGATTCGCCCCTACCCGCCGGGCGAGCACGGTCGTGGCCGGACCAAGGACAGCGAGTACCTGCTGCAGATGCGCGAGAAGCAGAAGTGCGCGCGCATCTACGGCGTTCTCGAGAAGCAGTTCAAGGGCTACTACGAGGAAGCGAACCGTCGCCAGGGCAAGACCGGCGAGAACCTGCTTCGCATCCTCGAGTCGCGCCTGGACAACGTGGTCTACCGCGCGGGCTTCGCCAAGTCGCGTGACCACGCCCGTCAGCTGGTGCGCCACGGCCACATCGTGGTCAACGGCGTCAAGACGGACATCCCGTCGTTCCGGGTCTCCGACAACGACATCATCGAGGTCCGCAAGGACTCGGTCGAGCTGACCCCGTTCGTGGTCGCCCGTGCCGAGGCCGGCGAGCGCACCGTCCCGGCCTGGCTCGAGGTCATCCCGGGCAAGATGCGCATCCTCGTGCACTCCCTCCCGGCGCGTCAGGTCATCGACACGCAGGTGCAGGAGCAGCTCATCGTCGAGCTCTACTCCAAGTAGTAGCGCTCTTCGGAACGGGCGGACCGGCCTTGTGCCGGTCCGCCCGTATCCTTGTTCTCACTGGCGTCATATAGCGGACGTCAATGACATGGAGGCATCCACATGCTTATCGCCCAGCGGCCGACCCTCACCGAGGACGTCGTCGACGAATACCGTTCGCGGTTCGTCATCGAGCCCCTCGAGCCCGGCTTCGGCTACACGCTCGGCAACTCGCTTCGTCGCACGCTCCTCTCCTCGATCCCGGGCGCGGCTGTCACCAGCATCCGGATCGACGGCGTCCTGCACGAGTTCACCACCGTGCCGGGGGTCAAGGAGGACGTCACCGACCTCATCCTCAACATCAAGCAGCTGGTCGTCTCCTCGGAGCACGACGAGCCGGTCGTGATGTACCTGCGCAAGCAGGGCCCGGGTGTGGTCACCGCCGGCGACATCGCGCCGCCGGCCGGCGTCGAGGTGCACAACCCCGACCTGGTCCTGGCCACGCTGAACGCCAAGGGCAAGCTGGAGATGGAGCTGACCGTCGAGCGCGGTCGCGGCTACGTCTCCGCGGTGCAGAACAAGCAGGCGGGCCAGGAGATCGGCCGGGTTCCGGTCGACTCGATCTACTCGCCGGTGCTCAAGGTCACGTACAAGGTCGAGGCCACCCGTGTCGAGCAGCGCACGGACTTCGACAAGCTGATCGTCGACGTCGAGACCAAGCAGTCCATGCGTCCGCGTGACGCGATGGCCTCCGCGGGCAAGACGCTGGTCGAGCTGTTCGGTCTCGCGCGCGAGCTGAACATCGACGCCGAGGGCATCGACATGGGCCCGTCGCCGACCGACGCCGCGCTCGCGGCCGATCTGGCGCTGCCGATCGAGGAGCTCGAGCTCACGGTCCGCTCCTACAACTGCCTCAAGCGCGAGGGCATCCACACCGTGGGTGAACTGGTCGCGCGCAGCGAGGCCGACCTGTTGGACATCCGCAACTTCGGTGCGAAGTCCATCGACGAGGTCAAGGCGAAGCTCAACGGGATGGGCCTGGCCCTCAAGGACAGCCCGCCCGGGTTCGACCCGACCGCCGCCGCGGACAGCTTCGGCGACGAGGACGACCACGGCTTCGCCGAGACCGAGCAGTACTGAGCGACTTCCCTCAGGGGGAGTTGCCACCACCCGGGTCGACCGGCCCGGGTGGACTGACGTCGGTACCTGATACGGCCGGCGCAGGAGATATCTAGGAGAGAACATGCCCAGGCCCACCAAGGGTCCGCGCCTCGGCGGCGGCCCGTCCCACGAGCGGCTGATCCTGGCCGGTCTCGCGACGGCGCTGTTCGAGCACGGTCGGATCACCACGACCGAGGCCAAGGCGCGTCGGCTGCGTCCCGTCGCCGAGCGACTGATCACCAAGGCGAAGAAGGGCGACCTGCACAACCGTCGCCAGGTGCTCACCATCGTTCGGGACAAGAGCGTCGTGCACACGCTCTTCGAGGAGCTCGGTCCGCGCTACGCGAACCGTCCCGGCGGCTACACGCGCATCACCAAGATCGGCAACCGCAAGGGCGACAACGCCCCGATGGCCGTGATCGAGCTGGTCGAGGCGCTGACCGTGGCGCAGACCGCGGTCGGTGAGGCCGAGGCCGCCACGAAGCGTTCGGTCAAGGAGCAGGAGACCGCCAAGGTCGAGACGGCGAAGGCCGCCCCGACCGAGGAGGCGCCCGCCGCCGAGGCCGAGTCGGCCGAGGAGAGCAAGGACGCCGACAAGGCCTGACGGTCTTCTCGGACGCTCATGCGTTCTGCATCACCGTGCGAGCCCGCCCTCCGTATTCGTACGGAGGGCGGGCTCGCGCCATGTCCGGAGGTGGTTGACGTGGTGCGCTTGCGCATCGATCTGTCGTACGACGGCACCGAGTTCGCGGGCTGGGCCCGCCAGCGCGAGCTGCGTACCGTGCAGGGGACGCTGGAGAGCGCCCTGACCACGGTGTTGCGCCTGGCCGAGCCCGCCCAGCTGACCGTGGCCGGCCGGACCGACGCGGGGGTGCACGCGCGGGGCCAGGTGGCCCACCTGGACGTGCCCGACGAGGTCTGGGCGGCGCTGGGCGACGTGGCCCTGCGGCGGGTCACCGGGGCGCTTCCGCGCGATCTGCGGGTGCGCGACATCACCGTGGCGCCGGCCGGGTTCGATGCCCGATTCGGCGCGATCTGGCGGCGCTACGCGTATCGGGTGTGCGACGCGCCGGGCGGGGTGGATCCGCTGCGCCGGGGCAGCGTGGTGTGGCACGACCGGCCGTTGAGCGAGAGCCGGATGCACGCGGCGGCGCAACTGGTGTTGGGCGAGCACGACTTCGCGTCGTTTTGTCGGCGGCGCGAGGGGGCCACGACGGTGCGCTGCCTGCAGGACTTCTCCTGGGCCCGGGAGACGCCGACCGGGGCCGATGTGGGGCCGGCGTTTCGGCCGGTGATCGTGGCCACCGTGCGGGCCGACGCGTTCTGCCACAACATGGTGCGCTCGCTGGTGGGCGCGATGCTCGCGGTGGGCACCGGGCGCAAGCCGGTGGACTGGCCTCGGGAGGTGCTCGGGCGCGCGGTGCGCGACTCGGGTGTGCATGTGGCGCCCGCGCACGGGCTCACCCTGGAGGAGGTGGCCTACCCGGCGGACGAGTTGCTCGCGGACCGGGTGACCGCCACCCGGCGGCGGCGCGACGGTAGTTGAGCCGGAGTCGGGGCGGGGCGGTGCGCCGGTGGTGCGGCCCGCACCGGCCCCGGCCCCGGCCGGGCTTCAGCCCTGGATCTGTTCCAGTGCCTTGCGCCTGTTCGTCTCGTCGATCTGCTTCGAGGTCGCCTCGCCGCGCGCGATCAGCGAGTTCCACAGGAACTTGTCCACGTCGTCCTGGGCCTGCGCCATGGTCTTGTCGTCGGCCGAGGGGTCCTTGCCGTTCGCGTACCAGTCCAGGGTGAACAGGCCGTAGCGGCCGACCGAGTTGCGCAGCTTGCCGTGCTTTTGCTTCTTGGCGTCCAGGACCTTGACCCCGGGGCCGGCCAGCGGGAGCAACTCGCCGCCGTCCTTGCCGTTCTTGACCGCGGTCGCCTGGTCCGGCGACGCGAACGCGGCGACCGCCGCAGTGGACAACGTGCCGTCGGGGCCGAGCACCGCGAGCCGGATCAGCTGGGTGCACTGCTGGTCGCGGGCGGCCGGACCGAGCTTGGCGTCCATGCCGTCCGAGCAGGTGTTGTCCAGCTTGCTCGCGAGCACCGAGTACTGCCGCCCGTTGACGGTGAACTTCTGACCGGGGAACAGCGCCTCGACGGTGAAGGGCGCGGTGTCCAGGGCCGGGTCGGCCAGCACGCTCTGCGCCGGGGGCGGCGGTGGCACGGTCGGCGCCGGCCGGAAGGTCGGCTTGGCCGGTGCGAAGGTCGCCGAGGCGGGGCCGGTCGCCGGACCGGCCTTCTTCTTGTCGTCACCGCCGGACATCGACATGACCGCCGCGACCACGCCGCCGACCAGGGCCAGGCCGAGCACGGTGCCGCCGACGGTGAACAACATCCGGCGGCGCCGGGCGGCCGAGTCGCGTTCCTCGGCCAGCCGGGTCCAGTCGGGACCGGCGGAGCCGGCGAACTGCTGTTGCTGGGTTGGCTGTTCGTGCGGGGAGGGGGGTTGCGCGAAGGGCTGCTGGGGCTGCTGGGGCGGTTGTTGTCCCGCGTCGTGCGCGTGCGAGGGGAACGGGTCCCATGGGTGTTGCGGCTGCCCCGGCGTGCCGGGCCCGCCCGGGCGTACGCTCCACGGCTGTTGCCCGTCGTCCCCCGGTGTACCGACCCCCGACATACCCGCCCCCTGCAAGGAATGACCGCCTCGGCTCCCCGGGTGCCGACGCGCCGACCGTTCGGCGCATCGTACCCATCCGCCGATGTGGTGACCGGCCGGCGTGGCACGGTAGGAGCACCTCCGGCGATGGCTTACGCTGGGGAGGGGCGTGAGACAGATCATCGCCCCATTGCTCGTTTTGACCGGCACCCCCTTGACCCGGTATTGTGCCGGTTCGTTGTGCGTATTGGCTTGCTTGAGTGGAGTCGGTACGCCGGGCCGCCGGCCACCGGAGTCCGCATTCGGTTCGGAATCATCTCCCGGACAGCCAGTCGGCATCCGTCAGCACACACTCACGAAGAAGCGAAGGCTATCGACCGTGCGCACGTACAGCCCCAAGCCCGGCGACGTCCAGCGTCAGTGGCACGTCATCGACGCGACCGATGTCGTGCTCGGCCGTCTGTCCACCCAGGCTGCTGCCCTGCTCCGGGGTAAGCACAAGCCGGTGTACGCGCCGCACGTCGACACCGGCGATTTCGTCATCATTGTGAACGCCGACAAGGTCCACCTGTCGGGCAACAAGCGCAGCCAGAAGATGGCCTACCGCCACTCCGGCTACCCGGGTGGCCTCCGCGCCGTCCGCTACGACGAGCTGCTGGAGAAGAACCCCGAGAAGGCCGTGGAGAAGGCCATCAAGGGCATGCTCCCGAAGAACACCCTGGGCCGGGCGATGTTGTCCAAGCTCAAGGTGTACCGCGGTTCCGAGCACCCGCACTCGGCGCAGCAGCCGGTTCCGTTCGAGATCACCCAGGTCGCGCAGTAGTCACGGCCACCGCCTGACGAACGAATAGTTTGAGGAGAACAGTGGCCGAGACCATTGCAGAAACCCCGATCGAGGAGACCGAGGGTCTTCCGCTCGAGAGCTACACGTCCGAGTCGCTCGCGTCGCGCTTCAGCGAGCCGCAGGCCGGCGCGGCCACCGGTCGCCGCAAGGAAGCCGTCGCGCGGGTGCGGATCGTGCCGGGCACCGGCAAGTGGAAGATCAACGGGCGCACGCTCGAGGAGTACTTCCCGAACAAGGTGCACCAGCAGCTGGTCAACGAGCCCTTCAAGGTGCTCGAGCTGGACGACCGCTACGACGTGCACGCCCGCATCCACGGCGGCGGTGTCTCCGGCCAGGCCGGCGCGCTGCGCCTGGGTGTCGCCCGTTCGCTGAACGAGGCGGACGTCGAGGCGAACCGCCCGGCGCTGAAGAAGGCCGGCTTCCTCACCCGTGACCCGCGGGCCACGGAGCGCAAGAAGTACGGTCTGAAGAAGGCGCGCAAGGCGCCGCAGTACAGCAAGCGCTAAACAGCCCGCAGCACCCTCTGCGGCTGTTCGCAGCGTCATCAGGCCCCGGGGGCACGGTTCGTGCCCCCGGGGCCTGATGCTTTTTTCGGCGCCACTCCTGGGGGAGTGACGCCGCGAGGTAGTGTCCGAGACATCCGGAATGTATGCGGGAGATCCAACTGTGGGACGACTCTTCGGTACGGACGGCGTGCGTGGCCTGGCGAATGGCCGGCTGACCGCGGAACTGGCGCTCGACCTGGCGGTTGCCGCCGCGCGGGTGCTCGGCTCGCGCGGCCGGGACGGTATTCCGCAATCAGGGCACGGCCGCAGGCCGTTCGCCGTGGTCGGTCGCGACCCGCGGGCCTCCGGAGAGTTCCTCGAAGCCGCCGTGGTCGCGGGTCTCGCGGGTGCGGGAGTGGATGTCTACCGCGCCGGTGTGTTGCCGACGCCGGCCATCGCCTACCTGACCGGGCTGCTCGGCGCGGACCTGGGCGTGATGCTCTCGGCGAGCCACAACGCGATGCCGGACAACGGGATCAAGTTCTTCGCGCGCGGCGGCCACAAGCTGCCCGACGACGTGGAGAACGAGATCGAGGGGCTGCTCGGCACCGAGTGGCAGCGGCCCACCGGGTCCGGTGTGGGCCGGGTGCAGGACCATCCCGAGGGGCACGAGCGTTACGTCGAGCACCTGCTGTCCGCGCTGCCGCACCGGCTGGACGGGCTCAAGGTGGTGGTGGACTGCGCGAACGGCGCCTCCTCGGCGGTGGCGCCGGACGCGCTGCGCCGGGCCGGCGCCGAGGTGATCGCGATCCACGCGGAGCCGGACGGCCTCAACATCAACGACGACTGCGGTTCCACGCACATGGACGCGCTCGCCGCGGCCGTGGTCGAGCACGGCGCGGACGCGGGGATCGCGCACGACGGCGACGCGGACCGGTGCCTGGCGGTGGACGCGCGCGGCGAACTGGTCGACGGCGACGCGATTTTGGCGGTGCTCGCGCTGGCCATGCGCGACGGCGGGCAGCTGGTGGAGAACACCCTGGTCGCCACCGTGATGTCCAACCTGGGGCTCAAGCTGGCCATGCAGGCCGCGGGCATCAAGATGGTGGAGACCGCGGTCGGGGACCGCTACGTGCTTGAGGCCATGCAGGCCGCCGGACTCTCGCTGGGCGGTGAGCAGTCCGGCCACGTGGTGCTGCTCGACCACGCGACCACGGGCGACGGCACGCTGACCGCGTTGCGCCTGCTCGCGCGCGTCGCGGAGACCGGCCGGCCGCTGCACGAGCTGGCCTCGGTGATGACCCGGCTGCCGCAGATGTTGATCAACGTCTCCGGCGTGGACCGCACCCGGGTGCACTCGACCCCCGAACTGGCCCGCGCGGTGGCGCTGGTGGAGGAGCGGCTCGGCGACACCGGCCGGGTGCTGCTGCGTCCCTCGGGCACCGAGCCGTTGGTCCGGGTGATGGTCGAGGCGCAGACCCACGACCAGGCCAACGACGAGGCCGAGCACCTGGCCGAGATCGTTCGTACGCTGCTCGCACTGGAGCAGTAGGGACCCGACGCCCGCCGGCTCACCGGGACTTCGCGGCTCCCGCCCCTTCGGGCGGGAGCCGTTGCCGTGCTGCGCCGGCGGCGGGAATCACAACTTGCGCAGCCGCAGTCGGCTCACCGCGTGGTCCGCGTCCTTTTGCAGCACCAGGGTGGCCCGGGCCCGGGTGGGGCGGATGTTCTGCACCAGGTTGGTCTCGTTGATCGTCGCCCAGGTGTTCTCCGCGTAGCGCAGCGCGTCGTCCGGGGTCAGCACCGCGTACTTGCGAAAGTACGAGGCCGGGTCGCGGAACGCGGTCTGGCGCAGCTTGAGGAAACGTTCCAGGTACCAGCGGCGGATGTCCTGGGTGCGGGCGTCCACGTAGACGCTGAAGTCGAAGAAGTCGGACAGCGCGAGTCGGGGTCGGCCGTCGGCGGTGGGCGAGGCGGGTTGCAGGACGTTGAGGCCCTCGACGATCAGGATGTCGGGGCGATGGATGGTCAGTCGCTCGTTCGGCACGATGTTGTAGGTCAGGTGCGAGTAGACCGGCGCGGTGACCTCGGGCTTGCCCGCCTTGACGTCCGCGACGAAGCGCACCAGGGCGCGGCGGTCGTAGGACTCGGGGAAGCCCTTGCGGTGCATGATGCCGCGGCGCTCCAGCTCCTCGTTGGGGTAGAGGAAGCCGTCGGTGGTCAGCAGTTCCACGTGCGGGTGGTCGGGCCAGCGGGCGAGCAGTTCGCGCAGGATGCGGGCGGTGGTGCTCTTGCCGACCGCGACGCTGCCCGCGACGCCGATCACGAACGGTATCCCCGGGTTCTCGCCGCTGCCCAGGAACGTGGTGAGCGCGCGGCCCAGGCCCCGGGTGGCGCCGACGTAGAGGTTGAGCAGTCGGGACAGCGGCAGGTAGACGTCGGAGACCTCGTCCAGGTCGACCACGTCACCCAGGCCGCGCAGACGTTCGAGTTCGTCGGCGGTCAGCGGCAACGGGGTGCCGGCCCGAAGCCGGGTCCAGGCGGCGCGGTCGAGTTCGACGAAGGGGGACAGATCACGAGCCGGTCCCTGAGCCGCGAAGGAATGCACGTGCTTATTGTCCCGAGTGCCCGCCCGCGCCCTGCCGCCGGGCCGTCGAACGTGTTTCCGCCGCCCGGATCAAGACCCCGTAGGCTGGCCCCCATGTGCGGGATTGTGGGATATGTGGGCGCTCAATCGGCGCTGGACGTGGTCATCGGCGGGCTCAAGCGGTTGGAGTACCGCGGCTACGACTCGGCCGGGGTGGCCGTGCTCTCGGCCGGGGCGCTGGTGAGCGATAAGCGGGCCGGGAAACTGGCCAACCTGGTCGGCGCGCTGGGCGAGTCGCCGCTGCCGGTGGGGACGTGTGGCCTGGGCCATACGCGGTGGGCCACGCACGGTGCGCCCAACGATGTGAACGCGCATCCGCACCTGGACAACGCGAGCCGGGTCGCCGTGGTGCACAACGGGATCATCGAGAACTTCGCGGCGCTGCGGGCCGAGTTGGCCGAGCGCGGGCACAAGCTGGTCTCGGACACCGACACCGAGGTGGTCGCCCACCTGCTCGCCGAGGAGTTCCCGGGCGCGGGCGAGGACCTGGCCGAGGCGATGCGCCGGGTCTGCCGCCGGCTCGAGGGCGCGTTCACCCTGGTCGCGGTGCACGCGGACGCCCCGGACGTGGTGGTCGGCGCGCGCCGCAACTCGCCGCTCGTGGTCGGTCGCGGCGTCGGCGAGAACTTCCTCGCCTCGGATGTGGCCGCGTTCATCGAGCACACGCGCGAGGCGATCGAGCTGGGCCAGGACCAGGTCGTGGAGTTGCGCCGGGACACGATCACGGTGACCGACTTCCACGGCGCGCCGGCGGACTACCGCGAGTACCACGTGGATTGGGACGTCTCGGCCGCCGAGAAGGACGGCTACGACTACTTCATGCTCAAGGAGATCGCCGAGCAGCCCAAGGCGGTCGCCGACACGCTGCTCGGCCGGATCGGCACCGACGGGCGCCTGGTGCTCGACGAGGTGCGGATCGCGGACGAGGTGCTGCGCGAGATCGACAAGGTGGTGATCATCGCCTGCGGTACGTCCTTCCACGCCGGGCTGATCGCCAAGTACGCGATCGAGCACTGGACCCGGGTGCCCTGCGAGGTCGAACTCGCCAGCGAGTTCCGCTACCGCGACCCGATCCTGGACCGGCAGACGCTGGTGGTCACCATCTCCCAGTCCGGCGAGACGATGGACACCCTGATGGCCCAGCGGCACGCCCGCGAGCAGGGCGCCAAGGTGCTGGTGATCTGCAACACCAACGGCTCGACCATGCCGCGTGAGGCGGATGCCGTGCTCTACACGCACGCCGGCCCCGAGGTCGCGGTCGCCTCCACCAAGGCGTTCCTGACCCAGCTGGTCGCGTGCTACCTGGTCGCGCTCTACCTGGGCCAGGTGCGCGGCACCAAGTGGGGCGACGAGATCACCGAGGTGATCGAGCAGCTCGCGGCGATGCCGGAGATGGTGGACAAGGTCCTGGACACGATGGAGCCGGTGCGCGAGCTGGCCCGCTCGCTCAAGGACGCCGGTTCGGTGTTGTTCCTGGGTCGGCATGTGGGCTACCCGGTCGCTCTCGAAGGCGCGCTCAAGCTCAAGGAACTGGCGTACATGCACGCCGAGGGCTTCGCCGCGGGCGAGCTCAAGCACGGCCCGATCGCGCTGATCGAGGAGGGGCTGCCGGTCGTGGTGGTGGTGCCCTCGCCGCGCGGGCGTTCGGTGCTGCACGACAAGATCGTGTCCAACATCCAGGAGATCCGGGCCCGCGGCGCGCGCACGATCGTGATCGCCGAGGAGGGCGACGAGGCGGTCGTGCCGTATGCCGACCACCTGGTGCGGATCCCGGCCACGCCGGTGCTGTTGCAGCCGCTGGTGTCCACGGTCCCGCTGCAGGTGTTCGCGTGCGAGCTGGCCACGGCCAAGGGCCACGAGGTGGACCAGCCGCGCAACCTGGCGAAGTCGGTCACCGTCGAGTAGCCCGACCCCGCTCACCGGCCGCCCCGCATCCCCTCGACCGAGGGGGCGCGGGGCGGCTTTCGTGGTGGGGGATCGGCCGGTTCGGCTCAGCCCAGGTGGGTGTCGCCCTGGGCGACCAGGAGTTTGCGCAGCAGGCCGTTGAGTTGGTCGCGCTCGGTGTCGTCCAGGACCGCGAGGAAGCGGGCCTCGTTCTCGATGTGGCCGAGCAGGATGGCGTCCACCAGGCGAGCGCCCTCCGGCGTCAGTTTGACCAGCACCGAGCGCCGGTCGTCCACACTGGTCGAACGCTCGACCAGGCCCTTTTGGGTGAGCTTGTCCACCCGGTTGGTGATCGCCCCCGAGGTCACCATCGCCGAACGCAGCAGGGTGCCCGCGCTGACCCCCTCGACGCCGCCGGCGCGGCGCAGCGTGGCCAGTACGTCGAACTCGGAGGAATCCAGCCCGTAGTCGGCGAAATAGCCGCGCAGTGTCTGGTCGATGTAGCGACGCAGTCGGTTCAGCCGCCCGACGGCGGCCATGACGTCGAGGTATTCGGGGCTGATCTCAGGGCGCTCGCGGTGCCATTGGTCCCATACGTCATCGATGGCGTCGCGGGTCTCACGTTCGGTCATGTCGCCAAGTTATCTCAACGCTCATCTACTTGACGCTCGCAGATCCTGGGTATTTACTTATCTCAACGTTCAGATAGTCAGTGCTCATAAAACCAACGTTGAGGTGAATGTCATGGCGGTTCAGGGTGGCGGCAAGGGACTCGGTCGGGTCGGGATGCTCCTGGCGACCGCCGTGGCCCCGGCCACGTGGGGGACCACCTACCTGGTGACCACCCAGCTGCTCCCGGCGGACCGGCCGCTTTTGGCCGCCGGCGTGCGGGCGTTGCCCGCCGGGCTGCTCCTGGTGGCGATGTCGAGACGGTTGCCCACCGGGATCTGGTGGTGGCGGTCGTTCGTGCTCGGGATGCTCAACGTCGGCCTGTTCTTCCCGCTGATCTTCGCCGGTGCCTACCGGCTGCCGGGCGGCGTCGCGGCCACGATCGGCTCGGTGACGCCGCTCCTGGTCGCGGGCCTGTCCCTGCTGATCCTCAAGGTGCGGACGTCGCCGCGCGTGTTGCTCGCCGGAGTCGGCGGGGTGATCGGGGTCGGTCTGCTCGTGCTCAGCTCGCAGGCGAGGATCGACCCGATCGGGGTCGGGCTGATGTTGCTCGCCACCGGCCTGATGGCGATGGGCGTGGTCATGTCGGCCCGCTGGGGTCGGCCCGAGGGTGTCTCGCTGCTCGCCACCACCGGCTGGCAGCTCACCGTCGGCGGTCTGGTGATCGTGCCGCTGATGTTCGCGATCGAGGGCCTGCCGCCGGTACCCACCGGCCGCAATCTGCTCGGGTTCGGCTACCTGGTGCTGATCGGCACCGCGCTGGCCTACGTGTTGTGGTTCCGCGGCATCGAGCGGCTCGGCGCCGGCGTCGCCTCCTTCCTCGGCCTGGTCAACCCGGTGGTGGCCACGCTGGGCGGGCTGCTCGTCCTGAGCCAGACGCTCACCCCGCTCCAGGTGCTCGGGCTGCTGATCGCGTTGGGCGCGATGTTGCTCGGCCAGCGGCAGCCCGGGCAGCCCGGACAGTCCGGGCGGCCCGGGCGGCCCGGGCGGCCCGGGCCCGGGCGGGGCACCGAGGTGCGTGTCGAGCCGCCGGTGACGGTGGTCGGCGAGCGCGGCCGGGCGCACGTCGTCGAGGTCTCGTGAACCGCCTTCCGCACCGCGAGTCGTCCGGGCCGCATCCCCTCGGGGGTGCGGCCCGGATCTCGTACGTGCGCGCGGACGGTCGCGGGTGGGGCGGGCGGGCCGTGGCCGTGGGCGGTGTCCGCAGGCGGTGTTCGCAGGCGGTGTTTATAGGCTCTGGGGGTGATCATCGGTGTGGGTATCGACGTCGCGGACATCGCGCGGTTCGGGCAATCCCTGGAGCGGACGCCGGGGTTGGCCGATCGGCTGTTCACCCCGGGCGAGCGCTTCGTCCGGCCCGGCCACGAGCGCGGGGTCGCCTCGCTGGCCGCCAGGTTCGCCGCGAAGGAGGCGCTGGCCAAGGCCCTCGGCGCACCCGGCGGGCTGCACTGGCTGGACGCCGAGGTGACCACCGAGGACTCGGGCCGGCCACTGCTCACGGTCTGCGGCACGGTCGCCGCGCGGGCCGCCGAACTGGGCGTACGGCACTGGCATGTGTCGCTCAGCCACGACGCGGGCATTGCCTCCGCTGTCGTGATCGCCGAGGGCTGAGGGGACGTCGGATGCGCGCCGCACACGAGGTCGAGCAGGTACGCGGCGCGGAGGCCGCGTTGTTGGCCGAGCTGCCCGAGGGCGCGCTGATGCGCCGTGCCGCGAACGGGCTCGCGGGTATCTGCGCGCGACTGCTCGGCCGGGTCTACGGCGCTCGGATCGCCCTCCTGGTCGGCAGCGGCGACAACGGCGGGGACGCGCTGTACGCGGGCGGCATGCTGGCTCGGCGCGGGGCCCGGGTGGATGCGCTGCTGCTCGCGCCGGACCGGGCCCACGCCGCCGCGCTCGGCTGGGCGAAGGCGGCGGGCGTGCGGGTGTGGGACGCGCGCGAGCCGGACCGGCCGGGCCTTGGGGAACTGCTCGGGCGGGCCGACCTGGTGCTCGACGGGATCGTGGGGATCGGCGGCCGAGGCGCGCTGCGCCCGCCTGCCATCGAACTGCTCGGCCGGGTGCGGGACGCGATCGTGGTCGCGGTCGACGTGCCCAGCGGGGTGGACGCGGACACCGGGCGGGTCGAGGGCGCGGCGGTCCGGGCCGATGTGACGGTGACCTTCGGTACGTACAAGCCGGGTCTGCTGGTCGATCCCGGCGCGGCGTACGCGGGGGTGCGGCACCTGGTGGACATCGGGCTCGCTCCGCAGCTGCCCGAGCCCGCCCTGACCGTGCTGCAACACGCCGATGTGGCCCGGCTGTTGCCCGCGCCGACGGGGGAGAGCGACAAGTATTCGCGCGGCGTGCTCGGGGTGGCCGCGGGCTCGCCGCGCTATCCCGGCGCCGCGGTCCTGGTGGTCGGCGCGGCGGTGCGCGGCGGGGTGGGCGCGGTGCGCTGTACCGGACCCGCCGACGTGCTGGGCCCCGTGCTCGCCGCCTGGCCGGAGACGCTGGCGAGCACGGCGGCCCCCGCCCGGGCCGGTCGGGTGCAGGCGTGGGTGGTCGGCCCGGGCCTGGACACCGACCCGGACGCCGAGGCGCGCTGGGCGAGCGCGCTGGGCGCGGGGGTGCCGGTGCTCGTGGACGCGGACGGGCTGACCCTGCTGGCTCGGGCCGGGCCGGGCACCTGGCCCGCCCCCGCGCTGCTGACCCCACACGCCGGGGAGGCGGTCCGGCTGTTCGCCGCCGCCGGCATCGAGGTCACCCGGGAGCGGATCGAGGCCGACCGGCTCACCCACGCCCGCCGACTCGCCGAGCTGTACGCGTGCGTGGTCCTGCTCAAGGGCGGCACCACGGTGATCGCCGCGCCCGACGGCCGGGCCCGGGTCAACCCCACCGGCACCCCGTGGCTGGCCACCGCGGGCAGCGGCGACGTGCTCTCCGGCCTGGCCGGCGCGTTGCTCGCGGCGGGCCTGAGTGCGCTCGACGCCGGTTCGGTGGCCGCCTACCTGCATGGCCTGGCCGCCCGCACCCGGCCCGGTCCGGTGACCGCGCCGGACCTGGTCAGGGCGCTGCCGCGGGTCTGGGCGGACGTCGCCGGCGGCTGACGGGGGACACCGGGCCGGCCCGGGCCTGCCACACTGGGAGTCTTGGAGTCGCGGATTCCGGAAGTCTCGAAGTCTCGAGTGGAAGTCGAGAAGTCTCGAGTGCCGGAAGTCTCGGAGTCTCGGATTCCGGGCCGATCCGGACCCGGATGCGTCCGGACCCGGGATCCGTTTCGGGGCCGAGGTCCGTTCGGGCCCGGGTCCGGGCTCTCGTCGATGACCGCCGTCGGAAGGACCACCAGCCACATGCGTGCCGAAGCGCGGGTCGATCTCGATGCGATTCGGGGCAACATCGCGGCCGTCCGGGCCCGGGTGGGCTCGGCCGCGGTGATGAGCGTGGTCAAGTCGGACGCCTACGGGCACGGCATGGTCCCCTGCGCGCGAGCGGCCCGCGAGGGCGGCGCGACCTGGCTGGGCACCGCGGTGGTCGAGGAGGCGCTCGCGCTGCGCGCGGCGGGCGACACCGGGCGGGTGCTCACCTGGCTGTGGGCCCCCGGGGACGCCTTCGAGGACGCGGTGCGCGCCGACGTGGACATCTCGGTGAGCGGGCTGTGGGCGCTGCGCGAGGTCGAGGCCGCCGCACTGGCGGCCGGGCGGCCGGCCCGCGTGCACCTCAAGGCGGACACCGGCCTGGGTCGCAACGGCTGCACGCCGGCGGACTGGCCGGCCCTGGTCGACGCCGCGCTCAAGGCCCAGATCGACGGCACGGTGGAGGTGGTCGGCCTGTGGTCGCACTTCGCCTGCGCGGACGAGCCCGGGCACCCCTCGGTGCCCGCCCAACTGGCCGAGTTCACCGCGATGCTGGACTTCGCCGAGGGCTGCGGGGCCACCCCCGAGGTGCGGCACATGGCCAACTCGCCGGCGACCCTGCTGCTGCCCGAGGCGTACTTCGACCTGGTCCGGGTGGGCCTGGCCGGCTACGGCCTCTCCCCGGTGCCGGAGGTCGGCGACCCGGCCCACTTCGGACTGCGCCCGGCGATGACGCTGGCGGCGCGCCTGGCCGGGGTCAAGCGGGTGCCGGCCGGACACGGCGTGTCCTATGGGCATGCCTGGATCGCGCCGCGCGAGACCACGCTGGCGCTCGTCCCCACCGGCTACGCGGACGGCATCCCGCGCCACGCGAGCAACGTCGGCCCGGTCCTGGTGGCCGGCCGCCGGCGCACCATCGTGGGCCGGGTGGCGATGGACCAGTTCGTGGTCGACCTCGGCGACGACGAGGCGAGCGCGGGCGACGAGGCGATCCTGTTCGGTCCCGGCGACCGGGGCGAGCCCACCGCCGAGGACTGGGCGGTGGCGATCGGCACGATCAGCTACGAGATCGTCACCCGGATCGGCGCCCGGGTACCGAGGGTGTACACCGGGACGGCGGCCGGCGCGTGAGCACTCCCGGGTCGGCGCCGTCCGCCGGCGGACGGGCGCTCGGCCGCCGGGCGGGCATCGTGGGCGCCGCGGTCGGCGTGCTCGCGGCCGGCGCGGCGGCGGGGGTGGCGATCGAGCGGATGACCGTCGGGCGCGCCTTCCGGCGGCGCACCGAGGCCCAGTTGGACGCGCTCGCCGAATTCGGCACGCTGCGCGGCGAACCGCGGTCGGTCAGCACCGAGGACGGCGTCGAACTGTACGCCGAATTGGACGGCAAGCGGGACGCGGCGGTGACCGTGGTGTTGTGTCACGGCTACTGCCTGGACATGGACTGCTGGCACTACCAGCGGGCCGAACTGCGCGACGAATACCGCCTGGTGCTCTACGACCAGCGCAGCCACGGCCGGTCCGGGCGCGGCGCGCCGGAGACCTCGACGATCGACCACCTCGGTGCGGACCTGTACACGGTGCTGAGCGAACTCGCGCCCGAGGGACCGCTCGTGCTGCTCGGCCACTCGATGGGTGGGATGACCATCATGGCGCTCGCCGACCGGCATCCCGAGCTGTTCGGGGACCGGGTGGTCGGCGTCGCGCTGATGAACACGTCGGCGGGCCGCTGGGCGACGGTGACGCTGGGCATCCCGGCGGCGGGTGCGCGGCTGGTGCACCGGATCGCGCCGGGCCTGCTGCGCACCCTCGGCCGGCGGGCCGCGCTGGTGGAGGCGGGGCGGCGGGCGGCGCGCGATCTGGTGTACCTGTTCACCGAGCGGTACGCGTTCGACTCCGAGGTGGACCCGACCCTGGTGCGGTTCACCGACCGGATGATCTCCGGCACGCCGATCGACGTGATCGCCGAGTTCTTCCCCGCCTTCGAGGCGCACGACAAGCTGGCCGCGCTCGGCGCGCTCACCGACGTCGAGACGCTGGTGGTGGGCGGCGAGGGCGACCTGATCGCGCCGGCTTCGCACAGCGAGGCGATCAAGGAGGCGTTGCCCGACGCCGAGTTGCTGATCGTGCCGCAGTCGGGACACCTGACTCCGCTGGAGCATCCGGAGGTGGTGAACGCGGCGCTGCGCGGACTGCTCGCGCGCGTCGCGGCGGTGTTGGCTGGGGCGGCGCGGGGCGAGTCGTCCGCGTAGGTTGCGTCGGGCGCGGGGTTTCGACGAATGGTGATCCCGATGTGGTGGGAGTGTTGAAGTGGTGCGAAGTGTGACCGTGACGGTCGCCGGCGGCGCGGACACGCGCGCGCTCGGCGCGCGGTTGGCGAAGCTGCTGCGGGCGGGCGATCTGATCGTGCTCTCCGGCGGGCTGGGCGCGGGCAAGACGACGCTGACCCAGGGCATCGGGGTCGGGTTGGGCGTGCGCGGCGCGGTGACCTCGCCGACGTTCGTGATCGCGCGGGTACATCCGTCCGAGGTCGGCGGGCCGGCCCTGGTGCACGTGGACGCGTATCGGCTCGGCGGCTCGGCGGACGTCACCGCGGAGATCGACGGCCTCGACCTGGACGCCTCGCTCGACGAGTCGGTGACGGTGGTCGAGTGGGGCGAGGGCATGGTCGAGGAACTCACCGAGGACCGGCTGGAGATCGCCATCGCGCGCGACCCGGCCGAGACCGAGGCGCTTACCGAGAGCGCGACCGACTTCGCCGGCGACGAGGTCCGGGCGATCCACGTGAGCGCGATCGGCGCGCGCTGGGCGGCGGTTGACCTGGGTGCGGTTGCGGGTTGACCTGCGGCCTGCTTGTCCTCAAGCGCCGGACGGGCTGAGTGGGGTGTCGGCCTGCCCGGTTGTGGTGGTGTCCGCGTTCTGCTGATCCGGCCTGCGGCCCGCTGTCCTCAAGCGCCGGACGGGCTGGGGGTGTCGGCCTGCCCGGTCGTGGTGGTGTCCGCGTCCCGCCCAGTCGTGGTGGCGTCCACGGTCCGCTGATCCGGCCTGCGGCCCGCTGTCCTCAAGCGCCGGACGGGCTGGGGGTGTCGGCCTGCCCAGTCGTGGTGGTGTCCAGGGCCCGTCCAGTTGTGATGGTGTCCACGGCCCGCTGATTTGGCCTGCGGCCTGCCGTCCTCAAACGCCGGACGGGCTGGGAGGGTCGGCTCGTCCATTTGTGGTGGTGTCCACGGTCCGCCGATCCGGCCTGCGGCCCGCTGTCCTCAAGCGCCGGACGGGCTGGCAGAGTCGGCCCGCCCAGTTGTTGTGGCGTCTTCGGCCGGCCCAGTTGTGGTGGTGCCCTCGGCCTGCCCAGTCGTTGCGCGCCCTCGGCTCGCCCAGTCGTGGTGGTGGCCGCGTTTTGCCGTGCCGGGCTGTGGCTCGCCGGGCTTGTGCGTCGGGTGGGCCGACACCCCCAGCCCGTCCGGCGTTTGAGGACGGTTCGGTTGGGCTCTGGGCTCAGGGCGCGGTTGTCGCCGGTGTGTTGGGGGTGCTTGGCGGGACCACGGAGGTTGAAGGGCGGGTGGGTGGGCGGGTTGTCTGGCCGCCGCCGATGGTGGCTGTGGGTGGGGCCGGGGTGGTCGGGCGGGTGCCGGTGGGTTGTGGGGTGGGCGTGGGGGGTGCGCCGGATGCGGGGGTGGTCGGCGGTGTGGTGCTCGGCGGGACCAGGCTGGTGTCCGGGCCGCCGAGGCCGCCGGTGGTGTCGTCCGGGAAGTCGGTGGCCTTTTGGCCGGCCAGCGCGGCGCGCATGTACGTGGTCCACATTCGGGTCGGCAGGTTGCCGCCGTCCACCCGGGGCAGTCCGGCGACCCCGGCCATGGACAGGAACGCGTGCGTCCTGGCGTCCTCCCGGAACATGCCCATCGAGGTGGCCAGGTCCGGGGTGTACCCGACGAACCAGGCCGAGCGGTTGTCGTCGGTGGTACCGGTCTTGCCCGCCGCCGGGCGGTTCAGCGCCTGCGCGCGGGCCCCGGTGCCGCCGTCCACGACGCCGCGCAGGACCTGGGTGACGGCGTCCGCCTGCTGGCTGTCGTACGCGTCCTTGGCGCCGTGTTCGGGCAGATCGATCGGGTCACCACCGCGGCTGAGCTTGTCCACCGGGTAGGCGTCACGGTGCTTGCCCGCGGCGGCGAACGTGGCGTAGGCCGAGGCCATGTCCAGCGCGCTCGGCGTCGAGGTGCCGAGGGAGACCGACGGGATCGGTTGCAGGCCCGGCGTGGTCGTGGCCAGCCCCGCGTCGACCGCGGCCCGGACCACCCGATCGGGGCCGACGTCCATGCCGAGCTGGGTGTAGACGGTGTTCACCGACTTGTCCATCGCCCGGGCCAGGGTGATCTGCCCGTAGCTGACGCCGTCCTCGTTGCCGGGCTGCCAGGGCGCGCCGTTCTGGAGCACCGGCTTGCCGTTCGGGTAGCGCATCACCACGTTGTCGTTGCCGTTGTAGACGGTGCGGGTGGTGATCCGGGTCCGTTTGCCGTCCGCGTCCTGTACCCCGTCGCGCAGCCCCGCGGCGAGTACGAACGGCTTGAACGTGGAGCCCACCTGCACATCCCGGCGAGTGGCGTCGTTGACGAACTGCTTGACGTAGTTCGGCCCGCCGTACACCGCCACGATCCGCCCGGTGCCCGGCTCCACCGACGCGGCGGCGACCCGCACGCCGGCGTCGGCGGCGCGGTTCGGGTCGAGCGACTGGGCGAGTTGGTCCTGCACGGTCTGGTAGAGCGCCTCGGTCTTCTGCTTGTCGAACGTCGTGGTGATCGCGTAGCCGCCCGCGTCGAGCCGGGCCTCGTCGACCACCTTACGATCGAGCAGGTAGCGCTTGGCCATCTCGACCAGATAGCCGTTGACCCCGGCCAGGTTGGCCGCCGGGCGCGGGTCGATCGGCTCGGGGAAGACCGTCCCGGCGCGCTGCTCGGGGGTCAGCCACTTCTCCTTGACCATGCCGTCCAGCACGTAGTTCCACCGACCGAGCACCCGACGTCGGGTCGCGTCGCCGGCGTTGCGCACGTCGTTGGCGCTCGGCGCGTTCAGCAACACCGCGAGATAGGCGCCCTGTTCGACGGTCAGCTGCCCGACGTCGATCCCGTAGTAGGCCTGCGCGGCGGCCTCGATCCCGTAGGCGCCGCGGCCGAAGTAGACGCTGTTCAGGTAGCCGGTGAGGATCTCGTCCTTGGAGACGGTGCGGTCGAGTTTGACCGAGATGATCGCCTCCTTGAACTTGCGCCCCAGCGTCTGCTCCTGGGTCAGATAGACGTTCTTGACGTATTGCTGGGTGATCGTCGAGCCGCCCTGGAGCCCGCCTCCGCCACCCGCGAGATTGCGCAGCAGGGCGCGGACGGTGCCGGTGATCGAGACGCCCGCGTTCGAGTAGAACGAGCGGTCCTCGGCGGCGAGTACGGCGTGCTGGACGTCGATCGGGATCGCGGACAGCGGTACGGCCTGCCGGTTGGTGGCGCCGGTGCGGGTGATCTCGGTGCCGTCGCTCCAGTACCAGACGTTGCTCTCCTGGCGGGCCTGCGCGTTGACCATGTGCGGGACCGGGGTGATCGCGTAGACCAGGCCGACCACCGCGAACCCGGCGGAGAGTGCCAGCAGGACGAGGGTGAGCAGGTGCTTGAACGAGGGCAACCAGCGGCGCAGTCCCCGACGGTTGCTCCGGGGATAGTCGAACACCCTGCGCCGGGGACTCGGCCCCTGGACGTCGCCGGGACCGCTCGGATCGGAGGAGTCGTCCGCCACGCCGCCACCATTTCCTCGGTGCCATTGCCCTGACGGGCCCGGCCGGCCGGACCCGTGTGTCGCGTGGGACGGGTGTGACCGGAGGGATCATCATGCCGATGATATGTGGGCAAAGCGCGGAAAAGGCCGCTGAATGGGGCAATGGTGGGCGTGGCGGATGAACTCGGACGCGGGTCGGGTCAGGGCACCACGATGACCGGCGTGCCGACCGGGGCGAAGGCCCACAGCGCGGCGCCGTCCTCCGTCTTGGAACGGATGCCGGCGCTCTGCTTGCTCGCCGGCGCGGAGGTGCGCGGGCGGCCGGTGCCACTGGGGGTGGGGCCGGGCTTGGCGCCGGTGTCGATCTGGTCCAACGGGGTGTCGGTGGCCGCGAAGCCGAGTGGGAGGCCCTGTACGGCGCCGAAGCGCACGGAGTAGGTGATCCGCAGGCCGTCGCTGCCGGTCTGCGCCTCCTCCTTCTTCTGGGTGACCTGGAAGGTGCCCGGCTGCGGCTTGATCGGCGCGGCGGCGACCGGGTATTCGCGCAACATTTGCTCGGCATCGTTGACCAGCCAGACGTGGCTGTCCTTGAGCGAGTAGACGACGCGCTTGCCGGAGCCGGAGTTGGCGGGCACGGGCGGCGGTACGTAGACCGGCGGCGCGGGTGCGCCGGAGGCGGCGGTGGGCGGCGGTGAGGACGTACGCGCTATCCCTCGGTTGTCCGGCGCCGAATTCGCGGCCTGCGCCGCGAGGAAGCCGACGCCGACCAGCGCGGCGATGGTGATGCCCGCGACGGCCACGCCCGGGTTGAGCCGCTTCGCCATTGCCTTGGGTCCCTCTTCCGCCGTGTGGTGGCCTCCATGGTGCCGGCAGCCGCGGTCCCCGCGTCGGAGCCGGGTCGGGTTTTGCCCGGGGGCGGGTGTCGTCGGGCGCCGGGCGGTGCCGTTGGGTCTCGTTCGGTGCCGGCGGGCGGGGGATGGGTTCGCGGTCGGTAGCCTGGTGCGGTGCTGCTGCTTGCGTTCGACACCGCCACGCCGGCCGTCACGGTCGCCCTCCACGACGATTCCGGCGTGCTCGCCGGTTCCACCCGGGTCGACGCGCGTCGGCAGGGCGAGTTGCTCGCGCCCGGCATCGTCGACGTACTGCGCGCGGCGGGGCGCACGCGGTTCGAGCTCACCGACATCGCGGTCGGGGTCGGGCCGGGGCCGTACACCGGGTTGCGGGTCGGGATCGTGACGGCGCTGGCGATGGGGGACGCGCTCGGGATTCCGGTCCACGGGGTGTGCACGCTGGACGCGCTCGCCTACGCGGCGCGGCGGGACGGGACGGTCGAGGGGCCGTTCGTGGCCGCGACCGACGCGCGCCGCAAGGAGGTCTACTGGGCGCGGTACGACGATGCGGGGGAGCGCGTCGAGGGGCCCGGAGTGGATCGGGCGGCCGAACTGGCGCTCGGTGCGGTGCGGGTGGCGGTGGGCGCCGGGGCGGCGCTGTATCCGGAGTGCTTCGCGGAGGTGCGGGGGCCGGAGCATCCCGACGCGGCGGCGTTGGCGGGGTTCGCGGCGTCGCGGTTGGCCGGTGGGCGGGAGTTGTTGCCGGCGGAGCCGTTGTACCTTCGGCGGCCCGACGCGCAGGTCCCTGCGGGATACAAGGCCGTCACACCGAGTGGGCCGAGGCCGTAGCGGGGTCGGCCGGTGGCCGGTGGTGGGCGGCGGGCCCGCCTTGGCCTCAAACGCCGGCCGGGCTGCTTCGCCTCAAGCGCCGGCGGGGCTGATGGGGTTCGGCGGGTTGGTTTGCCTTGGTGGTGGGTCGGCTTGGTTCGCCTCAAGTGCCGGCGGGGCTGAGTGGCCTCAAACGCCGGCCGGGCTGATTCGGGTTCCCCGGGCGTTGACAGCCCTGCCGGCGTTTGCGGCCGACGCGCCTCCCGACGCCGGCCGGCCTGTCGACAGCCCGGCCGGCGTTTGCGGCCAAAGGTGGCGGCCGGGTGCTGTGGAGTGTGCGGACTAGACTTCCGGCATGGAATTGGGGTCTCGGCTGCGGCGGATGCGGTGGTGGGACATCGAGGCCGTGTTGCGGCTCGAGCATGAGCTTTTTGCCGAGGATGCCTGGTCCGCCGGGATGTTCTGGTCCGAGTTGGCCGAGCCGGGGTTGCGGCACTACGTCGTCGTCGAGGACGAGGCCGGTGGGCTGGCCGGGTATGCCGGGCTGGCGGTGATCGGTGACGAAGGTGATGTGCAGACCATCGGGGTGCGGCGGGATCGGTGGGGGACCGGGCTCGGGGCGGCGTTGTTGACCGAGTTGTTGGAACTCGCCGTGGAGCGTGGGTGTCGGGACGTGCTGCTCGAGGTGCGCGTGGACAATGCTCGGGCGCAGGCGCTCTACGAGCGGTTCGGGTTCAAGGGGATCGGGGTGCGGCGGGGCTACTACCAGCCCGCCAACGTGGACGCGTTGGTGATGCGTTGCGATCTGCAGGAACGTCGGGAAGGAACGGCCGCCGGTGGCTGACGAACCACTCGTCCTGGGCATCGAGACCTCGTGTGACGAGACCGGAATCGGCATCGTGCGCGGCACCACGCTGCTCGCCGACGCGGTCGCCTCCAGCGTGGACGAGCACGCCCGGTTCGGCGGCGTGGTGCCGGAGGTGGCCAGTCGCGCGCACCTGGAGGCGATGGTGCCGACCGTGCGGCGCGCGCTCGCCGACGCCGGGGTCACCATGGCCGACATCGACGCGATCGCGGTGACCTCGGGCCCCGGCCTGGCGGGTGCGCTGCTGGTCGGCGTCGCCGCGGCCAAGGGCTACGCGGTCGCGCTGGACAAGCCGCTCTACGGCGTCAACCATCTGGCCTCGCACGTGTGCGTGGACCAGCTCGAACACGGCAAACTGCCCGAGCCGTGCATGGCGTTGCTGGTCTCCGGCGGGCACTCCTCGCTGCTCCTGGTGCCGGACATCACCGCCGACGTACGACCGCTGGGATCGACCATCGACGACGCGGCGGGCGAGGCGTTCGACAAGGTCGCGCGCGTACTCGGACTCGGCTTCCCCGGCGGGCCGGTGATCGACCGGTGGGCGCGCGAGGGCGACCGCCGGGCGATCGCCTTCCCGCGTGGGCTGACCGGTCCGCGCGACGCGCCCTTCGACTTTTCCTTCTCCGGCCTCAAGACCTCGGTCGCGCGCTGGGTCGAGGCCCGGCAGCGGGCCGGCGAGACGGTGCCCGTGGCCGACGTCGCGGCCTCCTTCCAGGAGGCGGTGGTGGACGTACTGACCCGCAAGGCGATCCGCGCCTGCAAGGAGAACGGCGTCGAACACCTGATGATGGGCGGCGGCGTCTCGGCCAACACCCGGCTGCGCGCGCTGGCGCAGGAGCGCTGCGACGCGGCCGGGATCGTGCTGCGGGTGCCGCGCCCGGGGTTGTGCACCGACAACGGCGCGATGGTCGCCGCGCTCGGCGCCGAGATGGTCGCCCGCGATCGTGCCCCCTCCACGCTGTCCATCCCCGCCGACTCGTCGATGCCGGTCACGGTGTCGCAGGCGGTGGAGTAGTACCGACAGTCCGAAGGAAGGGACGTCATGGCGATCGCGGCGATGTGGGAGGCCCGGACCGAGTCCGGAGGCGGGGCGGCGCTGGCCGAGTGGGTGCACGCGTCGGCGCTGCCGACCATCGTCGGTGCGCCCGACCTGGAACGGGTCGAGGTGTTCGCCGCCCCGGACGGGCCCGACGGCGACCGGGTCGTGGTGATCGCGCTGTGGACCGGTTTGCCGGTCGCGCTGCCCGACCCGCCGGCCGCGCTGGTCGCCCGCCCGCCGCACGCGTGGAGCTTCGAGCGGCTCAGCGTCGGCCCCTGAAGCGGTCGGCACCGCACCGGCGACGCACCGCGCGCAACACTCGACCCGCATCCGACGAGGAGGCCATTCGCAAGCCGGACGCGGGTCGAGTGCCTTGGCTGATGGCTGCGTGCCGCCGCACGTGCCATTGGCCTTGCCGGGAGTGTGCCCAGCTCATCCGCCGCTCAACAGTCCTTCGACAGTCCCTTGAACAGCCCTTGTCCGGACCGTGACAGGCCGCCGTGCCGCGTAGCGTGGGCGCGAGCGGACGCGGCGAACGAAGGGGCCCGGCGACAGTGGCGGATGGAACGGTACAAAAGCGGCGGGGTGCGGCCGTCGCCTCGGCCTGCGTCGGCTTGGCCGGCATATTGTTGGTCACGCTGACCGGTTGTGGCGGCGGTGGATCGGACGACAAGGTCTCGGACAAGAAGGCGAGTTCGCCCCCCTCCGCAGGCGCGTCGACCGCTCCCGGCAAGGCCGCTCCGGCGGCGAAGCCGGACACCCCGGGCGCGGACGCGGCCACGCCGGCCGCCAAGTGGAACCTCAAGCCGTTCGCACCGCCGCCCGCACCGCCCGCGGTCAAGCCGATCAAGGCGGGCGGGCCCAAGCCGCCGGTGGTGGAGAAGATCCCCACCGAGGAGAAGATCGTGTTCATCACGATCGACGACGGCGCGGAGAAGGACCCCAAGTTCCTGGACATGATGGCGGACCTGCGGATCCCGGTGTCGATGTTCCTCAACGACACCTACGTCCGGCAGGACCCGGAATACTTCCGCAAGCTCCAGGCGCTCGGCGCCACGGTGCAGAACCACACGCTGTCCCACCCGGACCTGAAGACGCTGGCCGCCGACGCGCAGAAGCACCAGATCTGCGGCCAGCAGGACCGGCTCGCCGAGGTCTACGGCAAACGCCCGACCCTGTTCCGCCCGCCCTACGGCAACTGGAACGCCACCACGCAGACCGTGGCCGGCGGCTGCGGCGGGATCGGCGCGATCGTCAAGTGGCAGGAATCGATGCAGATCAACGACATGCAGTACGTCGGTGAGAAGAAGCTGCACCCGGGCGACATCATCCTGTCCCACTTCCGCGGCCCGAGTGATCTCAAGGGCACCACGATGACCGAGATGTTCGGCAACATGCTGCGCAAGATCCAGGCCCAGGGCTTCACCATCGCGCGCCTGGAGGACTACATCGGTTGACCCCGGTCACCCCCGCTACGCCGCCGACACCGGTTGTCCGATCAGCATCGTGGGCGCGCCCGCGACCCGGGTCAGCAGCACCGTGGCGGCGTTCGGGCCGGTGGGGCGGACCCGGCGGCGGACCTCCTCCGGTTCGACCGCCGAGCCGCGCTTCTTGACCGTGAGGTTGCCGACGCCGCGCTCGCGCAGCAGCGCCTTGAGCCGCTTCAGGTTGAACGGCAGTACGTCGGTGATCTCGTACGCACTGGCGAACGCGGTGGCCACCAACGTGTCCGAGGCGAGGTAGGCGATCGTCTCGTCGACCAGGTTGCCGGCCACCAACTCGCCGACCTCGGACACCAGATGGGCCCGGATCACCGCGCCGTCCGGCTCGTAGAGGTAGCGCCGCACCGGACCCACCGGCGCCTGCCGGGCCCGGCCCGAGGTCAGCGCCGCGCCCCCGGGCAGCACGGTGGCGCGCAGGCCGGTCCCGGCGAGCCGGCCCCACCACAACACCGCCTCCTTGACGTCGCCGCGGTCGGAGACCCACTCCGCCTCCATGCCCGGCGGCACGATCTCGTGCGGGATGCCGGGGGCCACCTTGGCCGCGCCGCACGGTACTTCGGCGGCGAGCGCGGTCAGGAACGAGAACGGCGGCGAGTACGCCTCGGGGTCGAACGTGCGGCCCCGGGCGGTGCGCCGGGCCGGGTCGATCAACGCCGCGTCGTAGCCGGACAGGTCCACCTCGGTCACGTCCGCGCACTCGACGGTGAGCAACCCCGCGACGCCCAGCGCCTTTGCGTTGGCCCGGGCCACCGCGCAGGTCAGCGGATCCAGGTCGACCGCGTGTACCGCGATCCCGGCCCGGGCCAACGCGAGTGCGTCGCCGCCGATGCCGCAACACAGGTCCACGGCACGGGCGATGCCGCCGGCCGCGACCAGCCGGGCGGCCCGGTGCTCGGCCACCGACGTGCGGGTGGACTGCTCGAGTCCGTTGGGGGTGAAGTACATCCGCGCCGCGTCCGCGCCGAACTTGGCCCGGCCGCGCTGGCGCAATCGGGACTGGGTGAGCGCGGCGGCGATCAGCTCCGGCGGGTGCTCCCGGCGCAGCCGGGTGGCCAGCGACAGCTCGTCCGCGACGTCGTGCTCGGCGAGCAGGTCGAGCAGCGAACAGCCCTCGTCGGTCAGCAGCGCGGTGAAAGCTTCGATGTGCACGGGCCCATTCTTGCCGAGCGCGCGTGTCCCACCGGTATGAAGAACTCCGTCCGACGCGCTGAATCTGGCACTCTGGTTGACGGAGTGCTAACCGCCACCTAGTGTCTGTGCTGGCACTCTCCCCATGAGTGTGCCAGTGCGAGACGAGCAGGTCCGGCACCCGCGACGACGGATCTGTCCCATCGCCGACAGACATTTTTCCGTGAGATCTCCGAAGGGGGAGGTCGCATCGTGACGACCGCCAACACCAAGGTTGCCATCAAGCCGCTCGAGGACCGCATCGTGGTCCAGACGCTTGAGGCCGAGCAGACCACCGCGTCGGGTCTCGTGATCCCGGACACCGCCAAGGAGAAGCCCCAGGAGGGCGTCGTCCTGGCCGTGGGCCCGGGTCGTTTCGAGGACGGTCAGCGTCTGCCGCTCGACGTGAGCGTCGGTGACACCGTGCTGTACAGCAAGTACGGCGGCACCGAGGTGAAGTACAACGGCGAGGAATACCTCGTTCTCTCGGCTCGCGACGTGCTCGCGATCATCGAGAAGTGACATCGCGCTGACGCGCCGGAACCGGTGACGGTTCGACGACCCCGCCCCGGATCGCCCTGCCCTCGTCGGCCGGTGGACCCGGGGCGGAGTCGGTTGTACGACGTCGACTAGCAACCTTTAAGGACGAAGACCCTCATGGCGAAGATCCTCCAGTTCGACGAGAAGGCCCGACGGTCGCTGGAGCGCGGCGTCAACGCGCTGGCCGACACCGTCAAGGTCACGCTCGGCCCCAAGGGCCGCAACGTGGTGATCGACAAGAAGTTCGGTGCCCCGACCATCACCAACGACGGCGTGACGATCGCCCGTGAGGTGGAGCTCGAGGACCCGTACGAGAACCTCGGCGCGCAGCTGGCCAAGGAAGTCGCGACCAAGACCAACGACATCGCGGGTGACGGCACCACCACCGCCACCGTGCTCGCCCAGGCGCTGGTGCGCGAGGGTCTGCGCAACGTGGCCGCCGGCGCGGCCCCGATGGACCTGAAGAAGGGCATCGACCTCGCCGTCGCCGCGGTGTCCGCGCAGCTGCTCGAGACCGCCCGCGCGATCGACGGCAAGGAGGACATCGCCGCCGTCGCCGCGCTCTCCGCGCAGGACAAGCAGATCGGCGAGCTGATCGCCGAGGCCATGGACAAGGTCGGCAAGGACGGTGTGATCACCGTCGAGGAGTCCCAGACCATGGGTCTGGAGCTGGAGTTCGCCGAGGGCCTCCAGTTCGACAAGGGCTACCTGTCGCCGTACATGGTCACCGACCAGGAGCGGATGGAAGCGGTCCTCGAGGACCCGTACATCCTGATCCACCAGGGCAAGATCTCGGCCATCGCCGAACTGCTCCCGCTGCTCGAGAAGATCATCCAGGCCGGCGCGTCCAAGCCGCTGCTTATCGTCGCCGAGGACGTGGACGGCGAGGCGCTGTCCACCCTGGTGGTGAACAAGATCCGCGGCACGTTCAACGCCGTCGCGGTCAAGGCCCCGGGCTTCGGCGACCGCCGCAAGGCGATGCTGGAGGACATGGCGATCCTGACCGGCGGTCAGGTCATCGCCCCCGAGGTCGGCCTCAAGCTCGACCAGGTCGGCCTGGAGGTGCTCGGCAGCGCCCGGCGCATCACCATCACCAAGGACGCGACCACCCTGGTCGACGGCGCCGGCGACGGCTCCGCGATCCAGGACCGGGTCAAGCAGATCAAGCGCGAGATCGACGCCACCGACTCCGACTGGGACCGCGAGAAGCTCCAGGAGCGCCTCGCGAAGCTGGCCGGCGGCGTGTGCGTGATCCGCGTGGGCGCGGCCACCGAGGTCGAGCTCAAGGAGAAGAAGCACCGGCTCGAGGACGCGGTCTCGGCGACCCGCGCGGCCATCGAGGAGGGCATCGTCGCCGGCGGCGGCACCGCCCTGGTGCACGCGGTCTCCGTGCTCGCCGACAACCTCGGCCAGACCGGCGACATCGCGACCGGCGTCTCGGTCGTGCGTCGCGCCGCGGTCGAGCCGCTGCGCTGGATTGCCGAGAACGCGGGCCTCGAGGGCTACGTGATCGTCAACAAGGTGCAGGAGCTCGGCATCGGGCACGGCTTCAACGCCGCGACCGGCGAGTACGGCAACCTGGTCGACTCGGGTGTCATCGACCCGGTCAAGGTGACCCGTTCCGCGCTGCAGAACGCCGCGTCGATCGCGTCGCTCCTGCTCACCACGGAGACCCTGGTCGTCGAGAAGCCGGCCGAGGAAGAGCCCGCCGCGCACGGCGGCCACGGCCACTCGCACTAGTTCCGGTAGTTACATCCCGTTCCACCCGCTGCACCCTCGACGGGCCCGACCGCTTCCCGCGGTCGGGCCCGTCGGCCTTTCTCGTCCCGGCCGGATCTGCGAGAGTGCCCGCAGCCGGATTCCTGACGGACCGTCAGGAATCCGGCTGCGGGCGACTGCCGTCGAGCACCACCGAAGGAGAGACATGGGTACCTACGCGATCACCGGCGCGGCCTCGGGTCTGGGCGCCGCGACCAAGGCCCGCCTGGAGGCGGACGGTCACCGGGTCGTCGGCGTCGACCTGCGCGACGCCGACGTCACCGCGAACCTGGGCACCGCCGAGGGGCGCGCCGAGGCGATCGCGAGGATCACCGAGCTGTCCGACGGCGTCCTGGACGGCTTCGTACCGTTCGCCGGCCTCGCGGCGGCCACCGGGCGGCCGGGCGGGCTGCTGGTGTCGGTGAACTACTTCGGCGCGATCGTGCTCCTGGAGGGGCTGCGTCCGCTGCTCGCGGCCGGTACGAACGCCTCCGTCGTGCTGATCGGCTCCAACTCCTCGACCGCCCAGCCGAACTGGCCGGTGGAGGTGGCCGAGCTGTGTCTGGCGGGCGACGAGGCGGGCGCGAGCAGGGCCACCGAGGCGTTCGGGGAGTTCGCCGCCGTGCAGGCCTACCCGGCGACCAAGGCGGCGCTGGCCTGGTACGCCCGGACCAAGAGCGCCGAGTACATCGCCGACGGCATCCGGCTCAACGCGATCGCGCCCGGCCTGATCGAGACGCCGATGACGGTCGAGGGCGGCAAGGACCCGCTGACCGCCGAGGGCATGGCGATGTTCCGGAACACCATCCCGGCCGGTCGCGGCGGGCGCCCGGAGGAGATCGCCGCGCTGGTGGCGTTCCTGCTCGGCGGCGAGTCGACCTTCTTCGTCGGCTCGGTGGTCTTCTGCGACGGCGGCACCGACGCGGCGTTCCGCGGCCGGGACTGGCCGAGGATGTGGGAGCTGGACATGTCCGCGCTCGGCTAGGCCCTGTCCGGGGCGTGTTTTCAAGCCTGGGCGACACGTGCAGCCCGTGCTCGTGGCGAAGCTCGGCGGCCCGCCCCGATCGGGGCGGGCCGCCGAGCTTCCTGGTGGGTGTGTCGGGCCTCAGTGCGTCACGGACGCGGCGCCGGCCGCCGCCGCCCGTTCCGCGGCGACCCCGTGTCGGCGGTCGCTGTCGAGTTCGACCCGTTCGTCCTCGGTGAGTCCGCCCCATACGCCATACGGCTCGCGCACCTTCAGGGCGTGCGTGGCGCACTGGCGACGGACCGGGCACCGCATGCAGACTTCCTTGGCCGAGGCCTCCCGGGCGACCCTGGCGGCGCCTCGTTCGCCTTCGGGATGGAAGAACAGTGCGCTGTCGACTCCGCGACAGGCTGCCGAGAGCTGCCAGTCCCACAGATCGGCGTTGGGGCCGGGGAGTCGCGAGAAATCAGCCATGACTCGTCCCTCTGCTTATCGCGTACGAGTTGTCGGTGAGCAGGGATGCCACCTCGTGGTGCAGACCGTGCAGAACAGTCGTGATCAAGCGATCAGAAGTAGGTGCGACTGTGTCACGAAATGATCAGTTCCAATCCTAATTCCCACTTATGCATTGAAAGCAGAAAAAATTACCCACTCTGGTGGCGTATGCGGCCACCCGGGCGGTGTGGCTCCGTGCGGCGCGGTGGGAGTGGGGGAAGGATGCGATGAATAGTGACGGTGTGTGCTTGAAGCGTCACTCTTGCGTGTCCTTCCGTGTGGTCGCCTCGTTGTCGTACCGGCGGAGCGGAACTCCCCCCGTAACCCTTTCGAGTGATGCTCGTTGGGGTGGGTGAAGCGGATGGCGACGAAGGCGGTCGGGGTCAGGCCCCGATGCAGCGTCCTTCGGGACCGCCGCAAAGGAAACGGTACGTACAGGCGTGGAGGCTCAACGTGACGCGGATCCACTGCGGAGGCCGGCGATGACGACCGTCCTGGTCTGCGACGATTCCCCGCTGGTTCGGGAGACCCTGCGGCGGGCGGTGGCCACGGTCCCCGGCGTCGAGAGGGTGACGACGGCCACGAGTGGCGAGGAGGTACTGCGGCGCTGGGGCGCGGAGCGGTCCGATCTCGTCCTCATGGACGTGCGGATGCCCGGGCTCGGCGGCGTCGAGGCGGTGCGCCGCCTCCTGGCCGGCGACCCCGGCGCACGGGTGATCATGCTGACGATGGCCGAGGACCTGGACGGCGTGGCCCTCGCGGTCGCCGCCGGGGCTCGGGGATATCTGCACAAGGACGCGTCGCGCGCGGAGTTGCGCGCGACCGTCTCCCAGGCGCTCGCCGACCCCACCTGGCGGCTCGCGCCCAGGCGCCTTCGCTCGCCCGACATGGGCGTGGCGCCGACCTTGACGGCACGTGAGATCCAGGTGCTCGAGGGCATGAGCCACGGGCGCAGCAACGCCGAGATCGGGCGCGAACTGTTCCTGTCGGAGGACACGGTCAAGACCCACGCCCGCCGGCTGTTCAAGAAGCTGGGCGCGTCCGACCGGGCCCACGCGGTCGCGCTCGGCTTCCGGTGGGGACTCGTGCGATGACGCACGACAGCGAGGACCGCGCCGACCGTCGGGGCCCGGGGGCCGGCCCCCCGGGTGGGCACGGTCGGTGGGGACTTGTGCGATGAGGCGCGTGCCGACGGCCCCCGATGGGCGAGGGCCCGTGCGGTGAATGCCGTTGCCCGGGGGGCCGGATGAGTCCCCCGGGTCGGCATGGCCGCGATTCGGTCGCCGATCCCTGCATACTGAATGGCATGGGTGGGACCCCCGAGCGAATGCCGGACGAGTCGTACGAAGCACACGCGCAGGCCGACGACGGCATGCGCGCCGTCGTGGTTCGCGCGGTTCGAGGGGATGTGCAGGCCACCGACGAACTCCTCGCCTACGTGCGGCCACTGGTGCTGCGCTACTGCCGGGCCCGGCTCGGTCGGGTCTCCGGCGCCGAGCACGCGGCGGACGACGCGGCGCAGGAGGTCTGCCTGGCCGTGTTGTCCGCGCTGCCGCGCTATCGGGACGAGGGCCGGCCGTTCGAGGCGTTCGTGTTCGGCATCGCCGCGCACAAGGTGGTCGACGTGCAACGGGCCGCGATGCGCGGCGCGGTGCCCACGTGCGATCTGCCCGAGGCGGTGGACGATCACCCCGGACCCGAGGACCAGGTGGTGCGGCGCAGCGACGCCGCGCACGCGCGGGCGCTGCTCGGCCGACTCCCCGACAACCTGCGCGAACTGCTGGTGTTGCGGGTCGCGGTGGGGCTCTCCGCCGAGGAGACCGGGCGGGCGATGGGCATGTCGCCCGGCGCGGTGCGCGTCGCGCAACACCGTGCGCTGACTCGGCTGAGGGCGTTGGCGGGCGAGGAGAAGACCGCGTGAGCGGCGGCGGTGTGCGGCTCGGCGGCCGATCCGGCACCGCCGATCTGGGCCTGCTGCGCCAGGACGACGAACTTGTCGAGCAACTGCGCCGGCGCCGCCCGACCCCCGCCCAGGATCGGGTGGTCCGGCTGTTCGACGCGCTGCTCGCCGAGGTCGACGGGACCGCGGCGAACCGCCGCCGGGTGGTGCCCGACCGCTGCTGAGCCGGACCGGGAATGACCGGCGCCCGGTGCGCGGTTGTGCTCACCATCGACAAGCGGGCTCGAAGCACCGCGCGGGCCCAGTAGCATGAACCCTCAATCCACCCATCCGCTTGCCGAGCGCGCGTTTCCGCCATACCCGGGACCGCCCGGTCACCGGAGCGGCGGAGCGGTCCATCGGAATACCTTCGGAAGGTGTCATGAGTCTCACGGCCGACGGCGTACCCGAGAAGTTCGCGATGCTCGGGCTGACGTACGACGATGTCCTGCTGCTGCCGGGCGCGTCCGACGTCGTGCCGAGCGAGGTGGACACCTCCGCGCGGGTCACCCGCAACATTCGCGTCCGGATCCCGCTGTTGTCCTCCGCGATGGACACCGTGACCGAGGCCCGGATGGCGATCGCGATGGCCCGCCAGGGCGGCGTCGGCGTGCTGCACCGCAACCTCTCGGTCGAGGACCAGGCCGCGCAGGCGGACACGGTCAAGCGGTCCGAGGCGGGCATGGTGCTCGACCCGATCACCATCGGCGCCGACGCCACGCTGCGGGAAGTCGACGCGCTGTGCGCGCGGTTCCGGATCAGCGGCGTCCCGGTCACCGACGACGCCGGCCGGTTGCTCGGCATCGTGACCAACCGCGACCTGCGCTTCGAGGTCGACCACTCGCTGCGGGTGCGCGACATCATGACCCCGATGCCGCTGGTCACCGGCAAGGTCGGGACCACCGGCGACCAGGCGATGGAACTGCTGCGCCGGCACAAGGTGGAGAAGCTGCCGCTGATCGACGACGCGGGCAAGCTGCGCGGGCTGATCACGGTCAAGGACTTCGTCAAGAGCGAGCAGTACCCCAACGCGACCAAGGACGCGGACGGACGCCTGGTGGTCGGTGCCGCGATCGGCACCGGCGACGACAGCTACCGCCGGGCCCAGGCGCTGGTCGAGGCCGGCGTCGACTTCATCGTGGTGGACAGCGCGCACGGCCACTCGCGCAACGTCCTGGAGATGATCGCCAAGGTCAAGGCGAACACCAAGGTCGAGGTGATCGGCGGCAACATCGCCACCCGCGACGGCGCCCAGGCACTGATCGACGCGGGCGTGGACGGCGTCAAGGTCGGTGTCGGCCCCGGCTCGATCTGCACCACCCGGGTGATCGCCGGCGTCGGCGCACCGCAGGTCACCGCGATCTACGAGGCCGCGCTCGCGGCCCGCGCCGCGGGTGTCCCGGTGATCGGCGACGGCGGCCTGCAGTACTCCGGCGACATCGCCAAGGCGATCGCGGCCGGTGCCGACACGGTGATGCTCGGCAGTCTGCTCGCGGGCTGCGAGGAGAGCCCCGGCGACCTGATCTTCATCAACGGCAAGCAGTTCAAGTCCTACCGGGGGATGGGCTCGCTGGGCGCGATGCAGTCGCGCGGCCAGGCCAAGTCCTTCTCCAAGGACCGCTACTTCCAGGACGACGTGCTCTCCGAGGACAAGCTGGTCCCCGAGGGCATCGAGGGCCAGGTGCCCTACCGCGGGCCGCTGGCCGCGGTCGCGCACCAGCTGATCGGCGGGCTGCGCGCGTCGATGGGCTACGCGGGCGCCGCCACCGTCGCCGAGCTCCAGGACAAGGGCCGCTTCGTGCGGATCACCTCGGCCGGGCTCAAGGAGTCGCACCCGCACGACATCCACATGACGCAGGAAGCGCCGAACTACCACTCGCGCTGACCCTGGCCGTACTACACCGAGGGGTCTCGTCCGTACCGCGGGCGGGGCCCCTCGCCCGTGTGGGTGCCCCGTACCCTTGGATACGGGGATTTTCCCAGCCACCGATTCCAGCAGGAGAGGCGCAACGTGACTGAGGTCGAAATCGGCCGGGGCAAGCGTGGCCGGCGTGCCTATCACTTCGACGACGTCGCCATCGTCCCCAGCCGGCGGACCCGGGACCCCGAAGAGGTCTCGATCGCGTGGCAGATCGACGCGTACCGGTTCGAGCTGCCGTTTCTGACCGCGCCGATGGACAGTGTGGTGTCGCCGCAGACCGCGATCGAGGTCGGCCGCATGGGCGGCCTGGGCGTGCTCAACCTCGAGGGCCTGTGGACGCGCTACGAGGACCCGACGCCGCTGATCGAGGAGATCGGCTCGCTCGGCGAGGACGCGGCGACCCGGCGGATGCAGGAGATCTACGCCGAGCCGATCAAGGAGGAGCTGATCGGCGCGCGGATCAAGCAGATCCGCGACTCGGGCGTGGTCACCGCCGCGGCGCTCTCGCCGCAGCGCACCGCGCAGTACCACAAGGCCGTGATCGACGCCGGCGTGGACGTGTTCGTCATCCGCGGCACCACGGTCTCCGCCGAGCATGTGTCCGGGCGGGCCGAGCCGCTCAACCTCAAGCAGTTCATCTACGACCTCGACGTGCCGGTGATCGTCGGTGGTTGTGCCACCTACCAGGGCGCCCTGCACCTGATGCGGGCCGGCGCGGCGGGCGTTTTGGTCGGCTTCGGCGGCGGCGCGGCGCACACCACCCGCAGTGTGCTCGGCGTCGCGGTACCGATGGCCACGGCGGTGGCGGACGTGGCCGAGGCCCGGCGCGACTACCTCGACGAGTCGGGCGGTCGGTACGTACACGTGGTCGCGGACGGCAGCGTGGGCCGCAGCGGCGACATCGCCAAGGCGGTCGCGTGCGGCGCCGACGCGGTGATGATCGGCTCGGCCCTGGCCCGGGCCAGTGACGCGCCCGGCGCCGGACACCACTGGGGCTCGGAGGCGCACCACCCCGAGCTGCCCCGCGGCCGGCGGATGAACCTGGGCGCGGTGGGCACCCTGGAGGAGATCCTGCTCGGCCCCTCGCACGTGTCCGACGGTTCGATGAACCTGTTCGGCGCACTGCGCCGGGCGATGGCCACCACCGGCTACTCGGAGCTGAAGAAGTTCCAGCAGGTCGAGGTCACCGTCTCGCCCGCACACTGAGTCACCCGCGAACGGCCCCGAACACCACCGGTGTTCGGGGCCGTTCGGCGTTTCGGCCGGCTCGGCGGCCGGGTCGGGGCCCGCGGTGGGGTCGCCGCGGTCCGGCTTTGGGTATGCGGGGAGGGGCGCGTCGGCCCCACCCGAGCGGTCCCGCGGGTGATGATCGGTTTCGGAGGTGGCTGATGCGGACCACGGCGATGGGGCCGGGGGAGCGTGCGCGGGCGCTGCGCCGGATGACCGCACACGAGCTGGACGTGGTCGTGGTGGGCGGCGGCGTGGTCGGCGCGGGCACCGCGCTCGACGCGGTCACGCGCGGCCTGTCGGTGGGCCTGCTCGAGGCGCGCGACTGGGCCTCGGGCACCTCCAGCAGGTCCAGCAAGCTGATTCACGGCGGGCTGCGCTACCTGGAGATGCTCGACTTCGCCCTGGTGCGCGAGGCGTTGCGCGAGCGCGGGCTGCTGCTGCGCACGCTGGCGCCGCACCTGGTCAAGCCGGTGCCGTTCCTGTACCCGCTGCGCCATCGGGGGTGGGAGCGGCCGTACGTGACGGCCGGGGTGACCCTCTACGACACGATGGCGCTGTCCGCCGGGCGCGATCCCGGGCTGCCTCGGCATCGGCAGCTGACGCGGCGTCAGGCACTGCGGCTGGCCCCGGCGTTGCGCAAGGACGCGCTGGTGGGCGCGGTGCAGTACTACGACGCGCAGGTGGACGACGCGCGCTACGCGCTGACCCTGGTGCGCACCGCCGCTGGCTACGGGGCGCAGGTCGCCTCGCGGGCGAGCGTGATCGGCTTCCTGCGCGAGGGGGAGCGGGTGGTGGGGGTGCGCGTCCGGGACATGGAGACCGGCGAGACCTTCGATGTGCGGGCCGGCCAGGTGGTCAACGCGACCGGGGTGTGGACCGACGAGACCCAGGCCATGGTCGGCGAGCGCGGCCAGTTCCACGTACGCGCGTCCAAGGGCATCCACCTGGTGGTGCCCCGGGACCGGATCCACTCCTCGACCGGCCTGATCCTGCGGACCGAGAAGAGCGTGTTGTTCGTCATCCCGTGGGGCCGGCACTGGATCGTGGGCACCACGGACACCCGCTGGGAGCTGGACAAGGTGCATCCGGCGGCCAGCCGGGCGGACATCGAGTACCTGCTCGACCACGTCAATCGGGTGCTCGCGGTGCCGCTGACCCGCGAGGACGTCGAGGGCGTGTACGCGGGCCTGCGGCCGCTGCTCGCGGGCGAGTCGGACGCCACCTCGCAACTCTCCCGCGAACACACCGTCGCCCACCCGGTGCCCGGCCTGGTGGTGGTCGCGGGCGGCAAGTACACGACGTATCGGGTGATGGCCGCAGACGCCGTGGACGCGGCCGTACACGGCCTGGACCGCAAGGTGCCGCCGAGTTGTACCGCGTCGGTGCCGCTGGCGGGCGCGGAGGGATATCCCGCGTGGTGGAACGCGCGGGCCTCGATCGCGGCCCGGACCGGGCTGCACGTGGCGCGGGTGGAGCATCTGCTCAACCGGTACGGGTCGCTGATCGAGGAGCCGCTCGCGCTGATCGCCGAGGACCCGGAGCTGGCGTATCCGCTGGACGGCGCGGACGACTATCTGGCCGCCGAGGTGGTGTACGCGTGCACCCACGAAGGTGCCCTGCATCTGGGCGACGTGCTGGATCGGCGGACCCGGGTGTCGATCGAGACGTTCGACCGGGGCGCCCGGGCCGCGCGCGCGTGTGCCGCGCTGATGGCCCGGGTGCTGGGCTGGGCGGAGGAGCAGTCGCGCCGGGAGGTGGACTACTACCTCAAGCGGATCGAGGCCGAGCGGTCCTCGCAGGAACAACTCGACGATCACACGGCGGACGCGGTGCGCCTGGGGGCGGAGGACATCGTGCCGGGGTGAGGCCCGGGCGGCCGGTGCGCGCGGCCGGTTGATCGGGCGGCCTCGTGGGCACCTTCCCGGGCGTCGTCACGTTCCACCGATGGGCCGCCCGGCGGCTTTCGGCGAGGTTCGTCCGCGAACCGGTGGACCGCGCGAGCCGCCGGACTGGAGTATGGGAAGGGCAACCACCCGATCGCGCGGCGGGGCCGCGGCTGCATGGGGAGCGAGAGACTTGACCGACCCGGAAGCACCCGAGCGTTTGCTGGTGGGGCGATACCGCCTGGGTGATCAACTGGGCCGGGGCGGCATGGGCACGGTATGGCGGGCCGTCGACACCATGCTGGACCGCGATGTCGCGGTCAAGGAGTTGCGGCTGCCCCGCTACGTGGACGACGACGAGCGCGGCACGTTGAGTGCGCGGATGTTGCGCGAGGCCCGCGCGGCGGCCCGGATCGACCATCCGAACGTGGTGACCATCTTCGACGTGGCCGAGGAGGACGGGCGGCCGTGGATCGTGATGGAGCTGGTGCGCGGCCTGTCGCTGGCCCAGGAGCTGGACAAGGAGGGGCCGATCCCGCCCGAGCAGGTGGCCGAGCTGGGGCTGCGGCTGCTCGCCGCGCTCGAGGCCGCGCACGAGGCGGGGGTGCTGCACCGGGACGTCAAGCCCGCCAATGTGCTGCTCGCCCGCAACGGGCGGGTGGTGCTCAGCGATTTCGGGGTCGCCACGGTCGAGGACAGCGCCACGCTCACCCAGTCCGGCGCGATGGTCGGCTCACCGGAATACCTGGCACCGGAGCAGATCGCGGGCGAGCCGCCGGGGCCGCCGGCCGACCTGTGGTCGCTGGGCGCGACGTTGTTCGAGGCGGTCGAGGGCCGACCGGCGTTCCGGCGCAACACGCACGCGGCCACGCTGGCGGCGGTGGCCGCGGGCCGCTTCCCGGAGATCTTCCTGGCCGGGCCGCTGACCCCGGTGCTCAAGGCGCTGATGGTCAAGGACCCGGTCAAGCGCGGCTCGCCGGACCGGGTGCGCGAGCTGCTCCTGGAGATCGTCGAGGGCATGCCGGCGCCGGCCGGCGGCCCGACCTCGGAGCGCTTCGTGCCGGACCGGACCCGGCCGGGCGCGGTCCGCCGACACGGCGTGCGGGTCTCCGGCCATCCGCAGGTCCCGGCCGCGACGCGTCCGCGCACCCCGAGGCCGCCGGGCAAGGCCGGCGGGAGCGGCTACCGGGGCAGCCGGGACGAGACGCTGACCAATGTGCGGCTGCCGCGCGAGGGCGGCGCCTTCCGGGCCCGCTACCGGCGCTGGCCGCGCTGGTGGTTCCGGCACTGGACGACCATCCTGACGTCGGTCGGCATCGCCACCGCCGCCGGCGCCCGCTGGCTGGCCGCGTTCGGCAGCTGGACCGGGATGTACACGATCGTGCTGCTCGCGCTGGCGCTGAGTGTCTGGCTGGTGCTGCCGCATCGGCGGATCTCCCGGTCGGTGCCGATCGCGATGTTGCTCGGGGTGATCGCCGGTGGGGCGTTGGAGGCGGCGAAGATCAATCCTGATCCGATCATCGTCGGCGCGCTGATCGGCGGCTGTCTGGTGGTCGGCCCGTTCGTGGACAACAAGGTGATACCGCGACTGCGCCGGCGGCGGCGGACCGATCTGGGCTTCGCGCTGCCGGTACCGGAGGGCTGGACGTGTACGGACAGCCAGAGCGGCCTCACCGTGACCGATCCGGACCGGCTGATCTCGGTCACGGTCACCGTCGACCGCGGCATCGTGATGGCCCCGGAGGAATCGGTCGCGCATCGCGAACACGGCAGCATCGGCGGTCGCGAGCGGCTGGACGGCGAGGACTACGAGCGCCTGCTCCTGCAGGCCATCGACTACCGGGGCCACGAGGCCGCCGAGTGGGAGTACGCCTGGCGGGGCCAGGACCTGACCACCTACCACGGCAAGGACCTGGTGGTGCGTACCACGTCGGGCGTGCGCTACTGGCTGACCGTACGTGGGCGTGACGACCTGTGGGGCACGGCCGGGGCGTACTACGCACACGCCCGCGAACACCTGTCGATCGCAGGCTGAGCGGCGCCGGCGGAGCTGCGGCGCGCCCGGCGCCGGCGCCGCGCGCCGGCCGGACTCGGCCGATTCCCACGGGTGTTCGGGGAACCTTCGGCGCGGGTCGGACGTCCTATACGTGACGCCAATGACGCGCCGCACGGGCGGATCGAGTGGTGTCCACGGTCTTGGGGAGGACCTCGTGGCACACGACAGCGGCTCGCACGGCCGCCTGGTGGATGGGCGCTATCGATTGGGCGAGCCGCTCGGTCGCGGTGGCATGGGCACGGTGTGGCTCGCCTTCGACGAGTTGTTGCGCCGCGACGTCGCGGTCAAGGAGGTCCGGATCCCGGACGACCTCGACGAGACGGAGAGCCGGGGACGCTGCGAACGCGCGTTGCGCGAGGCCCGCGCCGCGGCCCGGATCACCCACCCCAACGTGGTCACCATCTTCGACGTCGCCGAGGACGACGGGCGCCCGTGGATCGTGATGGAACTGGTCCGTGCCCCCTCGCTGACCGACGTACTGGCCGAGGGCCCGATGGCCCCGCACGAGGCGGCCGAGGTCGGCCTGGCGGTGCTCGCCGCACTGCGGGCCGCGCGCGCGGCGGACGTACTGCACCGGGACGTCAAGCCCAGCAACATCCTGATGGCGCCCGGCGGTCGGATCGTATTGACCGACTTCGGCATCGCCACCGTGGCCGGCTCCGTGACGCTCACCGCGACCGGGATGCTGGTCGGTTCGCCGGAATACCTGGCGCCGGAGCGAGTGCTCGGGCGGCGGCCCGGTCCGGCCTCGGACCTGTGGTCCCTCGGGGTGACCCTGTACCAGGCGGTGGAGGGGTTCTCGCCGTTCCGGCGCAGCGGCGCGATGGACACGCTCAGCGCGGTGCTCACCGACGAACCCGCGCCGCCGAGCCGGTCGGACGCGTTGTGGCCGGCGATCGAGGCCCTGCTGCGCAAGGACCCGCTGGAGCGGGCCGACGAGGACGGCGCGGAACGCCTCCTGATGGCCGCCATGGTCGCCGCGGGCGCCCCCGAGCCCGAGCCGGCGGTGGACGCGCCGCTGCCGCCGGGCACCGCGACCGTCGAGGATCCGGGCGGCGTGCGCGGGGTGACCCGCTCGTCCTGGCAGCCCCCGCCGCCGTCGAGCGCCGAACCCCGGCCGGCGCAGGCGCCCGCGTGGCAGCAGGCGCCGCCGGCGACCCCGGAACCGCCGTTCGGCGCGGTGAGTGGGGCCGATCCGGCCGGCCCGTCCGGCGGCTACCCGATGACCGGGTCGCCCGCCTGGTCGCCCGCCGACGCGGTGCCCGGCTCGGCCACCGCCGACGACCGGCCCAACCCGGTACGGATCGGCGCGCGCACCGGCGCCCCGGCCGCCGACGCCGCCGCGGCGGCCAAGAAGCGGCGCAAGACCTTCGTGTTCGGCGGCATGGTCGCCGCGGTCGTGGCCGCGCTGGCGATCTGGGTGCCGACCGCGATGGGCGGCCAGGGCGGCGGCGGTGGCGACGGCTCGGACTCCGGCGGCAAGCCCGCCGCGTCGCCGGGCGCTCCGCTCGCCCCGAACCCGCAGGGCACCGGCACCCGCAGGGACGTCGCGCATACCACCGGCCCGTCCGGCGGGGCCGGGCACAAGGACACCGGCACGTCCGGCAACACGAGCCAGGGCTCCGGCTCGACCCGCGGCCCGAGGCAGACCTCTTCGGAGACCACCCGGCCGCCCACCTCGCAGTCGCCGACCACCCGGCCGCCGAGCACGACCCGGCCGCCCACGTCGGCGGCGCCGACCGGCAAGACGCCGGTCGAGCCGTCGAAGGGTGGCGGCGGGGCCACCGGCGCGGCGCCGAACCAGGGCGGCGCGAGCACGACGGACTGACCGGGGCCGGTCGCGCGTGTGTTCGGTGTCCGCAACCCCCGGCGCGGACCCGGCGCGGGCGGGCCGCCGCCTTCGGCGCCGGGCATCGGCGCGATGGGTGTGCAACCTGGGCGTGGCGGGCCGCGTTCCCTCGGTGAGGCGGGTGCGCCCGGCGCCCGGCGGCCGACCCGAACCCGCCGGCGGTGCGAGATCTCGCCCCGGGATGCCGATCCGCCCGCCGAACCCGGGGCCGCCGCCTCTAATGTGACGGGTTCTAGTCTGGAGAGACCGGCGGGACCGCCGGTCGAAGCGGGGAGGATACGTGGCACAGACCGGGGGCACGCGCGGCCGGATCGTCGGCGGGCGCTACCGGTTGGGCACCATGCTCGGCCGAGGTGGCATGGGCACGGTGTGGCGTGCCGTGGACGAGATGTTGCACCGCGATGTCGCGATCAAGGAATTGCGGCTGCCCGACCACCTCGACGACGAGGAGAAGGACCTCGCGCGCGAGCGCACGTTGCGCGAGGCCCGCTCCGCCGCCCGGATCGGCCATCCCAATGTGGTCACCATCCACGACGTGGTCGAGGACGGCGGCATCCCGTGGATCGTGATGGAACTGGTCGAGGCCCAGTCGCTCGCCGAGATCCTGGAGACGCAGGGCACGCTGACCCCGGCGGACGCCGCCGAACTGGGCCTGAAGGTGCTCGACGCGCTGCTCGCCGCCGATGCGAAGGGCGTGCTGCACCGCGACGTCAAGCCCGCGAACATCCTGGTCACCTCGCATGGCCGGGTGGTGCTGACCGACTTCGGGATCGCCACCGCGACCGGCACCGCGACGCTCACCACGACCGGCATGCTGGTCGGCTCGCCCGACTTCCTGGCGCCGGAGCGGGCCGAGGGCAAACGCCCGCTGCTGGCCGCCGATCTGTGGTCGTTGGCGGTGGTGTTGTACATGGCGGTCGAGGGCCGCAACCCGTTCCGCCGGGGCACGATGATCAGCACGCTGAACGCGATCCTGACCGACGAGGCGGATCCGCCCCGGCACGCGGGCGGCCTGGCACCGGTGATCGCGGGCTGGTTGATCAAGGACGCCGAGCTGCGGATGGACGCCGACGAGGGTGCCCGGATCCTGCACGAGGTGGCGAACTCGACGCCGTCCCGGCAGTTCGACGCGGTGCCTCCGCCGCCGACCCCGGCGGTCGCCCCGGGCATGCCGACCACGCCGGCCAAGGCGTACGACCCGCACCAGCACGCGCAGCCGGGCCACGACACCGGCGCGGCCCAGCACCCGGGCGGCAACACCCCGCCGAACTCGTGGTCGCAGCCGGGGTATCCGCCCGCCGAACCGACGCCGACGCACAGCGCGCCCCCGGCGGGCGGCCCACCGACCCACCCGCCGATACCGCCCCACCACTCGGCCCCGGCGCCCCGGCGCGGCCGTACCGGACCGATCGTCGCGGTCGTGGCCCTGGTGGTCGCGCTGATCGTCGGCGGGGTGGTGGTGGGGATTTTGGTCACGAAGGACAAGGGGAAGGACGACAAGGCGACGCCTGATCCGGCCTCGTCGGGGCCGGCCTCATCGGTCACTCAGGTACCTCCGGGCGGGTCGTCCGCCCCGGTCACCTCGTCCCCCACCACGTCCACCGCGTCGGGGCTGCCGCCGGCCAAGCCGCCGCCGCAGGGCACCGCCGCGCCGGCCACGGTGCCCGGTTACACGTGGACCAGAGACCCGGCGGGGTTCAGCCTGTTCGTGCCGATCGGGGCCAAACGTGAGGTCACCGGGCAGCAGAAGGACCAGATCGACTACCGCTTGGGCGACAAGGTGCTGATCCGGATCGGCCTGACCAAGGTCGGCAGGAATCCACTCGCCAACTTCCGCGCCAACGAGGTTGATTTCAAGGTCGCCCACCCGGACTACCGCCAGGTCCAGCTCCAGGACTATGCCGGTTACCGGGCGAACTGGCAGGCAGCGGTGTGGGAGTTCACCTGGAACGGCGACCCGCTCGCGACAGGCACCAAGAACTCCGCGCACGCGATGGACCTGGGCATCGTCACCGACAAGGGCACGGACTACGCGATCTACGTCGCGTCGTACGAGTCGGATTGGGCCAAGGCGCACGAGGCGTTCGAGAAGGCCGCCACGTACTTCCAACAGAGCTAGTCCGGCCGAATCATCGGGACCTCGCGGGGTACCGTGCCAACGACCCGACCCACCCCGGAGGTACCCGTGAGCCCGCAGCCCGCCGAGCACATCGACGTCGACGTGATCGTCCTCGGTCTCGGCGTCGGCGGTGAGGCGGTCGCCGGCAATCTGGCCTCGGCCGGGCTGACCGTCGTCGGCATCGAGGACGGCCTGGTCGGCGGCGAATGTCCGTACTGGGGCTGCATTCCGTCCAAGGCGATGGTGTACGCGGCGGCCAAGGCCCGCGACCAGGAGCGTCCCGACTGGTCGGGGCTCGCCGCGCGGGTCCGCGAACTGACCGCCGACTGGGACGATCGGGCCGCCGTGGACCGGCTCGTCGACAAGGGGATGACCTTCGTCCGGGGCAGCGGCCGGATCACCGGCGTGGACACCGTCGAGGCGACCGGCGCGGATGGGGTGCGGCGCTTCCGGGCCCGGCACGCGATCGTGGTCGGCACCGGCACCAAGGCGTTCGTACCGCCGATCGAGGGCCTCGCGGACACCCCGCTGTGGACCAACCGCGAGGCGATCGAGGCGACCGAGGCGCCGCGCTCGCTCGCGGTGCTCGGCGGCGGCGCGATCGGCCTCGAACTCGCCCAGGTGTTCGCCCGGTTCGGCACGCAGGTGACCATCGTGGAGAGCGGCGAGCGGGTGTTGGCCGTCGAGGATCCCGAGTCCTCGGACCTGGCCGCGTGGGCGCTGCGCGAGGACGGGGTGGAGATCCACCTCGGTGCGCACGCCGAGCGGGTCGCGCACGACGGCAAGCTGTTCACCCTGTCCCTGTCGGACGGCCGCGCGATCGAGGCGGAGCGGCTCCTGGTGGCCACCGGCCGCCGGGTGGACCTGGTCGCGCTCGGTGCCGAGGCGCTCGGCGTGGACCCGCACGCGCACGCCCTGCCGGTGGACGGGCAGTTGCGCGTCGACCCCGGCGGCGCACCGCCGGCGGTCTGGGCGGTCGGCGACATCACCGGGCAGGGCGCGTTCACCCACGTGGCGATGTACCAGTCGGCGATCGTGACCAAGGCCGTGCGGCACGCGGCCGGCCTGGGCAACGCGGGCCCCGACGCGGACCACAGCGCGCTGCCGCGCGTGACGTTCGTCGATCCGGAGATCGGCGCGGTCGGCCTGACGGAGCATCAGGCCCGGGCCGCCGGGCTGAACGTCCGGATCGGTCTCGCGGACCTGGCCGCCTCCTCGCGCGGCCACATCACCGGCGCCCGGGGCTTCGTGAAGGTGATCGAGGACGCCGACCGCGGTGTCCTGGTCGGCGCGACCACCGCCGGTCCGGCCGGCGGCGAGATCCTGGGCGCGCTGGTGGTGGCGATCCGCGCGGCGGTGCCGGTGGCCACGCTGCGGGACATGATGTACGCGTACCCGACCTATCACCGCGCCATCGAGTCGGCGCTGGCCGATCTCGACACCGCGTGAGTGGGCCCGCAATCGCGGCGCCACTTCTTGTTACCGGCAAGTAGTGCTGTCTAGGCTGGTGGCATGACGGACATCGCAGCGCCCGCGCCCGCAGCAGCCTCGATCGTCGTGCCCGATCTGCCCGGCCCGCGGCTGGCCCGGCGGGTGGTGACCGGCACCGTGCCGACGATGGTGACCACCCGCAGTCCGTTCGACGGGTCGCCGGTTGCCGAACTCCCCGAGTCCACCCCGGAGAACGTCACCTCCGCGTTCGCCCGCGCGCGGCTCGCGCAGACCGCGTGGGCCAAGCGCTCGGTGCGCGAGCGTTGCGCGGTGTTCCTGCGCTTCCACGACAAGGTCCTGGAGCGGCAGTCGGAGATTCTGGACATCATCCAGACCGAGACCGGCAAGGCGCGCAAGCACGCCTTCGAGGAGGTGCTGGACGTCGCGCTGTGCTCGCGGCACTACGGTCGGCGGGCCGCGGGGTATCTGCGCGAGCGGCGGCGGGCCGGTGCGCTGCCGGTGTTGACGAAGGCGATCGAGGTACGTCACCCCAAAGGTGTGGTCGGCCTGGTCACGCCGTGGAACTACCCGCTGGCGCTGTCCATCGGCGACGCGATCCCGGCCTTCATCGCGGGCAACGCGGTGGTGATGAAGCCGGATACGCAGACGGCGCTGACCGCGCTGTGGGCGCAGGACGTGCTGATCGAGTGCGGGCTGCCCGAGGACCTGTGGCAGATCGTGCTCGGCGACGGGCCGGTGGTCGGCACCGCCGTGGTCGAGGCGGCGGACTACGTCGGCTTCACCGGCTCCACGCGCACCGGCCGCGAGGTGGCGCAGCGGGCGGCGGCGCGGCTGGTCGGCGCGTCGCTGGAGTTGGGCGGGAAGAACGCGATGATCGTGCTGCCGGACGCGGACCTGGACCGGGCCGCGGAGGGTGCGGTGCGCGCGTGCTTCTCCTCCGCCGGGCAGTTGTGCATAGCGATAGAGCGGATGTACGTGCACGCCGACGTCCACGACGCGTTCGTGGACCGTTTCCTGGCCCGGATCCAGACCATGAAGCTGGCGGCGGGCTATGCGTGGGACACCGACATGGGCTCGCTGGTCTCGCGCCGCCAACTGGACACGGTCACCCGGCATGTGGACGAGGCCCGGTCGGCGGGCGCCCGGGTGCTGATCGGCGGCAAGGCGCGTCCGGACCTCGGCCCGTTGTTCTACGAGCCGACGGTGCTGGCCAGCGTGACCGCCGAGATGGCGGTCTGTGCCGAGGAGACCTTCGGCCCGGTGGTGTCGGTGTATCGCTACACCGAGGAGGAAGAGGTGGTCACTCGGGCCAATGCGACCGCCTACGGCCTCAACGCGAGCGTGTGGACCCGTGACACCCGGCACGGCGGTGCGCTGGGCCGGCGACTGCACGCGGGCACCGTCAACGTCAACGAGGGCTACGCGGCGGCCTACGGCAGCGTGGGGGCGCCGATGGGGGGCATGGGCGACTCGGGCCTGGGCCGGCGGCACGGCATGGAGGGGATCACCAAGTTCACCGAGGCCCAGACGGTGGCCACCGAACGCCTGCTCCCGATCACCGCCCCGTTCGGCATGACCGACGAACGATGGGCCCGCACCCTGACCGTGTCCCTGCGGATCCTGAAGACCCTACGAGTCCGCTGAACGCTGCACTCCGCTGCGCTTGGCCGCGCGGGTCGAGCCGGGTCGGGTCGGGTCGCGTGCGGCGCGCCGCGCTGCCCCGCCCCGCTCCTGCCGCCTGCCCTCGCCCCCACCCGACCGACCCATGTCGCGCGCCGTCGACCCTTTTGGGGAGGTGCGTGGTGTGGCTCGCGGGCGTGGCGATGCGGAAGGGTGAATTCCCGGTGGTTGGGGAGCGGTGAAGTGGGAGTCTCAAGTCGGGGCAAAGTGACATCTATCGACCGGTTAATGATCATCAATTGCGCTAACCGGACGCCCACGAGCCGGTTTCGAGGTTCCCCGGAACCACCGATGGCACCGGGGAATCCCGCTACTCTTGGCGCTGCCGGCAGTTATGGCGGGAAACATCCGCGTTGCACGGATTTCGCGGTGCGCAGATTTCGTGGTGAGTGGGACCCGCCGAGACCCGGCGCGTCCGGGGCGATCCGCGGATCGGCCCAAGGCGCGGCGACCGATGTCGGGCGTCCCCGACACCGGCCGCCGGCGGGGTTGTGACCGGTTGCTGTCCCCTGCGTCCCGGTCACGGCACCAACGCGAGGTCCCACGGCGCACTGTCGAGCGCGCCTCATCGCGTCGGCGGCCTTGCGTTGCCCGGCCCGCGCATCAAGCGGGCCGGCCATCAGTCACAACGACGGCCGGCGCGGTGAGGTTACGCCTGCGACCCGACCCGGCCTCGGCACAGTTCGAGCAGGGTCAGCGCCACGGTGGTGCCCGGCTTGCCCAATCCCTCGCGGTAGCGGGCGATGACCTCCATCTCGCGGGACAACTGCACCCGCGCGCCGCCCGCCTCGACGCGGACTCGCTGGATCTGCACGGACGTGTCCACCCGCTCGGTGATCAGCGCGATGATCCGGCGATCGAGGTCGTCGATGCGGGCCCGCCCCGCGGCGATCACGTCGTCGGGGGAGGGGGTGTTCGTGGTGGTCTCGGTCTCTTCCAGCTCTTCCATGGGCCTGCCTTCCGGAGGGGGTCCGCACTCCGGGGCCCGAGCAGGAAAACGCGAAGACGCCCCGGGTACCGGACCCGGGGCGTCTTCGTCTGCCTGTGGTTGTACTCGTTCAGGCGGTGACGGCGGCGCCGGGGATCCCGGTGCCATAGCTAAAGCGCTGTGCGTGCGTCACGCCGAACGAGGACATGGCGGCAGTATGCCGGGCCCGCCGGCGCGGACACCAGCCGGGGTCACCCGGGCGACGCCGGTAGAATCGGCATCCACCCCTTTTTTCGCTTCGCCGGAAGGCCCCTCGTGACCTTTGCCAGCCCGGACGGGGGCGGCACCGAGACCGTCCTCGTCGTCGACTTCGGCGCCCAGTACGCCCAGCTCATCGCCCGCCGGGTGCGCGAGGCGCGCGTGTACAGCGAGATCGTGCCGCACGACATGCCCGTCGCGGAGATGCTCGCGAAGCGACCCGCCGCGATCATCCTCTCCGGCGGCCCCTCCTCGGTATACGCGGACGAGGCGCCCAGCATCGACCCGGCGCTGTTCGAGGCCGGCGTCCCGGTGCTCGGCATCTGCTACGGCTTCCAGGCCATGGCGCAGTCCCTGGGCGGGGTGGTCGAGAAGACCGGGCTCGCCGAGTTCGGCGCGACGCCGCTGACCGTGACCGAGCCGGCGAGCACGCTGTTCGACGGGCTGCCCGCCGAGTTGTCGGTGTGGATGTCGCACGGCGACTCGGTCTCCGGTGCCCCGGCCGGCTTCGCGGTCACCGCGACCAGCGCGGGTGCCCCCGTCGCCGCGATCGAGAACGACCAGGCCCGGCTCTACGGCGTGCAGTACCACCCCGAGGTGCTGCACAGCGAGCACGGCCAGGCGATCCTGGAGCGCTTCCTGAAGGTGGGCGCGGGGCTCGCGGCGAGCTGGACGATGGTCAACATCGTCGAGGAGCAGGTCGAGCTGATCCGCGAGCGGGTCGGCGCCAAGCACGTGATCTGCGGCCTGTCCGGCGGCGTCGACTCCGCGGTCGCCGCCGCGCTGGTCCAGCGCGCCGTGGGCGACAAGCTCACCTGTGTGTTCGTCGACCACGGGCTGCTGCGCAAGGACGAGCCGGAGCAGGTCGAGCGCGACTACGTGGCGGCCACCGGCGTCTCGCTCAAGGTGGTGAACGCGCAGGAGCGGTTTTTGACCGCGCTCGCCGGGGTCACCGACCCCGAGGCGAAGCGAAAGATCATCGGTCGCGAGTTCATCCGGGTCTTCGAGCAGGCCGCGGCCGAGGTGGTCGCCGAGGCGGGCGCGCACGGCGAGGAGGTCGAGTTCCTGGTCCAGGGCACGCTCTACCCGGACGTGGTCGAGTCCGGCGGCGGCACCGGCACCGCGAACATCAAGTCGCACCACAACGTCGGCGGGCTGCCCGAGGACCTCCAGTTCAAGCTGATCGAGCCGCTGCGCAAGCTGTTCAAGGACGAGGTGCGCGCGGTCGGCGAACAGCTCGGCCTGCCGGCCGAGATCGTCTGGCGCCAGCCGTTCCCGGGCCCGGGCCTGGGCATTCGGATCATCGGCGAAGTCACCGCCGACCGGCTGGAGATTCTGCGCGAGGCGGACGCGATCGCGCGCGAGGAACTGTCCCGGGCCGGTCTGGACCGGGAGATCTGGCAGTGCCCGGTCGTGCTGCTCGCGGACGTGCGCTCGGTCGGCGTCCAGGGCGACGGCCGCACCTACGGTCACCCGATCGTGTTGCGTCCGGTCTCCTCCGAGGACGCCATGACGGCCGACTGGTCCCGCCTGCCCTACGACGTACTGGCCCGGATCTCCAACCGGATCACCAACGAGGTACGCGAGATCAACCGGGTCACGCTGGACGTCACCAGCAAGCCCCCGGGCACCATCGAGTGGGAGTAGCCCCCACCCGTTCGCCCCTGTTCGTCCCGGCCCCCGCGCGATTTTCGGCGGGGGCCGGCGGCGTTCTCGGCGGGGCGCCGGGAGTTCGCCGCGCGGTCGGCGGGAGCCCTTGTGGGGCACGGGGGTTGACGTTGCATCAGATGTTCGTTCGACAAACCGTCGGCTCCCGTGACCGGGGCGATCCGAGCACCTCCGGATGCGGCACAATGTGCCGCTGAACGAGCACGTTCGTATGTGGTGGTGGGGAGGGCGTGGCGAAGTGGCGCACGGTGTCGGTGTGCACGGACCGGACTGTCATTGCGTGGTCCGGGAGGAATACCGCAGGACCGTCGCCGATTTCGAGACGCTGCGGCGGGCCCTGGCCCGCAAGGAGGGTGTGCCCTCGGCGGTCGCCCACTCCGACGGCGGCGCGCGCCAGTGGATCTCCGACGAACTTCGGGGCCGCGCCCAGGACTTGGCCACCGTGCGGCGGGCCCAGGGCAAGGCCTGGCTGCGCGTGCTCGGCGGCCGGGCACTGATCGTGGTGTGGTTCCTGGTCGCCGTCCTGGTGTTGGTCCAGGCGCTCACCGCGATCGGCGCGGGGTGGACCGGCGCGCGTACCGCCGGGATCGTGGCGGCCGTGGTGGTCGCGGGGGCGCTCAGCGTGGTCGGCTGGGCCGCCAGGGACGGCGGCGGGGTGTTCGCGCCGGTACGGGGCCTGGACGGGCGCCTGTCCACCTCCAAGGCGGTCGCCGCGCTGTGGATGGTGACGCTGATGTACTGCTTCGCGTTCCTGGGCATGCGGCTCGCCTCGGCCTCCGGCGGCGGTGCGCGGGACCGGCTCCTGGAGCGGCTGGGCGATGTCGCGGGGGACCAGCTGACCATGGTGGCCGCGCCGCTGCTGGCCGCGGTCGCGGTTCGGCGCATCGTCGGCGACAAGGTCGGCCGCCGGGTCCTGCAGAAGTTGCGCGCCGACCAGGCCGCGCTGCGCGACCTGGTGACCGACGACGCGGGCCGGGCCTCGTTCGTGGACGCGCAGTACATGCTGGTCAACCTGGCCGCGGTGGGCTTCGTCGTGGTCGGCCTGGCCCGCGACCCGGACCGGCTCCCGGACATCCCGGCCACCCTGGTCGCGCTCGCCGTGATCTCCGTGGTCACCTATCTGGCCGCCAAGCTGGCCGAGAACGACCGGCCGGTGATCCTGTCCGTGGTCCGCGTACGCACCCGCGGCGACCTGGACTCGGCGGTGTGCCAGGGCGACGACATCGAGGTGCGCGGGATCAACCTGGCGGCGGGCGGCTCGCACGAGGCGGACGTGCTGGCGCGCGTGGTGGTCAAGTTCGGCCCGGTACACGTGCACGCCCCGCTGATCCCGGCCGAGTCCGGCTTCGCCAACCCCTCCGACGCGTGCGTGGTCGTCCCGGTCCCGGTCGACGTGGAGCCGGGTCGGGTCGAGCTGTGTGTGGTGTCCGCGTCGGGCGTGGAGTCGGCGCCGTACGAGATCCAGATCGCGGGTCAGATGTAGCCCCGAACGACACCGTGGGCCGGGCCGAATTCCTCGGCCCGGCCCACGATTTCGTGCCCGTACCGGCGCTACAACTTCTGTACCGGCGCGTAGCGCAGCAGCAGGGTCTTCTCGCCGCCCGCGCCGAAGTCGATCGTCGCCTTGGCCTTGTCGCCGGTCTCCGCGGTCGCCACGACCGTACCCAGGCCGAACTTGTCGTGGGTGACCCGATCGCCCGGGGACAGCGCGATGATCGGGCGTTCCTTGATCTGTGCCCCCTTGCCGAAGCCGCCGCGCGAGCCGACCGTCGACTTGGTCGCGGACAGCGCCTTGGCCGCGGACGGGGAGGTGCCGCGCCAGTCGACCAGCTTCTCCGGCAACTCGCCCAGGAAACGAGATGGCGGGTTGTACGACGGCGCGCCCCACGCGCTGCGCATCTTCGCCAGCGTGACGTAGAGCCGCTCGCGGGCGCGGGTGATGCCGACGTAGGCCAGCCGGCGCTCCTCCTCCAACTCCTTCGCGTCGCCGAGCGAGCGCATGTGCGGGAAGACGCCGTCCTCCAGGCCGGTCAGGAACACCGTGGGGAATTCCAGGCCCTTGGCGGTGTGCAGGGTCATCAGGGTGACCACGCCGCCGTCCTCGCCGTCGGTGGGGATCTGGTCGGAGTCGGCCACCAGGGAGACCCGCTCCAGGAAGTCGGCGAGCGTGCCGGCGCCGCCCGCCTGGGCCTGCGCCTGCTCGAACTCCAGCGCCACCGCCGCGAGTTCCTGGAGGTTCTCGATCCGGGTCTCGTCCTGCGGATCGCTGGAGGCCTGCAACTCGGCCAGATAGCCGGTCTGTTCCAGGATCGCCTCGAGCACCGTGGCCGGACCCGCGCCGCCGTCCACGACCGCGGTGAGGTCGTCCAGGAGCTGAACGAAACCCTTGACCGCGTTGGCCGAGCGCTTGGCCAGGCCCGGCGCGTCCTCCGCGCGGCGCAGCGCCTGCCCGAACGGGATCCGGTCCCGGGCGGCGAGCACGTCCAGGCACGCCTCGGCCCGGTCGCCGATGCCGCGCTTGGGCACGTTGAGGATCCGGCGCAGCGAGACGGTGTCGTCCGGGTTGGCCAGGAGCCGCAGGTAGGCCAGCACGTCGCGGACCTCGCGGCGCTCGTAGAAGCGCACGCCGCCGACCACCTTGTAGGGCAGCCCGACCCGGATGAAGACCTCCTCGAACACCCGGGACTGCGCGTTGGTCCGGTAGAACACCGCGACCTGGCCGGGCTTGGTCTGGCCCGCGTCGGTGAGTCGGTCCACCTCGTCGGCGACGAACTGGGCCTCGTCGTGCTCGTCGTCGGCGACGTAGCCGACGATCGGGGTGCCCGCGCCGGCGTCCGTCCACAGGTTCTTCGCGCGCCGGTTGCTGTTGCGCTCGATCACCGCGTTGGCCGCGCTGAGGATGGTCTGCGTGGAGCGGTAGTTCTGTTCGAGCAGGATCGTGGTGGCGTTGGGGTAGTCGGCCTCGAAGTCGAGGATGTTGCGGATGGTCGCGCCGCGGAAGGCGTAGATCGACTGGTCCGCGTCACCCACCACGCACAACTCGGCCGGTTCGAGCTCGGCGAGGCCGGCCGCGGCCGGGTTGACCAGGTCGCCGTCCACCGTGCGCTTGGGCGCAGAGCCGGCCGCGCCGCCGACCAGTTCGCGAACCAGCGTGTACTGCGCGTGGTTGGTGTCCTGGTACTCGTCGACCAGCACGTGCCGAAAGCGCCGCCGGTAGTGCTCGGCGACGTCCGGGAACGCCTGGAGCAGATGCACCGTGGTCATGATCAGGTCGTCGAAGTCCAGTGCGTTGGCCTGGCGCAACCGCTCCTGATACATCGTGTACGCCTGCGCGAGGATACGTTCGGTCTCGTTGATCGCCTTCGCCGCGAAGTCCTCGTGATCGATCAGCTCGTTCTTGAGGTTGGACACCTGCGCGTTGAACTTGCGCGGCGGGAACTTCTTCGGATCCAGGTCCAGATCGCGGCAGACCATCGCCATCAGCCGCTGCTGGTCGGCCGAGTCGTAGATGGAGAACGACGAGCTCATGCCGAGCTTCTTGTACTGCTGCCGCAGGATGCGCACGCAGGCCGAGTGGAAGGTGGACACCCACATGGCCTTGGTACGGGGTCCGACCAGCGCCTCGACCCGCTCGCGCATCTCGGCGGCGGCCTTGTTGGTGAAGGTGATCGCCAGGATCTCGCCGGGATGCACCCCGCGGGCGGCCAGCAGGTGGGCGATCCGGTGGGTCAGCACCCGGGTCTTCCCGGAGCCCGCGCCGGCCACGATGAGCAGCGGGGACCCCTCGTGTACTACCGCGGCGCGCTGCTGGGGGTTCATCCCGTCCAGGAGCCGCGCCGGGTCCACCACCGGGCGCGGGGCGCCGTTGCGGTAGTAGGCGTCGCGCGGCTCGGGCGGCGGTGCGTACTGCCCTTCGTACAGGTCGTCCGGATAGTCCTCCGGGAGGCCGTATACGTGGTTCTCGTCCGGCTCGGGCGGCAGCGGGATCTCGTCCGCCGGGCCGGGGATGGAGTGCTTGGCCGCGGTGTCGAAACCGGGCAGGGGGATGTCGTCGAAGAGGCTGCTCATCGTTCCCCGAGTCTAGGTGGGTGGTGGGCGAGTCGTGGTCGGGCCTCGATGTGGGGGCAGGGATCATGGCGCCGACGAGGATCCATCGAGGGAGTACGTACATGGTGCTGGACGATCGCGACGTGGAGCGGGTGCTCGTGCTGGCCGCGCACCCGGACGACATCGACTACGGGGCGGCGGGCACGGTCGCCGGGTGGACCGACGCGGGCATCGAGGTGAGCTACTGCCTGGTCACCGACGGGGACGCGGGCGGCTTCGATCCGGCGGTGCCGCGGTCGGCGATCGGCGGGATCCGGCGGGCCGAGCAGACCGCGGCGGCGGCGCACGTGGGGGTGCGGGAGCTGTACTGGCTGGGTCATCCGGACGGGCGTGTGGCGGCCACGTTCGAGCTGCGCCGGGACATCACCCGGGTGATCCGGCGGGTGCGCCCGCAGCGGATGGTGATCCCGAGTCCGGAGCGGGACTGGGCCCGGCTCGCGCCCAGTCACCCGGATCACCTGGAGGCGGGCGAGGCGGCGCTGCGGGCGATCTATCCCGATGCCCGGAACCCGTTCGCGCACCCGGAGTTGCTGGCGTCGGAGGGGCTCGCGGAGTGGACGGTGGCGGAGACGTGGTTGTCGCCGACGCCGGCGCCGGACCACGCGGTCGACGTGACGGCGGCATTCGAGCGGAAGATGGCCGCGCTGTTGTCGCACGCCAGCCAGACGAGTCATCTGCCGGAGCTGCGCGCGCAGGTGACGGCGATGGTCGAGGGCAACGCCCGGCGGTTCGGTCTGGCCGCCGGGCGGATGGCCGAGGTGTTCCGGGTGGTCGACACCCGGTAGGGCGCGCCGGGTGCTCAGGTCCACATCACCGCGACGGCGATGTTGGCCACGGTCAGCAGGCCGATCGTGCCGAGCACCCGCCCGGACACCCGGGCGGCGGCGCGGTTGCCCCAGACCAGGACCAGGATCACCAGGAGCACGACCAACTTGGTGGCGATCTTGGCGGTGTCCAGGTCCTTGTCCAGCCCCTGCCGATCCACGCCGACCAGGGCCAGGCCGGTGACCAGCATGGTCAGCGCGCCGTGGGTCATCGCCGGCACGATCCGCACCTCGCCGGTGCGCAGCGCGGACAACTGGGTCAGGACGCCGCCGAGCAGGGCGGCGATGCCCACGATGTGCAGGACCACCAGGATCTGGCGCAGCACGTCCACGTCGTCACAACTCCTCGTCGACCATCGCCTCGGCGCCGGGACGAGCCGGTGCTCTTGGGGCCGTTGTTGCCGCCGCTACCACCGGGCAGCTTAGCCGGCGCCGGGTCGGTGGCTCGCCGAGGGGTCGAATGCGCCAAATATCGCCAAAACGCAGCAAGATCGACTTTAGGGAATCCGATCGCTTTTCCCGTGATACGCGGAGAAGGAAACGGTGACCTTGGTAAAGTTTTGGTAATGCAGAGGGCATTGGTGATGGTCGTGACACGGCTGTGACTAGTGTTCTGCGACAGGCGATCGGCTCGACGTCGGCCACCCGGCCGACACGATCGCCTCCGCCGAATTCGGGGACGAGTTCCGGTGACGGTGGGCAACCACGTGTCATCGGGCGCGAAACCGGAACCGGGGACCCTCGCAGTCCCTGGGGTGAATCGGTGCTTCGGCACCGTAGGGCGCCTTCTTCCGCCCGAACCCGTCAGCTAACCCGGTAGGCGGCCGAGGAAGGAGACCCGCCACCAGTGGCGTCCCAACGTCGACCCGGGCAGCATCGAAAGCCCAAGCCGCGCACCGCCGTGCGTACCGCAGCGACTGTGGTCACGGCCGCCGCGACGATGACCGGTGTGATGACTTTCGCCGGTAGCGCGAGTGCGGATCCGGCGCAGACTTTCCAGCAGACCAAGGACCGCGTCAACCAGCTGCACAGTGACGTGATCAAGACGACCGACGCGATGAACGGCGTCGAGGAGCAGATCACCAAGCAGCAGGGGACCGCGAATCAGACGCAGGCCCGGATCACCGAGGAACAGGCGGCGCTGAACGCGTTGCGTGACCAGATCGGTGTGATCGCGGCCAACCAGTACCGCAGTGGTGGGCTGCCGCCGTCGCTGTCGCTCGCGCTCAGCGGTGACCCCGAGGGTTTCCTACAGAAGTCGCAGATGATGTCCCAGCTCGACGGCCAGCAGGCCGCCAAGCTGAAGGCGATCGCGGCCCAGGCCCGAGTGCTCCAGCAGGACCGCACCGAGGCGTCGTCGCAGCTCGCGGCGCTGGAGAAGCTGCGCACCGAGCTGAACAAGAACAAGACCGACGTCCAGGCCAAGCTCGCCGAGGCCAATCGACTGCTGAACACGCTCACCGAGCAGCAGAAGAAGGACGTGCTCGACTCGAACGAGCACACGAACAACACCACCAACACCACCGACACCTCGTCGCGGACCAACGACCGCAGCTCGCGGGGCAAGACGGACACGCCGCCGCCGGCGACCAACGTGCCCGTGTCCGGTCGGGCTCAGGCCGCGATAGCGTTCGCGACGGCCCAGATCGGCAAGCCGTACGTGCCGCGCGGCGTGGGCCCCGACTCCTACGACTGCTCGGGCCTGACCCAGGCCTCGTGGCGGGCCGCGAACGTCTCGCTCAGCCGCACCACCTGGGACCAGGTCAACGACGGTCCGCGAATCTCCAAGGACGCGCTCCAGCCGGGCGATCTGGTGTTCTACTACTCGGACAACTCGCACGTGGGCATCTACATCGGCAACGGCCAGATAATCCACGCCCCGCGCCCCGGCAAGAACGTAACCAAGGCCCCGGTCGGCGAGATGCCGTTCTACGCGGCCGTTCGTCCCGGTTAGACTCCACCGATCCCGCCAAGCAGCCGAGGAAGGAGACCCGCCACCAGTGGCGTCCCAACGTCGACCCGGGCAGCATCGAAAGCCCAAGCCGCGCACCGCCGTGCGTACCGCAGCGACTGTGGTCACGGCCGCCGCGACGATGACCGGTGTGATGACTTTCGCCGGTAGCGCGAGTGCGGATCCGGCGCAGACTTTCCAGCAGACCAAGGACCGCGTCAACCAGCTGCACAGTGACGTGATCAAGACGACCGACGCGATGAACGGCGTCGAGGAGCAGATCACCAAGCAGCAGGGGACCGCGAATCAGACGCAGGCCCGGATCACCGAGGAACAGGCGGCGCTGAACGCGTTGCGTGACCAGATCGGTGTGATCGCGGCCAACCAGTACCGCAGTGGTGGGCTGCCGCCGTCGCTGTCGCTGGCGCTCAGCGGTGACCCCGAGGGTTATCTGCAGAAGTCGCAGATGATGTCCCAGCTCGACGGTCAGCAGGCCGCCAAGCTGAAGGCGATCGCGGCCCAGGCCCGAGCCCTGCAGCAGGACCGCACGGAAGCCTCCTCGCAACTCGCCGAGTTGGAGAAGCTGCGCACCGAGCTGAACAAGAACAAGACGGAGATCCAGGGCAAGTTGGCCGAGGCCAACCGCCTGCTGAACACGCTCACCGAGAAGCAGAAGCAGGACGTGCTCAACTCGGACGAGCACGCGAACGACAACACGCGAGGCAGCGACCGCAGTTCGCGGGATCGGACGGACGCGCCGCCGGCGACCAACGTGCCCGTCTCCGGTCGGGCGCAGGCCGCGATCGCGTTCGCGATGGCCCAGATCGGCAAGCCGTACGTCTCCGGCGCCGAGGGTCCCGGCTCCTACGACTGCTCGGGCCTGACCCAGGCATCCTGGAAGGCCGCGGGCGTCTCGCTCACCCGCACCACCTGGACCCAGGTCAACGACGGTCCGCGGATCTCCAAGGACGCGCTCAAGCCGGGCGACCTGGTGTTCTTCTACTCGGACAACCGGCACGTGGGCATGTACATCGGCAACGGCCAGATCGTGCACGCTCCGCGCCCGGGCAAGACCGTGACCACCGCGTCGATGGACTCGATGCCGTTCTACGCGGCCATTCGACCCGGTTAGGCCCACCGGTCGCGCGCACAGACCTCGACGGCGCCCGCTCCCGGATCGGTTCCGGGAACGGGCGCCGTCGTCGTACCCGGCTTCCCGGCGCTCAGACCAGGCGCCGGTCGGTCGCCCAGCGGGTCAGCTCGTGCCGGTTGGACAGTTGCAACTTGCGCAGTACGGCGGAGACATGGGTCTCCACCGTCTTGACCGAGATGACCAGCCGGCGGGCGATCTCCTTGTACGCGTAGCCGCGCGCGATCAGCCGCAACACCTCACGCTCGCGCTGGGTGAGCCGGTCCAGGTCCTCGTCGATCGGCGGTACGTCGGTGGCCGCGAACGCGTCGAGCACGAAGCCCGCCAGGCGCGGCGAGAACACCGCGTCGCCCTCGCCGACCCGGCCGATCGCGCGGATCAGCTCCTCACCGGTGATCGACTTGGTCACATAGCCGCGGGCGCCGCCGCGGATCACCCCGATCACGTCGTCGGCGGCGTCCGACACGGACAGCGCCAGGAAGCGCACCGTCGGGATCAGCGGCGCGCACTGGCGCAGTACCTCGACCCCGCCCCCGCCGGGCAGGTGCACATCGAGCAGGACCACCTCGGGGCGCGTCTCGGTGACCACCGCCACGGCGCTTGCCACGTCGTCGGCCTCGCCGACCACCTCGACCGCCTCGCCGATCTCGGCGCGCACGCCGGTACGGAACATCCGGTGGTCGTCGACCAGGACCACCCGGGTGCGGGGCGGGCCCTCGTGCTGCTCGGTGCTCGTCTCGGTGGCGTTCACGTGTTCGTCCTTCCCACAGCGGACCGGCCGGCGTCGGCGCGGCGCATCTCCAGCTCGACCTCGGTGCCCTCGCCGGGTTCGCTGCGGATGTTCGCGGCGCCCCCGTTGCGGCGCATGCGCCCGAACACGGACTCTCGCACACCCAGCCGGTCGGCAGGCACCGAGTCCGGGTCGAAGCCGGGCCCGCGGTCGCGGACGAACACGGTGACCGTGTCCTCGTCGGCCTCGCCGAACACCGAGATCGCCGCACCGCCCGCGTACTTCGCCGCGTTGACCATCGCCTCGCGCGCGGCGGCGACCAGCGCGGCCAGCTTGTCGTCCACCGGACAGTCGCCCACGCAGACCACCTCGATCGACACCCCGTGCGCGTCCTCCACCTCGGCGGCGGTCGAGCGCAGCGCGGCGGCGAAGGTGCGGTCCGGCTCCTCGCCGTCCGGTCGGTACAACCAGGCGCGCAACTCGCGCTCCTGCGCGCGGGCCAACCGGGCCACCTCGCGCGGGTCCTCCACCTGGCGCTGGATCAGGGTCAGCGTGTGCAGCACCGAGTCGTGCACGTGTGCGGCCACCTCGGCCCGCTCCTGGGCCCGGATCCGCGCCCGACGCTCGGCGCCGAGTTCGCGGGTCTGCCGGAGCAGGTACGGGCCGAAGATGACCAACAGGCCGACCAGCAGCAGACCGGCCCCGCGCATCGCGGCCAACGCGTCGCCGATGCCGCCCCGGCCGAGGGAGAAGAAGATCAGGCCCGCCAGGACCAGCGCGGCGCCGACGAAGGTGCGCAGCGAACCCGCCACCCGGCTGCGCCCGTCCAGCGAGAACCAGCGCTGCCGCTGCGACTCGTCGGCCTGACGCCACAGCATGATCACCCCGGGGCCGGCCACGAGCAGCGGCCACATCCAGTCGCCGACCTTCGTCCCGCTCGTGGTCGCGCCCACGCCGGTGAGCATGGTCATCGCGATCAGCACGATGATCAGCGCGAGTGCCTGGTGCCGCTCCCGGCCGCGTTCGCGCGGCGGCGGGACCTGGGTGCCCTCGCCCTGCGGTACGAAGATCCAGAAGGCCGCGTAGAGCGCGATCCCCAACCCCGCGAAGAAGGCCAGCGCGACGAAGGCGATCCGCAGCAGCAGCACCTCGACGCCGAGGTGTTCGGACAGCCCGCGGGCGACGCCGCCGGCGAGCCGGTGCGACGAGGCACGGCGGAGCCGAGGAGTCGGCGGCACTGGCCGGGTGGGCACGGCTTGCGGATATACGGCGGTCACACGACCGATCGTCACACGTCGGCAAGTCCGGCCGCATCAGGGCCCGACCCTGATTCCCCCTCAGGGTCGAACCAGGGGGCGACCAGGGCCGAGCCCGATGGGAACGCGATCGCGGGCACGCCACGATGGACCCATGAACGACGACATGAAACCCGGTGACTCGGCCGGCGACCGGGCCGGCGACGTCCCGGGCGGCCCTCCGGGGTCGTCCGCGGCGCCCACGACGACGACCACTCGACCGCAGCTGCTGCGCAGCACCGAGGACCGCATGGTCTCCGGCGTGTGCGGCGGCCTCGGTGAGCACTTCGGCCTCGATCCGGTGATCTTCCGCATCGTCTTCGCGGTGTTGTCGCTCTTCGGCGGGGTGGGCGTACTGGTGTACAGCCTGGGCTGGCTGCTGGTCCCGGCCCGTGGCGAGGAGCAGCCCGTGCTGCGTCGGGTGCTCGCGGGGAAGTTCGACTACGGGGCGTCGGCCGCCACCGTGGTGGCCGTGATGGGGGTCGCCTTGTTCTTCACCTACCTGGACTCGGGCTTCGGTCCGTCCATCCCGCTGCTGATGATCACCGCCGTGGTGTTGTTCATGGTGTGGTCCGACACGAAGAAGAAGCAGGAGGCCGCCGGCCGGCCGGCCGGGGTCGCGGTGATGGCGGGCGCTCCCGCGCAGGTCGACGCCGCACCGGGCACCGGCACCGTGCCGGGGCCGCCGATGTGGTGGCAGGTGCCGGGTGGCGGCTCGAAGCCCGAGGGCGAGAAGCGGCCGCCGAAGCCGGTCCGGGTCACCTCGACCAAACGTCCGCGCTCGTACGTGTCGTTGGCCACGCTGTCCGTGGCCACGATGGTCGGTGGCCTGCTGTGGGTGCTCAATCGCACCGGCGCGGTGGACGTGACGTTCACCGTCGCGGTCGCCATCCTGCTCGGGGTCCTCGGCCTGGGCCTGCTCGCGGGCGCCCGGCTCGGCCGGGCCCGGTTGCTGATCCTGCCCGCGCTCGCGCTGACCGCGCTGCTTGCCGCGCTCACCGCGATCACCGTGCCGCTGAACGGGCCTTGGGGTCAGCGGACGTACACCCCGACCACGGTCGCGGCGTTGCCCGCGTCGTACCGCCTGGGCGGCGGCGACCTGGACCTCGACCTGCGCACGCTCGACCTCGGGCCGACCGGCCGGGCCACCGTCAAGGCCCGGGTAGGCGCCGGGCGGATCCAGGTGTGGGTGCCCAAGAACGTCCGGGTGGAGTTCAAGGGCGCCGCCGACGTCGGCGACGTGCGCACGCCGGTCGGGCGGGACGACGGCTATCGGCCGAACCGGACCGAGAGCGTGGCCCCGATCGAGCTGCCCGAGCACGGCACGATCACGCTGGACCTGAAGGTCGGTCTGGGCCAGGTGGAGCTGCTGTACGAGAACAACGGGCGGTTGCCGCGATGAGCGCTCCGCCGGATCGGGCCGCGAGCCCGCGCAGGACCCGGACGTACGGCGTGACCCGGATGGAGGGTGAATCCCGATGAGGACGAAAAGGCACGAGTTCGACCCGATGGCCCTGATCGCGGGGATGGTGTTCACCGGCATCGCGATCGCCTACCTGTTGCGGGCGGACGATCATCTCTCGGTGAGCCCGGGGTGGTCCCTGGCCGCCGCGGCGATCGGGGTGGGCGTGGCGGGTGTCGCCGGGGCGCTGTGGTCGATGGTGCCGAGGTCCGGCGTGGACGCGGCGCAGGTCGAGTCGGCGCCGACACCGCAGGGGCCGGGTGGCGACTTCACCGCCTACGCGGCGCACGAGGACTCGATCGAGCGGCGCCTCGACGCGGAAGCCGGGGCAGGGGTCGAGGCAGGAATCGGGCCCGAGTTCGACACGATGGTCGGGCACCCGCTCGGGACCGAGCCCGAACCCGAAACCGAGGTCATCACGGTGGTCGACGCTACGCCCGAGCCGGAACCCGACACCGAGGTCAGCACCATGGTCGATGCTGCGCCCGAGCCCGAACCGACCGCCGAGCCCCACACCGATCCCGACCAGGAGCCACCCGCCGTCGACCTGACCAAGTAGCCGCCAAAGCGCGGGCGCAGGCGGGCAACAGCCCGCCGCGCCCGCCGCGCCCGCCGCGCCCGCCGCGCCCGCCGCGCCCGCCGCGCCCGCCGCGCCCGCCGCGCCCGCCGCGCCCGCCGCGCCCG
>NZ_JBMHHY010000036.1:0-118370 GCF_049739465.1 Embleya sp. AB8
CCGTGAAACCGCAGGCGAATCAACGGGCACAGCCGAGTCCGGGCCCGAACCACTCGCCGCCCACGCCCCCGAAACCCCCGCCGCCCCCGACCCAGGTCGCGGCGCCCGACCACGCCACCCCGCCGCCCGTGAAACCGCAGGCGAATCAACGGGCACAGCCGAGTCCGGGCCCGAACCACTCGCCGCCCACGCCCCCGAAACCCCCGCCGCCCCCGACCCAGATCGCGAGGCCCGACCACGCCACCCCGCTGCCCGTGAAACCGCAGCCTTCCCACCCGGCGGTACGGGTGGGCGGGTGGGCGCCGCAAAGCCCCGCCCACCCCATGCGAAAGGCCCCCGAACCCGACACCCGGCTCCGAGGGCCCCACAAACCCCGCAACTACCTCGCGGCCACGAACACGTGCGACGCGACCTCCGGCGACAGTTCCGCGGCCTCACCGCCACTGCCCGCCATCACCCCGCCCGCGGACTCGTGCACGCTCACCACCGCCCCGGGACGAATCCCGGCCCGGCGCAGCGTGTACATCAACTGCGCGTCGGTCTGCAGCGGCTCGCCGAGCCGCCGCACCACGACGTTCTTCCCCTCCGGCCCCGCCGACTCCAGCAGCGTGACCAACCCGCCCTCCTTGAACGAGTCGGCGTGCAGCTCCTGGTCGAGTTCCTCCAGGCCCGGGATCGGGTTGCCGTACGGCGATTCCTTCGGGTAGCGCAGCAGTTCGAGCAGGCGACGTTCCACCTGCTCGCTGATCACGTGCTCCCAGCGGCACGCCTCCGCGTGCACCTGTTCCCAGGGCAACCCGATGACGTCCACGAGCAGGCACTCGGCGAGCCGGTGCTTGCGCATGACCCGCGTCGCGATTCCCCGCCCTTCGGGGGTCAGTTCCAGATGACGGTCACCTTCGACCGTCAACAACCCGTCCCGCTCCATCCGTGCCACGGTCTGGCTCACGGTCGGCCCGCTCTGCTCCAGCCGCTCCGCGATCCGCGCCCGCAGCGGGACCACACCCTCCTCCTCCAGCTCGAAAATCGTCCGGAGGTACATCTCCGTGGTGTCGATGAGTCCACTCACGACCAGCGGCTCCGTTCTTGGTGGTCCTGCCGGGCAATTCTGACGCACCTGGACCGCCGATGCGGACGTCCGGCCGATCGGGTCCTCGCGGCGAGCCCCCGAATGCGCCGTCCCGCGCGCTCCGCCGCGTCATCCGTACGTGTCGCCCGCCCGAGCGGGCCCACGTTGTCGGGTGCGTACGGTCATAACGTTCCGATATGCCGTTGCCATCCCGAAAGCCCCCACCCTCCTGCGGATCCCCCGATCGGGTATCCGTGCCGCCCGGGTGCCGCGGCGGCGAAAGACCCCTCGTCCCGACCGCCGCGAGCCGATCCGGCGGTAAGGTGCCGGATCCGCCCACGCACGGCGGACCCTGTATACGAAGCACGGAATACGAAGCACGGAACACGAAGCACCGAACACGAAGTACGCAACACCGACCGCGCACGAACCGAACGCACCGAACGAACGGGAGGACCGGGGATGGTCGAGCTGGGCGCGCGCTACCTCGACGCGGCGATCGCGCTGCTGGAGCGGCTGCGGGACGTGGAACTGCCCACGATCGACCGCGCCGCGGATCGGATCGCCGACGCGCTCGCGTCCGGCGGCCGGTTGTTCGTGTTCGGCGGCGGCCACTCCGCGCTCGCCGCGCAGGACGTGATCTACCGCGCGGGCGGCCTGATTCTGGCCAATCCGCTGATCGCCCCCGGCAACGACCTCGCGGTCCGCCCGATCACCGTCAGCAGCGCGGTGGAGAAGCTCGCCGAGCTGGCCGGCCCGGTGCTCGACGGCGCCGGCCTGCGCAAGGGTGACGCGCTCGTGGTGATCTCGCTGTCCGGGCGCAACGGCCTGCCGGTGGAGATGGCCCGCCGGGCCCGCGAGCGCGGCGCGCTGGTGGTCGGCCTCACCTCGGTCGTGGCCAGCGAGGCCGAGTCGCCGCGCCACCCCTCGGGCACGCGGGTCCTGGACAACTGCGACATCGTCCTGGACACCGCCGTCCCGCCCGGCGACGCCGCGCTCGAAGCGGACGGCGTACCCCAGCGGATCGGCCCGACCTCGGGCGTGGTGTGCTCGGCGGTGATGCAGACGCTGATGGTCGGCGTGATCGGCCAGTTGGTCTCCCGGGGGGTCGAACCCCCGGTGTTCATGTCCGCGAACGTCGACGGCGGAGCCGCGTGGAACGAGCGGTTGCTGGCCGAACACGCGGACCGGATCTTCTACCTGAGGTGAACCCGGCAGTGCAGCCCAACGCACGGTCCCAGTCGTCGGATCGACGATCCCCCGCCCACGACCGTCCCGAGCCGGGGTCGGCGCCGCCCCCGCTCGTGGTCGCCGCCCGGTTCAACGGGCCGCCGGGCATGGGCAACGGCGGCTACCTGGCCGGCCTGCTGGCCGGCCGCGCGGTCGGCGGGACGGCCTCCGGGGTGACCGTGACGCTGCGCCGGGCGATACCGCTGGACCGGCCGCTGGCGATCGAGCGGGGAGCCGAGGCGGGTGCGCCGACGGTGTTGCTCGACGCCGACGGGCCGATCGCGGAGGCGGTCCCGGTCGACCCGGCGCTGCCGCTGCCCGCCCCGATCGACCCGGTGACCCCGGCCGAGGCGCGCGCGGCGAGCGAGACCTTCGCCGGGTTCGACCCGTGGAATCCGTACACCGACTGCTTCGTATGCGGCACCGCCCGCGCCGAGGGCGACGGACTGCGGTTGTTCCCCGGGATGCTCGCCGATCGCCCGGACACCAACGCGTGTGTGTGGACGCCGCATCCGTCCCTGGTCGCGCCCGGGACCGAGCAGGTCGGGCCCGAGTTCGTCTGGGCCGCGCTGGACTGCCCCGGCGGCTGGACCGGGATGGACGCGGACACCGCGCTGTTGCTCGGCCGGATGACGGCGCATGTGTACGCGCTGCCCTACCCGGACGAGCCGTGCGTGGTGCTCGGCCGGCGACTGGGTCGGGAGGGGCGCAAGGTACGAACCGCGACCACGCTCTACGACGCCGAGGGCCGCCCGGCCGCGCACGCCGAACAGGTGTGGATCGCGCCGCGCGACTGATCCTGCCACCGGTCGCACCGGTCGGGCGGGGCGCACACCCCGGCCGACCGGCTCACGGCTGCGGATCGCGCGCGTCGTAGCGCCAGAACCCGCGCCGGCGCAGCGTCAGCGCGATCAGCAGGACCACGCACGCCAATCCGCCGCTGATCACCGAGATCCGCTCGGTGCTCAGCGCGGCCACCGTCCCGGACTCGAAGTCGCCCAACCGCGGCCCGCCGGCGACCACCACGATGAACACTCCGGCCAGCCGCCCGCGCATCGCGTCCGGGGTCGCGACCTGCATGATCGTGCTCCGGAACACCATGCTGACCGTGTCCGCGCAGCCCGCGCAGGCGAGCAGGATCAGTCCGAGCCACAACGGCCCGCCGAGCCCGAACACCGCGATGCACGTCCCCCACGCGAGCACCGCGAGCACCACCGCCCGGCCCTGCCGTTGCACGCGCCCCAGCCAGCCGGAGAACAGGCCGCCCGCGAGCGCCCCCACCGCCGGTGCCGCGACGAGCAGCCCGACCGTGCCGGCACCGCCGCCGTACAGCGTCGCGGCCATCGCCGGGAACAGTGCGCGGGGCATGCCGAACACCATCGCGACGATGTCGCTCAGGAAGACCATCCGGATGTTCGGGCGCCCGCGCAGAAACCGCAGCCCGTCGAGCACCGAGGCCCGCTTGCGCCCGTCCGCGCCCCGGGTGGGCGGCATCGCGGGCAGTCGCCACATCGCGTACAGCGCGGCGGAGAAGGCGATCGCGTCGATCAGGTAGGCGGCCTGGAAGCTCCACAGGCCGATCACCAGGCCGCCGAGCATCGGCCCGACCGTCATCGCGAGCGCCATGGCTATCGAGTTGAGCGCGTTGGCCGCCGGCAGCCGGTCCGCCGGGAGCAGCTTGGGGATCATCGAGCTGCGCGCCGGGTTGTTCACCGCGAAGAACGCGGACTGCACCGCCACGGCGGCGTACAGCAGCCATACCTGACCGAGGTCCAAAAACGCCTGTAAGGCCAGCACGATCGACACCGAGGACAACCCGGTCGCGGTGACCAGGCCGACCAGTCGGCGGTCCCGGCTGTCCGCGATCGCGCCGCCGAGCAGGCCGAACACGATCAGCGGGACCACCGAACACAGGCCCACCAGGCCGACCGCGAAGTTGGACCCGGTCAGGTCATACACCTGGATCGCCACCGCGACCGCGGTCATCTGCTGACCGAGCGAGGAGACCGAGTGGCCGAACCACAGGCGGCGGAAGTAGGGGAACTCGCGCAGGGGGGTCACATCCGCGAGCACGGCTTTGGCAAGGCGCTTCGAGGCAGTGGGCACCCGCGCTATCCAATCCCAATGTGCCCTGCATCTATTCCTGATTCCGCTGTGGGATCCGGCACCCCGAAAACCCGTTGCACCGGTCCTGGCGCCGATCTAACCTCACTGGCACACGGGAGAGGAGGTGGTCTGAAGTTGCATAGCATTCGGACGCGTGAGGTGGCTGCCCGCTAGCCGCCACTCCGGTTTTCCGGCTCGGCAGGCCCCGTCGTGAGTGCACCGCGACGGACGCAGGCAGGCGGCCGGCAACACCAGGCAGACACCCGACCCGCAGGTCGCCGGGATCGTCCCCCGGCCTTCGTGCCACCTCGCCGAGGTGCACGGAGAAGCGACCTGCGGGTCGCTGTCGTTCCGGTCCGGTCCGGTCCGGTCCGATCACCGTTGAGCCGGTCGGCTCACGGGCTCAGCCGTTCGACCCACCATCGCGATCCCGGGTCGCCCTCGCGTCGATAGCGCAGCCGGTCGTGCATCCGGTTCTCGCGCCCCTGCCAGAACTCCACCGCGTCGGGCCGGACCCGGATACCACCCCAGAACTCCGGCACCGGGATGTCGTCGATGCCCGCGAACCCGGCCTCGGCCTCCGCGTACCGCTTCTCCAACTGCTCGCGCCCGGAGACCACCGCGGACTGTTCGCTGGCCCAGGCGCCGATTTGCGAACCACGCGGCCGGGAGCGGAAGTAGGCGGCGGTGGTCTCCCGCGCCACTCGTTCGGCGGAGCCGGTGACGATCACCTGGCGGGCCAGCGCATGCCAGGGGAAGAGCAGGCTCACCGCCGGATTCGCGGCCAGCTCGCCGCCCTTGCGCGAGCCGTAGTTCGTATAGAAGACGAAGCCGTCCTCGTCGAAGTCCTTGAGCAGCACGGTGCGGGTGCTGGGCCGGCCCTCCGGCGTCGCGGTGGCCACCACCATCGCGTTGGGCTCGGGCAGTTCGGCCGCGGCCACCTCGGCCAGCCACGCGGCGAACAGCGGGAAGGGGGTCGGCGGCAGGGCGCCGACGTCGATGCCCGCGCCTCGGTACTGGCGACGCATCGCGGCCAGTTCGGTGAACTCCACGGACAACGACTACCACTCGGCGCCCGTTGCCGGGGCAACCACCCCCAACCGGGTGACGTCCGGGTATTCGAACCCGTTTCGGGTTGTGCCGGACCTCACTCGCCTCGGCGTGTTCCGGCGTAGGTCGTCTCGATATCGAGAGATATCCTGATCGACGGACTTACGATCGGACCATGTTTCAGGCGAGGCACCATCCCCGGCCTCGCCCGGACCGAGCGGAACACCTCCCCGAATCACCGGCGGACCCCAGGTGCGGAGCCTGATCGGCACCATGCGCCCCGGCCTGGCTCGGGGAAGACATCGTGTGCCGGCCCGGGGTATGAAGGACCCGGCCACAAGTCAGTCGAGATCGCATGAGGAGCCGCCTGATGTCCGAGTTCGTACCCGGGCTCGAAGGAGTCATAGCGTTCGAGACGGAGATCGCCGAACCCGACAAGGAGGGTGGCGCGCTCCGGTACCGAGGTGTGGACATCGAGGACCTCGTCGGCCACGTCTCGTTCGGCAATGTCTGGGGCCTGCTGGTGGACGGGGCGTTCAACCCCGGCCTGCCGCCGGCCGAACCGTTTCCGATCCCGATCCATTCCGGCGACATCCGCGTGGACGTGCAGAGCGCGCTGGCCATGCTCGCCCCGGTGTGGGGTCTGAAACCGCTGCACGACATCGACGACGCCCAGGCGCGGGACGACCTCGCCCGGGCCGCGGTGATGGCGCTGTCGTACGTCGCCCAGTCGGCCCGCGGCCTGGAGAAGCCGATGGTCCCGCAGAGCGAGATCGACAAGGCGCAGACGATCGTCGAGCGCTTCATGATCCGCTGGCGCGGCGAGCCGGACCCGCAGCACGTCAAGGCGGTGGACGCCTACTGGACGTCGGCGGCCGAGCACGGGATGAACGCCTCGACGTTCACCGCGCGCGTGATCGCGGGCACCGGCGCCGATGTCGCGGCGTGTCTGTCCGGCGCGGTCGGCGCGATGTCCGGCCCGCTGCACGGTGGTGCGCCCTCGCGCGTGCTGCACATGATCGAGGAGATCGAGCGCACCGGCGACGCCACGGCGTATGTCAAGGGCGTCCTGGACCGCGGCGAGCGCCTGATGGGCTTCGGCCACCGGGTCTACCGGGCCGAGGACCCCCGGGCGCGGGTGCTCCGACGGACCGCCAAGGAGCTGGGGGCACCTCGCTACGAGGTGGCCGCGGCGCTGGAGAAGGCGGCCCTCGAAGAACTCCAGGCCCGGCGCCCGGACCGGGTGCTGGCCACCAACGTGGAGTTCTGGGCGGCGGTGATGCTGGACTTCGCCGAGGTGCCGGCACACATGTTCACCTCGATGTTCACCTGCGCCCGGACCGCCGGGTGGAGCGCACACATCCTGGAGCACAAGCGCACCTCGCGCCTGGTCCGCCCGGCCGCCCGCTACATCGGCCCGGGCACCCGCCCGATCACCGAGGTCCCCGGCTACGACGACACGGTCCGCACCCTGAAGCACTGACCGGTCCGCTCCACCAAACCCCGCTCCCGAACCCGGGAGCGGGGTTTCGCGTCCCCCGACCTGCCCGCAGGCCCCGCCGGGCCACAGCCGTGCCCCCCGACCCCGACGTGATCGGCACGTTCACCGGCGTCCTCGCGGAGGGTTCGGCCCCCGTCGGCGGGCGGACAGCGCATAGGGTCGTCCGTCATGGATACCGCCACGCCGGAACTGACCTATGGCGACATCAGGAACGCCGCCGAGCGCATCGTCGGGCTGACCCAGCCGGTCACCGTGATGCCGATCCATCCTTCGCCGCACGTGTGGTTGGCGTTGGAGTACATCCAGCACACCGGGTCGTTCAAGGCGCGCGGCGCGGCGAACTTCACCACCGCGCATGTCGAGGCGGGCACGATGCCGGACGCGGGTGTCGTGATCGCCTCCGGCGGCAACGCGGGCCTGGCCTGCGCGTGGGCGGCGCGCGGCGCGGGGGTCACCGCGACCGTGTTCCTGCCCGAGACCGCGCCGCGGATCAAGGTGGAGCGGCTGCGCTCGTACGGCGCCGACGTGTTGCTGGTGGGACGCGAGTACGCGGACGCCCTGGAGGCGTCCCGGCGGTTCGCCGAGGAGACCGGTGCGCTGATGTCGCACGCGTACGACAATCCGCTGATCGCAGCGGGCGCAGGCACCCTGGTTCCGGAGATCCTCGCGAGTGTGCCCGGGAAGCTGGACACGATCATCGTCGCGGTCGGCGGCGGCGGCCTGTTCGCGGGCGTGGCCACCGCCGCCGAGGAGCACGGGATCCGCACGGTCGCGGTCGAGCCGGACCACTGCCGGGCCCTCAACGCCGCGCTTGAAGCCGGCAAGGTGGTGGACGTCCCGATCGACTCGGTCGCCGCCGACTCGCTGGGCGCACGCCGGGTCTCCGAAACGGCCCTGGCCACGGCCCAACGCACCGGCGCCTTCTCGGTCCTGGTCTCCGACCGGGCCATCATCGAATCCCGCCAGGCCCTGTGGGACAACTTCCGCATCGTCGTCGAACACGCCGCCGCCACCGCCCTGGCCGCGCTCTCCACGGGCGCGTACACCCCGGCCGAAGGCGAAAAGGTCGCGGTAATACTGTGCGGCGCCAACACCGACCCGGGCGACCTGGTCTGACCGACCCCGACGCGGGGACCGGGCCGACCGGTCCCCGCCGGGGGTCAGGGACGGCGGGTTCGAGCCGGCTTCGTGTGCACTGCGGCCGGCGGCAACGCCCCGGCCAGGAGTTCGGCCAGATGTACCGGCTTGTGGTCGGTCAGGTGGGTGATCTGGGTGTGGCAGCTGAAGCCGTCGGCCAGGGTCGTCGCGTCGGGGGAAGCGGCGGCCAGGGTCGGGAGCAGGCGGTCCTCGGCCACCGCCCGGGAGACTTCGGCGTGTGTCGCCTCGAAGCCGAAGTTGCCGGCCAGGCCGCAACAACCGCCGGCCAGGGTGCCGGTCAGGCCGGCCCGGGCGCGCAGCCTGCGGTCCGGGCCGTCGCCGAGCACCGCGTGTTGGTGGCAGTGGAGTTGGCCCGTCACCTCGCGGTCGAGCCGGGGCGGGGACCAGTTCGGCGCGAGGTCCTCGAGGGCCTGGGCGAAGGTCTTGACCGACTCCGCCAGGCCCTTGGTCGCCGCGTCGCCGAGACCGAGCAGTTCCGGGACGTCGGTACGCAGCGCCGCCGTGCACGACGGTTCCAGGCCGACGATCGGCAGGCCGGCGGCCAGGGCCGGGCGCAGCGTACGCAGCGTACGGGTCATCACCCGTCGCGCGATGCCCAGTTGGCCCGTCGAGACCCAGGTCAGGCCGCAGCACACCGGGCCCGGTGGGACCACCACCTCCAACCCGGCGGCCTCCAGGACCGCGACCGCCGCTCGGCCGACCGAGGGGCGGAAACGGTTGGTGAAGGTGTCCGGCCACAACACCACCCGAGGACGCGAACTCCCGGTCACCCGCGGCCGATCGCGCCACCACCGGGTGAACGGCTCGGCCGCGAGCGGCGGAATCGGCCGGGCCCGGTCCAGGCCCGCGAGCCCGAGCGCCGCCCGCCGCAGCGCCGGCACCCCCGCCGCCGCGTTGACCACCCCCGCCAACCCCGGCACCGCGCCCACCGCACGCGCCCACACCGGCAGGTTGCCCAGCGCGTAGTGCGCCGCCGGCCGCACCCGGCCCCGATAGTGGTGGTGCAGGAACTCGGCCTTGTAGGTGGCCATGTCCACATCCACCGGGCAGTCGCTGCGGCAGCCCTTGCAGGACAGGCACAGGTCGAGCGCGTCGCGCACCTCGGTGGACCGCCAGCCGTCGGTGATCACCTCGCCGATCAACATCTCGTGCAGCATCCGGGCCCGCCCGCGCGTCGAGTGCGCCTCCGCGCCGGTGACCCGGTACGACGGACACATCACCCCGCCGGACGTGTTGTCCGCCGACTCGCGGCACTTGCCCACCCCCACACAGCGCCGCACCGCCGCCGCGAAGTCGCCGCCGTCGGCCGGGTAGCCGAACTCCACCGACACCGGCGTACGCATCCCGGTGAAACGCAGATTGCCGTCCACAGGGTGTGGACGAACCAGGATGCCCGGGTTCAGCAGCCCGGCCGGATCCCAGATCGCCTTGAACCGGCCGAACAGTTCGACGATCTCCGGCCCGTACATCCGCGGCAGGAACTCGGCCCGCGCCTGCCCGTCGCCGTGCTCCCCGGACAACGACCCGCCGTGCGCGACCACCAGGTCCGCCAGGTCCGAGGAGAACACCCGATAGGCCGCCACCCCGCGCGCCGACAGCAGATCGAAGTCGATTCGGATGTGTACGCAACCCTCGCCGAAGTGCCCGTACGGCAATCCGCGCAGCCCGTGCCGCGTCATCAGCTCGGCCAACTCGCGCAGATACGCGCCCAGTCGCTCCGGCGGTACCGCAGTGTCCTCCCAGCCCGGCCACGCCTCGGCGCCGTCGGCCATCCTGGTCGCGGTCCCCGCCGCCTCCTCGCGGATCCGCCACAGCGCCCGCTGCCCGGCCGGATCCACCACCACCCGCGCCGGCCCGGCACCGGCCAGCGCGTGTGCCCGCACGATCGCCTCCTCGACCGTGTCCGCGCCGACCTCGACGAACAACCAGGCCGCGCCCGGCGGCAGTTCGACATCGTGCGCCGAGCCGGCCAACGCGACCAGACCCGCGCTCAGGCTCTCCACGGTCAGCGGCCCGTGCGGCAACAACCCCGGCGCCGCGTCGGCCGCCGCGAAGTCGTCCGGGAAGCCGAGCACGGCCAACACCCGCGCCCTCGGCGGCTCGACCAGCCGCAGGCCGGCCCCGAGCACCACCACGCAGGTCCCCTCCGAGCCGACCAGGGCCCGGGCCACGTCGCGGCCGTGCTCGGGCAACAACCGGTCCAGCGCGTATCCGGAGACCCGGCGCGGCAGCGCCGAAAAGCCGCGCCGCAGCAGCGCCAGGTTCACGTCGGCCAACTCGGCCAGCGCCGCGTGGATCTCCGCCGCGCGGCCCGCGGTCGGCACCGGCCGGTCCCGGCCGACCCGCATCCGCACCCCGTCCACGGTCGCGATGTCCAGCCACTCGACCTGAGCGCCGGTCCGCCCCCAGGCCACCGAGTGCGACCCGCACGCGTCGTTCCCGATCATCCCGCCGAGCGTGCAGCGGCTGTGCGTGGCCGGATCCGGGCCGAAGGTGAGCCCGTGTCGGCCGGCCGCGCGCCGCAGGTCGTCCAGCACCACACCCGGCTCGACATGCGCGATCCGGGTCACCGGGTCCACGTCGTGGATCCGGGTCAGATGCCGGCCGAGGTCGAGCACGAGTCCGTTGCCCGTCGTCTGCCCCGCGATGCTGGTCCCACCGCCGCGCACGGTCACCGGTACGCCCCGCTCGTGACACACCGCCAGCGCCGCGAGTACGTCGTCCGCGTCCAGTGGCGCGACCACCCCCGGCGGCACCGCGCGGTGATTGGAGGCGTCCATCGAGAACAGCGCCCGCGCCTGCGCGTCGAACCGCACCTCCCCGCGCACCCGGGCCCGCAACGCGTCTTCGAGATCCCCGAACCGTGCCGTCACCACGCCATCCTCACCCGAGCCGCCTCCCGACCGGGCGAAAACCGCAGAACCGGCGACCGCCGAGGGCCCGACCGTCCACCCGCCGAGACGCCCCGCGCCACATGCCGGCCACGATCGTCTCATTGTGCGGAATACACATCACCCACGAATCGGACACGACTACGCTCTCCGCGTGGCCGAGATCCAGATTCCCGCAGCGCTCATGCCCGCCGACGGCCGGTTCGGTTCGGGCCCGTCCAAGGTACGCCCCGAGGCACTCGCCGCTCTCGCGGCGACCGGTACCTCTCTCCTGGGCACCTCCCACCGGCAGGCGCCGGTGCAGAACCTGGTCCGCCGGGTTCGCGAAGGTGTCGGCAGCCTGTTCTCCCTGCCCGAGGGCTACCAGGTGGTCCTGGGCAACGGCGGTGCCACCGCCTTCTGGGACATCGCCGCGTTCGGCCTGGTCGAGCGCAAGTCCCAGCACCTGTCGTTCGGCGAGTTCTCCTCGAAGTTCGCCACGTCGGTCAAGGCCGCACCGTGGCTGGCCGAGCCGACCGTACTCAAGTCCGAGCCGGGCACCCACCCGCTGCCGCAGGCCGAGGCGGGCGTGGACGTCTACGCCCTGACCCACAACGAGACCTCGACCGGTGTCGCGATGCCGATCGCCCGCCCGGCCGGCGCCGACCCGGGTGCGCTGGTCCTGGTCGACGCGACCTCGGCGGCCGGCGGGCTGCCCGTGGACGCGGCCGAGACCGACGTCTACTACTTCGCGCCGCAGAAGAACTTCGCCGCAGACGGCGGGTTGTGGCTGGCCGCGTTCTCCCCGGCCGCGCTGGAGCGCGCGCAGCGGATCGCCGCGTCGGACCGGTACATCCCGCCGTTCTTCGACCTGGCCACCGCGATCGACAACTCGGTCAAGGACCAGACCTACAACACGCCGGCGCTGAGCACCCTGTTCCTGCTCGCCGACCAGCTGGACTGGATCAACGGGCAGGGCGGCCTGGACTGGGCCGTCGCGCGCACCGCCGACTCGTCGGGCCGGCTCTACGCGTGGGCCGAGAAGTCCGCGTACGCGAGCCCGTTCGTGGCCGACCCGGCAGCCCGTTCGCAGGTCGTCGGCACGATCGACTTCGCCGACTCGATCGACGCGGCGGCGGTCGCCAAGGTGCTGCGCGCCAACGGCATCGTGGACACCGAGCCCTACCGCAAGCTGGGCCGCAACCAGCTGCGCGTGGCGATGTTCCCGGCCGTCGAGCCGGCCGACGTCGAGGCGCTGACCGCGTGCGTCGACTTCGTCATCGAGCAGCTCTGATCCACCTGCCGCACACCTGAAGGGCCGTCACTCCGGGAACCCGCCCCGGAGCGGCGGCCCTTCGTCGATCGGGTCAGGCCTTCCCGCGCCTGCGCCACCGGAACACCCGGCGGCCGAGCAGGAACAACACCACCAGCCCCGCCACCGCCAACAGGCCCGGCCCGTACGCCTTGGCCTTCCCCACCCCGAACCGGGCGTCGCCCTTGTCGGCGGTGGCGGCGGCGGTCGGCTCGCCGGTCTGCGTACCGAGCCGCACCGTCCCGCCGGGCGCGCTGCGCACCGAATCCGGGCGGTTGTCGCCGGCGAGCACCACCCGGCGGACCTGACTCCGCTTGCCCTCGCTGCCGAACAACAACTCGCGGCCGTCCCGGCTCCAGGCGACCGACTCGCCCTGGCGCTGGATCGGCACGTTCACCCCGCCCAGTTCCCGCCCCGGCGCGGCGAACACCGTGGCCGAGAAGTAGCCGCGCAGCACGAACCGCGAACCGTCCGGCGCGAACGCCCCGTCCGTGACGATCGCACCGCCGGCCGCGATCCGCCGGAACGTGTTGAGCCCGGTGGTGGAGAGTTGCTCGGGCTGCTCGTACAGGCCGCCCTCGGCCTCCTTGCTCGCGATGTAGAGCTTGTTCGTACGCGGGTCGAGGAGCAGCGCCTCGGCGTCGCGCGGGCCGTCGTCGTAGCGCACCCGGAACTTCGTCGGCTTGATCGTCGCGTCGGCGAGCGTCGTGGGTTCCGTGAAGCGGTAGATCCACACCTCGGGCCATCGGCCCCGGTGGTTGTCCCCGATGTCGCCGACGAACAGCGCCGGATTGCCGGCGTCGTCCTTGCCGACGGTGATCGCCTCCCAGTCGCGCGCGTCCACGCCGGCCAGCGTGATGGTCGCCTTGGTCGCGCCGTCCTTGCCGATCGCGAAGACCCGGGGTTTGTCCCCGCTGTCGTTGTGCGTCCAGTAGACGTCCGGGTGCAGCGCACTGGCCACCAACCCGCTGGACTCGGTGATCCGGTCGTCCTCGATGGTGAACAGCACGTCCGAATCGGCCGCCGCCGACCCGGCCGCCGCGAATACGGTGACCGGCGCGGCCACCAGCGCGCCGGCCGCGAACAGGGCGCCACGGGCGCGGAGTCGGCTGCGTATCGCGCGCGTCACGCGCTGCTCCGGGTCATGGGTCCAGCCTGCCGGCCCGTTCGACATCCGGTTCGAATGCCCGATCGGCGGGCCGGCCCGGGCAACCGTTGCGGCTGGTGCCGCACTAGCGCATCAACGCGCCGATGATCACGGCGATGAGCAGGAGGGCCAGGGTGGCCGTGACGACGCGGGTTCTGGTGCGGGGATTCACGCCCCAGAGCCTACGCGGCCGGTGGGTGCGGCCGAATTCCGGCCGCACCCGTCCGCCGTCGGATCACACCATCGAGGCGGCGAGCCGGCGGCGAAAGGCCGCGAGCACCGTGCGGTCCCCGGTCTGCGACACGACCGTGCCGGGCCGTCGGCCCCACAGGTAGAGCAACAGTTCGGCGGGCTCCCCGGTGACCGCGGCGTCCGCGAAGCCCGGTTCGCGCGACATGGTGACGCCGGAGTGCTGCATGGTGAGCCGCCAGTGGTGCCGATTGCTGTGCACGCCGATCGTGCGCCCGCTCGCGCCGTCGCGCGCGCCGCCGTCGTAGTGCGCCGGCAGCAGTACACCGAGCACCTCGTCGATGCCGTCGAGCGCCTGCTGGGCGTCCAGTGGTCCCGGGGTGCCGACCGCCATCTCGACGTCGGCGCGGTGCACGGCGGCCTCGCGTGCCATCCGGCGGACCAGGAAGCCGGCCGTGCCCGGCTCGGGCCGCTCGCCCTCGGCGACCTCGACCGGCCCGGGATCGAGCGTCTCGCCCTCGATCGCATCCTGCGGCTCCCGCCTGGCCAGTTCGGCGACCAGCGCCGCGTGTGCCCGGGTGTAGGTGTCGAGCAGATCCCCCTTGGTGCTCTCGCCGTCCGACTGCGGACGGTGCTCCGGGCTCAGTTGCCCGGTGGCGCTGGTGTACATGAGCACGGAATGTCGTACGACGTCGGCGACCGTCCAACCGGGACAGGACGGTACCGGCGCGTCCATGTCCGTGACGGCCGCCTGGCCCAGGCGAAGGCCCTCCGCCTGGAACAGGTGCTGGAACCGCACGTAGTCCATTCGTCAAGAATTCCAGCGGTTCGGGTGACGTGTCGATGGCGTGCGTCACCCGTGCGTGTGAATCCCGCGTCAAGAAATGGTGTGTCGCACACACGTACTGACGCTGTGTCAGATCTTGACCACAGGATTACCGAACTCGGACCGTGTCGCCGTGACGGCGACCGGCGCGGGCCGCATCGCGCGCACCACGCTGCCCGGCCGCAGCCGAATTCCCGCATGCCGGGCGAGCAGCACGCCGACCACGAGCGCCGCGACCAACGAGATCAGGCCACCCATGAACAACCCGGTCCGCGGTCCGAAACTCTCCGCGAGCCAGCCGGTGAGCGGACCGCCCAGCGGCGTGCCGCCCATGAACACGAGCATGTAGATGCCCATCACCCGCCCGCGCATCGCCGGATCGCTGCCCAGCTGCACGGTCGAGTTGGCCGCCGTATTGAAGGTCAGCCCGGCGATCCCGATCGGCACCAGGAGCAGCGCGAAGCTCCAGTAGCCCGGCATCAGCGCGGCGATCGTCTCCAGGAGACCGAACACGACGGCCGCGCCGACCAGCACCCGCAACCGGGTCCGACCGCGCTTGGCCGCGAACAGCGCACCGGCCAGCGAGCCGGCCGCGAACACCGTGTTGAGCAGCCCGAACGAGCCGGGTCCGGCGTGGAAGACGTCGTTGGAGAAGGCCGCGAGGGTGACCGCGAAGTTGTAGCCGAAGGTGCCGATGAAGCCGACCAGGGCGATCGCCACCAACAGATCCGGCTTGCCGCGCACGTAGCGCAGCCCCTCGCGCAACTGCCCCTTCTCGCGCGGCACCACCGGCATCGTGCGCAGTTCGCTCTCGCGCATCGCCAGCAGGCCGAGCAGGACCGCGATGTAGGACACCGCGTTGACCACGAACACCCAGCCGGTGCCGATCGCGGTGATCAGCAGCCCGCCGACGGCGGGGCCGACGATCCGGGCGAGTTGGAAGTTGGCCGAGTTCAGGCTGACCGCGTTGGCCAGGTCCTTGCGGCCGACCATCTCGATCACGAAGGCCTGCCGCGCGGGGTTGTCCACCGCGGTGGCCATGCCGAGCCCGAAGGCCAACAGCCATACGTGCCACACCTGGACGGCGTCGCTCAACACCAGCACCGCGAGCACGGCGGCGAGCAGACCCATCACGGTCTGCGTACCGATCAACAGCAGCCGCTTGCGGTAACGATCGGCGATCACGCCGCCCCACAGGCCGAACAGCAGCATGGGCAGGAATTGCAGGCCGGTGGTCACGCCCAGCGCGGTCGCACTGCCGGTGAGCTTGAGCACCAGCCAGTCCTGGGCGATGCGCTGCATCCAGGTACCGGTGTTGGACACCGTCTGACCGGCGGCGAAGAGTCGGAAGTTGCGGTTTCGAAGTGATGAGAAGGTGCCGGCTGTCGCCGCCACGGGCGCCCCTTTCGTGGTACGGATCGGCCTGGGCCGGATGTACACCCGTCCCTGAACCGAACCGACCGCGACGCGGGGCGCGCCGAACGACTAGGCCTGCGCGAGCTTCTCCAGCACCGGCAGCGCCGCTCGCAACGCCTCGGTTTCCTCCGGCGTCAACCGGGCGAGGTGCTCCGCGAGCCAGGCGTTGCCCAGTCGGCGGTTCTCCTCCACCACGGCGGCGGCGGGCTCGGTCGCGGAGACCACGACCTGCCTGCGGTCGTCGGCGTGCGGTTCGCGGCGCACCAGGCCGCGCTCCTCCAGGCCGGCGATCACCCGGGTCATCGACGGCGGCTGCACCTTTTCCTGCCGGGCGAGTTCGCCCGGAGTCATGGCGCCGCGCACCACGAGCACGGTCAGCACCGAGAGCTGCGTGGGACTCAGCGTCTCGTCGGCGCGCTGGTTGCGCAGCCGGCGAGAGAGCTTCAACACCGAGGCACGGAGGGCGGCCACCGTGGCACGGTCGGGTTCGGACAGGGACACGTTTTTTAGCTTAACTCTTTACTCTCGCTAACTTCCAATGCTTTGCCCGAACGGGATATTCCCAGCCGCCATGCGAGCGACCCGGAACCCGCCCCGAGGGCCGGCGGCGGCGCTACTTGACGCCCAGCACCTGCTCGATCGGGTCGATCGCGAAGTGCACCACGAACAGCGCCGAGACGATCCACAACAGCAGCGGAATCTCCCGCGCCTTGCCCACCGCCGTACGCAGCACCACGTAGAGCACGAAGCCCGCGCCGATCCCGGTGGTGATCGAGTACGTGAACGGCATCAGCGCGATCGTCACGAACGCCGGTGCGGCGATCGTCATGTCGTCCCACTCGATGTGCCTGATCTGCGTCATCATGAGCGCGCCGACCACCACCAGGGCGGGGGTGGCGGCCTGCGCGGGCACCAGCTTGGCCAGCGGGGTGAACAGCAGCGCGAGCGCGAACAAGCCGCCGGTGACCAGGTTGGCCAGGCCGGTCCTGGCCCCCTCGCCGACCCCCGCCGTGGACTCGACGAAGACCGTGTTGGAGGACGCCGAGGCACCACCACCGGCGATCGCGCCGACCGACTCGACGGTGAGGATGCGGCCCAGGTTGGGCACCTTGCCCTGCTCGTCGAGCAGTCCGGCCTCGCGGCTGACGCCGATGATCGTGCCCATGCCGTCGAAGAAGTTGGACAGCAGCAGGGTGAAGATCAACAACGAGGCGGTGATGAAGCCGACCCGGCCGAACGCGCCGAACAGGTCCACGTGGCCGATCAGTCCGAAGTCGGGCGTGTCCACGACGCCGTTCGCCTCGGGCGCGGTCAGCCCCCAGACCGACTTGTCCAGGCCGGCCGCGTTGTGCACGATCACCGCGAGCACCGTCGAGGCGATCATGCCGATCAGGATCGCGCCGGGCACCTTGCGCACCACCAGGACGAACGTCAGCAGCAGGCCGAAGCAGAAGACCACGGCCGGCCAGCCCTCGAGGGTGCCGCCGGCGCCGAGCGCGACCGGGACGGTGCTGTTCGCCTGGTCCGGAACACGGGTCACGACCCCCGCGCTGACCAGGCCGACCAGGGTGACGAACAGGCCGATGCCGACCCCGATCGCCTGCTTGAGCGCGAGCGGGATGGCGTTCATGATCGCCTCGCGCAACCCGGTCGCGGCCAGGATCAGCAGCCCGATCCCCTCCAGCACGACCAGGCCCATCGCCTCGTCCCACGTGGTCTGCGGCGCGATCTGGAACGCGACCATCGCGTTGATCCCGAGCCCGGCCGCCAGCGCGAGCGGCATGTTGCCGATCAGGCCCATCAGGATCGTCATCACCGCCGCGACCAGCACGGTCGCGGTGACCAGCTGCGGCTGGGACAGGTGGTGGCCGAACTTGTCCTGGGCCGACCCGAGGATGATGGGGTTCAACACGATGATGTAGGCCATCGCGAAGAAGGTGGCGAGCCCACCGCGTATCTCGCGCAGCGGCGACGAACCGCGTGCGGAGATCGCGAAGAAGCGGTCGAGAGCGCTCCTCGGCGTGGCGGGAACCTCGGGGGCGGTCGCGTCGGGGGCCTGGCGGGGCATGCGGAATCCTCGGAGCGTGGGAACGGGTAGTCGAGACACGCACACGGCACGGTGGGGACGAGTACCGGGAGACCCGCAAAAGAGTGCCAGACGCCACAGCCGAAATCGGAACCGGTCCCTCCGATTGTTCGTCGGGGCACGCGCGGGATCCGGATCGGCGGCCAAGTAGCCTTGTTTTCGTGAGCAGGCACGGGAGCGGGAAACGACGGCGCACCTCGCCGGATCCGGACGACCCGGGCGGCGCGCGCCCGGAGGCGGGCACGACGCCGGGTCCCGTCGAGGACACGTTCGACGCGGGCGCCCCCGGCAGCGGCGACTACCCGGCCTACGGCGCGGAGCCGTACCCGCCGACGGACTACGCACCCACCGACTACGCCCCGGCGGACTACGCACCCCCGGCGGAGCCGGCGTACGAATCCGGCGGCTACCCGGCCGGGTCGCCCACCTTCGAGCCCGACGCCTACGACTCGGGCGATCACCGGGCGGCCGACTACGCCGGCGCGAGCGCCTACGACCCGGCCACCGACCCGGCCCTGGGCGCCCCCACCACCCATACCGCGCAGTTCGCCGCCGTCGCCGACCCGCCCGAGTCGTCGCCCGCCGACCCGGAACCCCCGGCCTCGGACACCGGGATGCGGCCACCGCCGCCCCCGCACGAGGGCGACATCATCAAGCTCGTCTCGGTCGGCAGCCTGATCTGGTTCGCGCTGTTCGTGCTCGCGTGGTTCATGCGCGACTCGCTCGCCGACGACGGCCGCGACTGGTGGCCGTGGTGCGCACTGGCCGGTTCGGGGCTCGGCCTGTTCGGGCTCTGGTACTGCCGCCGACTGCAGAGCGCGCAGGACGACTGAGTCGGGACGACCGAGTACGGGCCGAGTGCGGGACCGGACGCGCCCCGCAACCCACCCCCGAATAGCCACAAAATCCGACATTCCCTGACGTAACTTCAGGGCATGATCGATGCCTCCGCCACCAGCACCGGGCTGACCACCGCCGAGGTCGCCGAACGTGTCGCGGGCGGTCGGGTCAACGATGTGCCGACCCGGTCCAGTCGCAGCACCACGGCGATCGTCCGGGGCAACGTCTTCACCAGGTTCAATGCGATCATCGGCACGCTGTTCGTGCTGATCCTGATCGTCGGCCCGCCCCAGGACGGCCTGTTCGGCCTGGTCATCGTGGCCAACACGGCCATCGGCATCATCCAGGAGCTGCGCGCCAAGCGGACCCTGGACACGCTCGCCGTGGTCGGCGAGGCCAAGCCGCGCGTGCGCCGGGACGGGCGCACCATCGAGTTGTCCGCCCGCGAACTGGTGCTCGACGACGTCTGCGAACTCGGCGCCGGCGAGCAGGTCCTGGTGGACGGCGCGGTCGTCGAGGCGGACGCGCTCGAACTCGACGAGTCGCTGCTGACCGGCGAGACCGACCCGGTACGCAAGCAGGTCGGCGACCGGGTGATGTCCGGGAGCTTCGTGGCCGCCGGCAACGGCGCGTTCCGCACCACCAAGGTCGGCCGCGACGCGTATGCCGCCCGACTCGCCGAGGAGGCCGGTCGGTTCACCCTGGTCGACTCGGAACTGCGCAAGGGCCTGGACCGGATCCTGCGCTACGTCACGTGGTTGATGATCCCGGTCGGCATCCTGCTGATCATCAGCCAACTGCGCACCCACGACGGCCTGCCCAACGCGCTGCGCGGCATGGTCGCGGGACTGGTCACCATGGTCCCCGAGGGCCTGATGTTGCTCACCTCGGTCGCCTTCGCGGTCGGTGTGGTGCGCCTGGGTCGCAAGCAGTGCCTGGTCCAGGAGTTGCCCGCGATCGAGGGGCTGGCCCGGGTGGACGTGGTCTGCCTGGACAAGACCGGCACCCTCACCGAGGGCGGGATGGACGTCGGCGAGGTCCGGGCGCTGGACGCCGCGCTGCCGATCGACGCCGCGCTGGGCGCCCTCGGCGGCTCGGACCCGCGTCCGAACGCCAGCCTCCAGGCGATCGTGGACGCATATCCGGCGCCGCCGGACTGGCCGGTGACCGAGATCGCCGCGTTCTCCTCGGCCCGCAAGTGGAGCGGCGCGAGTTTCGCCGGCCACGGCACGTGGCTGCTGGGCGCGCCCGACGTACTGCTTCCCGAGGGCCACCCGGTGCTCGCCGAGGTGGACGAACTGGGCGCGCGGGGGCTGCGGGTGCTGCTCCTGGCCACCGCCGACGGGCTGACCGACGAGGCCGGCGCCCGGGCCCGGCCGGCCGCCCTGGTGGTGCTGCAGCAGCGGCTGCGCCCGGACGCCGCCGCGACGCTGCGCTACTTCGCGAGCCAGGACGTGGCGACCAAGGTGATCTCCGGGGACAACGCCCTCTCGGTCGGCGCGGTGGCCGGCAAACTCGGCCTGGCCGGCGCCGAACACGCCGTGGATGCCCGCCGGTTGCCCGACGACCGGGCCGAACTCGGCCGGGCCCTGGCGGACCACACCGTCTTCGGCCGGGTCACCCCGCAGCAGAAGCGGGCGATGGTGGCCGCCCTCCAGGCCCGCGGCCACACGGTCGCGATGACCGGCGACGGGGTCAACGACGTACTCGCGCTCAAGGACGCGGACATCGGCGTGGCAATGGGCTCGGGCAGCGGGGCCAGTCGGGCGGTCGCGCAGATCGTGCTCCTGGACAACAGGTTCGCCACGCTGCCCTCGGTGGTGGCCGAGGGTCGCCGGGTGATCGGCAACATCGAGCGAGTGGCCAACCTGTTCCTGGTCAAGACGGTGTACGCGCTGCTCCTGTCGCTGCTCACCGGGGTCGCCGGGGTCGTGTTCCCGTTCCTGCCCCGGCACCTGACCCTGATCGGCACGCTCACCATCGGCGTACCGGCCTTCTTCCTGGCCCTGGCGCCGAACACCGAACGTGCCCGCGCCGGTTTCGTGCCGCGTGTGCTTCGCTTCGCCATCCCCGGCGGCGTGGTGGCCGCGGCGGCCACCTTCCTGGCCTACTGGCTGGCCCACCTCAACCAGGCGTCCGACCTCGACCAGGACCGCACCACCGCGGTGATCACCCTGTTCCTGGTCGCGATCTGGATCCTGGCGATGGTCGCCCGCCCCTACACGTGGTGGAAGATCGTGCTGATCGCGGCGATGATCGGCGCCTTCCTGATCGCGCTCTACGTCCCGTTCGTGGCCCGCTTCTTCGCACTCCACCCGCAGGACCAGGGCAACAACGGCAAGGCGATCGGCATCGCGATCGTCGGCGCCGCGCTGCTCGAACTGGGTTGGCGCATCTCGGGTTGGGTGCGCCGAACGCAGGCGGCGGACGCCGCGGCCTGAGCCCCGGCGTGCGCCGCCCGGTCACCTCGACGTCCGGTCACACGCCGTCGAAGTCGCGTTCCGTGGCGAAGTGGTCGGCGTTCTCCGGGTGGGTCAGCAGCTGCTCGACCTCGAACCGGCGGTGCCACTCGCCCGCCGCCCAGGCCAGGCCGCGGGCCACGCCCTCGAACGTGGTCGCGTGCACCTGACCGTCCAAGTAGCGCCAGTCGGCGTCGAGTTCGGTGTCGCCCGGGCCGGAGACGATCAGTTCCTCGTGCTCGAAGTATTCCTTCGGCGCGTCCGGCATCGCGGCCAGCACGTCGTCCGGCACCTCGTGCAGTGTGCCCTCGGAGAGCACCTTGCCGGGGATCGTCTCGGACAGCAGCGGTACGTCCAGCAGGTCCGCCAGCGCCTCCGCGCGGTCCGGGCGGACCGGCAGCACCACGTGCGCCGAGTCGTTCGCGACCAGTGCGGCCAGGTCCGGCGCGTCGCCCACCAGCGCGTCCGCGACGTCGGCGACGGTCATCCGCCCGCCGGAGACGCCGCGCAGCTCGGCGGGCGCGGACAACCGCTCGGGCGCGATGTCGGCGAGCGCCGTGTAGAGCGCGCGCAGCTGATCGCGCGTGACGGGCCGCTCCGGGTCCGCCAGGCGCTCCAGGAGTTCGTCCGGGCCGTCCGGGTCGGCAAGCAACGCGGTGAGCGTCGTACGCACCCCCAGGGCGGTCAGGAACACCGGGTCCAGGCTCGCCCGCACCTCGTCGTAGAGCCCGTGCAGCAGCCGGTCCCCGTCCGCGGCCAGCAGCCCGGCCGGCCGCCGACCGTCGAGCACCGGATGCCCGCGCAACCACCACGCGGTGTACGAGGGCACCCGGGCGGTGCCGCCGTCCGGGAGCAGTACGTGGGCCGGCTCGATCACCGCGGTGCGCAGCGGCGGCGCGGCGATCACCTCGAGCGCCTCGTCCCACGCGTCGTCCGCGACCAGGTCCAGATCGCGGACCGCGACGAACCCGGCGAGGACCGGCGGCACCCCCTGGTCCGGCAGGTGGTCGAGCACGTCGTCGAGCCAGTCGTCCTCGGCGTCCAGGTCGTGGTCACAACCGTCGTGGTCGAGGACCACGTCGTCCTCCTGCACCAGGCCGAACGTGCCGAGCACGCCGACCGCCTCGAGCACGTCCTCGCCCCAGCGCTCGACCAGGTCCGGGTAGACGATGCCGAGCGCGTCCGGCTCGACCACCGCGGCGATCCGGCTGCCGGGCAACATCAGTTCGCCGGCCGGGACCGCGTCGCCGTCCACGTCGGGCAGCAGCAGCGCGGCCAGCCAGGGCTCGTCGCCGGGGCCGATCCGGGCGGCCCGGACCAGATCCAGGATCGCGTCCGCGATGTCGTCCCCGTCCTCGCTCTCGGTGACCGCGGCGCGCACCGCGGGATCGGCCAGCACCGCGCGCGGGGTGGCCCGGATCGCGCCGAGCCGCTCAAGGAGCGGGTGGGCCGCGTCCGGGTGGGCGACCCGCAGGCGCAGTACGTCCAGCGCGGCCAGGTCCGGGCTGTCCGGGCAGGGCAGCAGGATCCCGCGCGGCCCGCGCACGATCCGCCCGTCGGCCAGCGGCACCGGCAGCGCGCCGAGCGCGTCCCGGGCGGCCGGGTCGAACGCGTCGTAGAGGTCGCGCCACCAGGCCGGGTCCCGGTCCATCCCGGCGAGCTGGTCGACCACCTCGGCCAGCGGCAGTCGGCGCACCCCCAGGACGCGCAACGCCGCGCTGCGATCCAGGCCGGCGGGCAGCAATCCGGCCACCACCGGGGCCAGTGCGGCGACCAGGCCCGGGCTCGCCGTCTCGATCAACACCGCGTCGCGCGGGCGCAGCAGATCGCGGTCGCGCGCGGTGGTGCCACGATCGAGCAGCAGCGCGTCGGGGTCGTCCGGCTCGGTGTCGGGGGCGGGCGCGGCGGCGGGCAGAAACGCCGTGTCGGCGAGGCGGGCCAGCACCCGGTGGCGCAGCAGCCCGTCCAGCTCACCCTCGGCGGTCGGGCCGGGCACCAGGCTCAGGATCGTGGTGGTGCTGGTCGGCCAGGTACCGAGCAGGTTCGCGTAGCCGGCGGCGGCGCGTTCGATCAGGAAGTCGCGCAGCGGGCCGGGCGCGGTATGCCGACGGGTCGGGTCGAGCGGGAAGGAGGCGACCAGGAGCGCGGGCAGCCCGAGTGGTTCGTCGGTGGGTGTGGGGGCGTGCACCACGGGCCGCACACTCGGCCGGCGCGGCTGGTCGTCGGCGTCCAGCGGGACCGCCCACAACACCGACCAGGCCGCGCGCCGGCGCTCCTCGGTGGGCCGGTCGGCGAGCAGTTCGGGGTCGAGCGCACCGCCGTCCTCGCCGACCCGCCAGCGAGTGGCCACGCCGTTGTCGGTGACCACCAGGGCGCCGCCGTCGGCCCGACAGGTGAGGGTGCGCACCCCCTCCGGGGTCTCGATCACGATCTCGCCGATCCGGCGCAGCGTGAGCAGCAGCGCGTCGTCGACCTCGGCGAGCAGCCGGGCGGCCAGGTCCGCCGCGGCGCCGTCGCGCAGCGGCAACACCACGCAGGTGTCGTAGTCCTCGGGCGGGGTGCCCTCGGCGGGCATCGGCAGCCGCAACACCGGCACCCCGCCGTCGCGGCGGGCCAGTTCGTCGGTCAGGCCGGCGTTGTCGTGGGCCGCCTCGGCGACCAGGTCGCGGGCCTCTTGGAGGGACCAGCGCACGCCGCCGGTGCGGGAGAGCACGCACGGCTCGTCGCTGACCGCGAGCACCGCGGCGAAGCCGACGCCGAAGCGGCCGACCGCCTCGGGTCCGTCGTCGCGCTTGGCCGAGGCGCGCAGCGTGGACAGCGCCTCGACGCCCTGCGCGTGCAGCGGGTCGCCGGTGTTGGCCGCGACCAGGACGCCGTCCCGCAGGGTGAGCCGGAGTCGGCCGAGCACACCCGCCCGGGCGGCGGCGTCGGCGGCGTTCTGCGCGAGTTCGACCACCAGGCGGTCGCGATAGCCGCCGAGGGCGAGTTCCTCCTCGGCGTTCGCGTCCTCCCGGAAACGCGCGGGCGACGCGATCCACGCGTCCAGTACGGCTCGCCGAAGCGAAGCGGTGCCAAAGCGGTCCTCGATGCCCATGCCGTGCGCCGTCCCTCGATCGCGGATGTGGCCGGAACCCTATTGCGTTTCCGAGCGCCCGGCTTCCCGGCCATCCCAGGGCGTGGACGGCAATGGATCAAGTCGCGCAGAACCCACGCAAACAGCTAACCGACAATCCCGAGCCGAAACCGGAGAACCCGGACCCAGCCACCCGGATGGCGGAAACGACGACGAACCCCCCACGGAACACGAAGCGACCTCGACGGGCCGAGCGGCCGGAGCGGCCCGAGTGGCCGGAGTGGCCGGAGCGACCCGGCCGATCCGAGCGGCCCGAGTGGCCAAACGACCCGAATCACTCGGGCCGCCCGAGTGGCCCGAGCAGCCCGAGCGGTATGTGGCCGAAACGACCCGAAGCCGCCACCGGATCGGTGGCGGCTTCGGCGTGTTGACGGAGGTGTCGAAGGAGGTGTCGAAGGTGACGGCGGGGTCGGCCACGAGGTCGGCGGCAGGACGGCCCGGTGTCCCGGGCGTGTCGCACCGCGTCGCAGGGTGTCGCACCGCGTCGCAGAGCGCGGATGTCAGGAGTGGCCCAGTTGGTCCTCGCCGGGCGCCAGGGCGTCCTCGTCGGCCGAGGTCTCCACCGGGCGGATCCGCACGGTCTCGATCCGGTACTCGTCCAGGGACAGCTCGGCGGCGGGCGTCGCGGCGGGCATCACGGCCGCCTCCGAGTGACCACCGCAGCCGTAGGCCAGCGAGACCATCCGACCGTCGGCGGGCGAGTACTCGTTGGCACAGACGCCGAACGCCTGCCCGAGCGGACCGCCGACCTTGACCAGGAATCCACAACTCGTGCAGTGCGCCGGGGCGGCCTGGGCCATCGGCGTGGCCCGGCCGAAGTTCTCGTCCCAGCGGTCTGCGGCCAGATCGCGGCCGACCGGGGACAGAACGCGAGCGCGTCCCTGCCCGAGGTCGTAGGCGACCGCCTTGGGACCGAACCCGATCGGTTCGGTCAGTTCCTCCTCTGTCTCGTCCGCTCCGGTGTAACCGAATTCGAGACGGGGGTCGTCGGCGTCGGTGGGCAACAGGTCGCCCACGCCGAGGTCGCCGGGACGAAGACGCTCGTTCCACGGCACCCAGGCAGGCGCGAGCAGCGCCTCGGGGCCGGGAACGAGGACGGTTTCGTCCACGGTCACCAGCTTGGCGCGGGGCGCCCGGGCAACGGTCACCGCCCAGCGCCAGCCGTGGTAGGCGGACTCGCGGCACGCGAACAGGTGGGTGACCAGGCGATCACCATCCACCTGAACACCCAGATGCTCGCCGACGGAGTCCTGACCTGCGGCTTCCTCGGCGGCAGCGAAGGCAAGATCAACCGCCTCGGCGCAGAGGCGGTCCGGGGTTCGACTACGGGTCGCGGCACTCACGAGAGTGATTCTCTCTCACGCGTCGAAGGTCTCCACCGCCGATACCCTCAAAAGGCGTCCGATTCCCGAACGGGCGCGCGGAGCGAGGCCATCCTGGCGTGTCGTGACCGCATCAACCGAGGGAGCGAGGGCAGGATCCCGGCGTGGCAGCCTCCAAGACCACCACCGCATCACGGCGCACTGTTCGTGCGCCGAGCTCGACCCGTGGGTCGTTCGGCAGGAACCGAGGTCCGGCACGTCGCGCGCTGGGCTGGTTCGGCGGACTGTTCACCGGCGGCTTCGGCAAACTACGCGGCGCGGCTCGGGCCAAGGGGGCCGGCGAGAGCGGCCTCGCCAAGCTGATCGAGTTGCATCTGATCAACAACGCGGGCGACGCGCTGGTGACCATGGCGCTGGCCACGACCGTGTTCTTCTCGGTGCCCACCGGCCAGGCGCGCGACCGAGTCGCGCTGTACCTGTTGATCACCCTCGCGCCGTTCGCGCTGCTCGCCCCGGTGCTCGGCCCGATCCTGGACCGGATGCGGCGTGGCCGGCGTTTCGCGATGGCGGTGGCGATGCTGGTCCGGGTGGGACTGTGCTGGCTGATGGCCGGCTCGGTGACCGACGGCGGGCTCGAACTGTATCCGGCCGCATTCGGCGTACTGGTGTCCTCGAAGGTGTACGGGGTCAGCCGCAGCGCGGTGGTGCCCCGACTGCAACCGCGCTCGGTCTCGCTGGTCAAGGCGAATGCGCGGATCACCATGTTCGGGCTGATCGGCACCATGGCCGCGGCGCCGCTCGCGGGTGGCCTCAAGTACACCCTCGGCACCCCCGCGATCCTGTACGCGGCATGCGTCGTATTCACCCTCGGCGCGATCCTCTCGCTCACCCTGCCGGCCAAGGTCGACTCGGCCGAGGGTGAGGACCGGGCCTCGTTCAGCACCGAGGCACCCGGCGTCGAACACCGACGCAAGGTATCGCTGACCAAGCTGCGGGTCGGCCGGGGCGCGGCCGGCGACGCGGTGCCCGAGCCCAGGGCCGAGGATGCGGTCGAGGCCGCGCCGGGTGCCGGGCGCGAGTCCGGCCGCAAACCGGTCAAGCTCAAGACCTCCCGGCGGCTGCGCAGCGTGGGCCCATCGGTGGTCCAGGCGCTGTGGGCGAACGCGGCGATGCGCGGCTTCTCCGGGTTCCTGATCATGTTCCTGGGCTTCCTGATGCGTGAGCACCCGGTGGCCGACCTGTCCGCAACCCAGGCGATCAGCGCAGTCGTCGTCGCCGCCGCGGTCGGCAACGCGATCGGCACCGGGCTCGGCGCCTGGCTCAAGTCCCGCGCGCCGGAGGTGATCATCGTCGGCGTGCTGCTGGTGTCCGCGACCTGCGCGGCGTGGGCGGCGCTGATGTACAGCCTGGTCACCGTGCTCGCGGTGGCGGCGGTGGCCGGTCTGGCCCAGGCATTGGGCAAGTTGTCCCTGGACGCGATGATTCAGCGCGACATCCCCGAGGCGGTACGCACCTCGGCCTTCGCCCGCACCGAGACCGCGCTCCAGGTGGCGTCGGTGATGGGCAGCGGCGTCGGCATCGCATTGCCCCTGAACGGCACGTTGGGGATGAGCGTGGCGGCCGGCGTACTCACGCTGGCGGTGCTGCTCGCGGGCCGCAAGCTCACGACGCGCCGGACGCGCCGCAAACGATCCCCCGGCATTCGGCTGCGGACCGCCCGGTAATCTTCCGATCATGAAGACTCGCCGCCCTGCCGCCCTCGCCGGCGCCGCCGTTCTGGGCGCGCTCGCCCTGACCGGCTGCAACATCGACAAGCCCACGCCGTTGGTGACCCTGGTCAGCGGAAGCACGTCGGTGCACTCCGAGGCCGAGTGCTACAAGGAGAACGGCACGCTCGACGAGGCGAAGGCGGAAGACTGCCTGAAGAGCACGGACGGCAAGACCATCTCGGTCGGCGAAGGCGGCAGCTTCGCTGTCGGCGTCGACAAGAAGATCGCCGACGCCGGTTGGGCATTGCTGATCAACGGCAAGCAGCAGTCGCAGACGCCGATCAAGACCACCTACGTCAAGGGCATGAGCCTGACCTACGGCGAGCCGACCGCCGAAAGCGCGCCGATCACGGTGCAGGTCGTGCAGCCCGACGGCAAGACCGGCTATCGGGGCATCTGGACGTTCAAGATCGAGAAGAAGAAGTAACCTTGCCCATCCTGGTGATCACCGCCGTTACCGCCGAGCGCGATGCCGTGCTCGGCGGTTCGCGTTCGTGGGGGACGGCCGGCCCGGACGTATTCACCGTCGGGGTGGGTCCGGCCGCTGCCGCCGCCGGCACCGCTGCGGCGCTCGCGCGTGGCGCCTACGACCTGGTGGTCAACGCCGGTATCGCGGGCGGCTTCGCCGGGGTGGCGCCGGTCGGGTCGACGGTGCTGGCCGATCGGGTGGTGGCGGCCGATCTGGGGGCGCAGACCGCCGACGGGTTCGTGCCGATCGAGGAACTGGGGTTCGGTACGGGCGGGTTCGTGGCGGATTCGGGGCTGGTCACCCACGTGGGTGACGCGCTGCGGGCAGCCGGCATCACGCTCGCGGTCGGCCCCGCGCTCACCGTCTCCACGATCACCGGCACCGCCGCGCGGGCCGCCGAGTTGGCCGAACGTCACCCGGGCGCCGCGGCCGAGGGCATGGAAGGCTTCGGAGTGGCCACCGCCGCCGCCGCGTTCGGGGTGCCGATGCTCGAACTGCGTACCGTCTCCAACGCCGTCGGCCCGCGCGACCGTGCGGCGTGGCGCATCCCCGACGCCCTGCGCGCACTCACCGCGGCCTTCGCCGCGCTCGAAGGGAGCCTGACGCCGTGACCCTGTCGCTGGCCTATTCGCCGTGCCCGAACGACACGTTCGTCTTCCACGCCTGGACGCACGGCCTGCTCCCGGACGCGCCGCCCGTCGAGGTGCGCTACGCCGACATCGACATCACCAACGGCCTGGCCGAACGCGGCGAGCTGGACCTGCTGAAGGTGTCCTACGCGGCGCTCCCCTGGGTCCTGGACGAGTACGCCCTGCTCCCCTGCGGCGGCGCGCTCGGCCGCGGCTGCGGCCCCCTCGTACTGAGCCTGGGCGCCACGACGCCCGCCGCGCTCGCCGGCAAGGTGGTCGCGGTCCCGAGCGAACGCTCCACCGCATACCTCCTGTTCCGCCTGTGGGCGGCCGGCAACGTGCCCGGCGGCGTCGGCGAGATCAAGGTGCTCCCGTTCCACGAGATCATGCCCGCCGTGCGCGACGGCATCGTGGACGCGGGCCTGGTCATCCACGAGGCGCGCTTCACCTATGCCCGCTACGGCCTGACCTGCCTGGCCGACATGGGCGACTGGTGGGAGTCCGACACGGGCTTCCCGATCCCGCTCGGCGCGATCATCGCCAAGCGCTCCCTCGACCTGCCCGCCCTGGCCGCGGCGGCCCGAGCCAGCGTCGAACACGCCTGGGCCAACCCGGAGGCGTCCCGCGCATACGTCCTCCGACACGCCCAGGAAATGGACCCGTCGGTGGCCGACCAACACATCGCCCTGTACGTCAACGAGTTCACCAGAGACCTGGGCGAAGCCGGCCACGCAGCGGTAACCCACCTCCTGACCCGAGCCGCCACAGAGGGTCTGGTCCCGGCAATCCCCGAGGGCGCCCTGCAACTCCCGTAGCCCGCGGGGCGAACCACCGGGCGCCACCAAACCCGCATCCCAACCGCCGGACGAACCAAGGGGGTTCGCCAATTCAGCCGGTCCGGCGCTCGAGGACAACGGCCGTCAGGCCGTGCGTACCGGACCGTACCGCCGGACGAACCACCCGGGTCCGCCAACACCAGCCGGTCCGGCGTTTGAGGACAACGGCCGTCAGGCCGTACATGCAGCCCAACCGCCGGACGGGCCAACCGGGTTCGCCGACATCAGCCCGTCCGGCGTTTGAGGACACCGGCCGTCAGGCCGTACATGCAGCCCAACCGCCGGACGGGCCAACCGGGTTCGCCAAAAAACCAGCCCATCCGGCGTTTGAGGACAACCGCGCCGGCCGCCAGGCCAAGCGCCCGCTGCCGTACGGCGCTATGCGTCGAGTTCGTCCGCGACCGCCCGCAACAGGTCCGCGACCTTCGCCGTCGCGCGCTTGTCGGGGTAGCGACCCCGTTCGAGCGTCTTGTCGACGCCCTCCAGCACCTTGAGCAGGTCCTGGATGATGGAACTCATCTCGTCGGGCTTCTTGCGCGTCGCGGCGACGACGGAGGGCCGCGGATCCAGGACCCGGAGCGAGAGGGCCTGTTCGCCCCGCCGCCCCTCGACGATGCCGAACTCGACCCGGGTTCCCGGCTTGAGCGTGTCCAGGCCCTGTGGGAGCGCCGACGCGTGCACGAACACGTCGCCTCCGTCGTCCCGGGACAAAAACCCGAAGCCCTTGTCGGTGTCGAACCACTTGACCTTGCCGGTGGGCACGGGAGACCTCGATCGTGTCGGGACGGCTTCGTCGGGACTTTTACGAGCATTTACCAGGCTGGGTGGGGCGCACACATCGAATCCGAGCAGGAACGCGTAGTGACCCCGTTCACTCGTCCAGGCTAATGGTCGCGTTCTCGGCCGGACATGGGGATCCCGCCCCGGACGCATTCGCCCCCGCGCGGGCCGTCTACCCTGGGCCTGTGTCCAACGCATCCGCAGGCCCCGGCGATCGGCTCGTCCGCATCGGCGTGCTGCTCTTCGCCCTCGGCACGGTGGCCACGCTCGCCACCGTCACCCCCATGCTGATCGGCGCACACGCGCTGCCGACGGCGGTCTACCTGCTCAGCGCCCTGATGCCACTCGGCTTCGCGGTCGCCGCCGCCGGCCTGCTCAGGTCGATCCGCAGCCGCCGCCGGCCGGTACCGAGGACGCTCTGACCCGGGCCAGGTGCGTTCCACGGCACGAGCATGGAGCGCCCCGCCGTGTCCGCCGCGCTCGCCGACATACGTGCGCGGCCCGAGACGGGAGGCGGCCCGCCGCTGCCGAATTCGATGTCCACGAGAACAGGGTGCATCCCATTCCTGGCAGGCGTGGCTTGTTGCGCCCGGCTCCGTAGATGAGGGTGGATCCCGGGCCGGTGGGTTGATCGGTCCGCAAGTCTTCATCGCTGCCGAGTCTGCTGATTGGCTGGTCGACATGACTGAGCTCGGACCCGTCGCCTGGCCGCCCGAGTCGATCCGGACGGAGAGGCTCGTACTCCGTGAGTCCGAGGCCCGGGACCGTGCGGCGTTCATCGAGTTGCTCGCGTCGCCAGAGGTGCACACTTACCTCGGCGGCCCCCGGCCGCGTGACGAGCTTGAGCGCGAGATGCCCAGGGTGCCCGAGCGGTGGCCCGGGAGTTTCGTCGTTGATCTCGACGGGGCGATGATCGGCCAGATCCTGCTCAGGAGACCAACGGGGCACCGTCGCCCGGCTGCCGCGGGGAAGGCCGATCTCGGTTACCTGTTCCTGCCGCGGGCGTGGGGGTTCGGGTACGCCACCGAGGCGTGCGCGGCAGCACTCGACTGGTTCGACGGCGTCCTTCCCGGCGAGTCGGTGGTGCTCAGCACCCAACCCGCCAACGTCGGCTCGATGCGGCTCGCGGCAAAGCTGGGGTTCACCGAGGTAGAGCGGTTCCATGCCTGGGGCGCCGAGCAGTGGCTCGGCCTGCGGTCCCCGGTCACGCCGTCTGCTTGAGCTCGCGCTCGACAGCACGGCCAGGACGGAAGCCCAGCGCTGCTGAATCTCAGGTTCTGGCCCAGGTTCTGTGGAGCAATTACACTCCGTAGCGAGCGAGACAACTCATGCGCTGCGTCTCCGGTGGGTTTCTGCCTTGAGAAATGACGGAGAAGTGGCCGGTGCTGGGGCGCCACGAGCGGGCAGCGGGATGGTTGCAGGTGTGGTGCGATCTTGGCCGGGCGCCTCGGACGATCGATGCCTACGCCTGCGGGCCGGCCGAGTACCTGGTGGTGTGTGAACGGGAGGGTGTCGACCCGCTGGTCGCCGGTCGGGCTCATATTGCTGTCTATGTAAGGGAGTTGGCTGAGCGGCCCAGCCGTCGGGGTGTGAACGTGGTTTCGATCGATTCGGGGTCGGGGCCGGCGAACGCCACGATCCAGCAGCGGTTGGCTTCGTCAGCCGCGGCACCAGACCACGCTGGTGCCCGCCCCACCGACGCCCCGGCGTATAGCGGCCCCGGCCACCGGATTTGACTCCCGCAGCCCCTCTTCCACCAGGAAGTCGTAGAACGACCGCACCGGCATGCTCGCCACCATCCCGCTGACCGACGACGAACGCCATGCCGTCGATGACGGTCAGACCGCCTTGGACAGGCTCCTCGACCGCCTCGCCGACGTCCCCACCCCGGCGGACCCGACGCCCCGCCGGCTCGGAATACCTGCAGACTCCACGCTGCTTCCTCTCGTCGAAGTCCGACGCAGCGAGCCGCCGTCGGGAAATGTCGAAGGGCCGACCGCACCCGGAGTGCATCGGCGAGAGGGGGAATCGTGACGCCTGACCCCGCCACGGACAACCCGGCCTGCCTATATCCCGAACTCGGTCGGAACGAAACGCTCCAGAGCATCCTGCAGACAGCTGTTCGGCAGGCTGGATATGGGCTGGACGTGCTCCCCGAACGCGCTCCGGGCTGGTGGCGCTGCGGAGCCCGAGCAGACGGTGACAGTCGGACGACCACCGCTCTCCTCGGCATCGCAGAGCGCGCCTTCATCGTGAACTTCCGGGAACACGGCGTCATGATGGCCGAAGGCACGACGACCAGCTTGGACGCCGTTGTGTCGGCAATCGGCGCTTGGCAGTCCGGCGCCACCTTGGCACGCTTGAAGTCCGCATGCCCGTTCGTCGACCACAGTCCGCTCGCCGAGACACACGAGCGTGGTGACGCCGTCGAGGCCCAATGGACGAGCTACCGGCACACCTCGGCGCGGCACGTCGACCGTGAGCTCATCGAGGCTGCATACGCCCAGCCGCAGCTGCGAGCCCTGTTTCCCTTCCACAGCCACCGGACGCTGAACTTCAGCCGCTGTACCGGATTCCCCTACACCCACGACATCCCGGTGATCACCCCCGCGAACGGGAGTTACCGAGTGACCTGGTGGCACACCCGATCACCTCACGGGCCGGCGGACATCGGAGAAGCCGACACCCCTGACGATGCAGTCGCCTTGGTCATCGCCCTTCTGCCCCACAACTGCGGGCCGGCGGTTGCCGGCACCGCCGATGACCTTGACAACTCAGATTCCACATAATGATGCGGTTGACGTGTCCTTCGACGACGCCGGAGTTCCAGGGCAGGGTGAGCCCGGCGACGACGGCGTCGCGGTCGCGGTCGATGCCTGCGGCGAGGGCGGGAAGGTCGTCTTGGCGGACTGCGTCGAGCCGGTGCGGGAGTTGTTCGCCTCGGCGTTCGGTGAGCATTCTCGCGAAGGATCGGACGTGGCGGGTGAGGGCGTCGATTTCCGGGCATTTGGCCGCAACGGCTTTGAGCCGGACGGTGGCCCCCTCTGCGAAGGAGGGGCGCGGTCTCGACATACGACCTCGACACCGGGTCGTTCGGTCGGCCAGGCGGTCGGGCTCGCCGCCTCCCGGTCGGGCAGCATGTCGATCGGCCGGCGCGTCTCGACGTCGACCGGCACGGTGCCGTGGAACCGGCCCTTGCGGGTCGCGTACTCGTCGACGCCGACCACGCGCGGATCGGGAACGACCGGCTCGGGCAGGTTGGCTTCGATCTGCTCGAACGGCATCTTCAGGGCGCGTTCCAGCCGGGCACCCATGTAGCAGGAGCCGCACCGGAGTTGGCACGCCTCCGTGATGTACGGGTACACGTTGCGGAACCGCCCGTAGGGGATCCGATCGATGCGTCGGGTCTCCTCGGCGCCGGCCGGGGCCGGCATGCGGGCGTGCCCGTAGGCGTCCCCCCGCGCGGTCGGGAAGGGCAGGTCGATCGGGCTCATGGGTGTTTCCTTGCGTGGTGGGTGGCCAATTCCGTGTCCACGGCGGCGAGGACGGCGTCGGCCGGTCGGTCGGCGTCGATCGGTCGCCACGACACCGCGCCTCGGGTCAGGGCGAGGCGGATGCGCGGAAGTTCGTGATGGAATCGACGGGTTCGGGCCGCGAACCGGTCCGGGGCGTCCCCGGCGCGGAGTTGCGCGGGTTGCCCGCAGCGGGTGCATGCGCCGGCCGGGGTGACGAGTGTGGGGCGATGTGATTCGCCGCCAGGTTCCGGGACGCAGGTCGGGCACACCCGGCGGCGGTGGGCGCGGTGCCGGGCGACGTCCGGGGGCAGTTGCAGTACGACCGCCACCGACGGCACCCCGCGCGCCCGGAACAGCCGGGCCAACAGGTCCGCCTGCACGGCGTTCCCCGGGTAGCCCTCGAACACCACCGGGGACTTCGCCGAGGGCCGGAAGGGGCCGTCGACGACGGCACGGCGGACCAGGCGGACGGCCACGCCGTCCGGCAACCAGCCCAGGGCGTCGCGGACCTCGGTCGTCACCGCCGGGTCGCACTCGGCGTGCCGGGCGGCGTATTCACGCAACCGGAAGACGCGCGCGCCGTACCGGGTCGCAAGTTCGCGACTCAGGGTGCTCTTGCCGCTCGCGGGCGGCCCCAGCAGGATCACGGCCGCCCAGCCTCCCGCCGCACCGTCACCGTTGCTGGTGCCCATAGGGCGGACCAGGGACAAGGGATGGCTTGGGGCGCTCACGGGCTCCTTCACGGTGCTGTCCCCGTCTTGTCGGTGGTGTCCGTGTGGAAGCTCTGGAGAGTCGACTCCTTCGGGAGGGACCGGCCCGACGCGGCAGCCGCCACGCGGAGGCCGCGCCACGCGGGCCGGTGGTCTTGGATGTTGCGACCACACGGGCAGTGGACGGCGGCCCGCGTGCTCAGCACGCCGACCACGCCGATCCACCAGTTCGCCACCGCCCACCGATACGCCTCGGGCGACAGGGACGTACCCGGCGGCGCCAGATGCGCCAGATACACACCGAGGTTCGTCCCGAACTCGACAAGGGCGGGTTCCTCGGGCAAGTGCGTGTGCCACACGCCGTGTTCGGTTGCGACGATGCCGTTCGGGAATCCCGTGATGACGCCGAGGGTCAGCGGCGGCGTCTCGACATCCTCGGCAGGCGCGTCGACGGGTTTGCCGAACTCGTCGATCGGCGGCGGCTCGAACTCCCGGAAGACCGCCGACACTCCCCTTCGGTCCACGGCGAGGGGGCCGGTGGTGTGCGCGCCGATGGGCCACAGGTGCAGGGTCGTCTCCAACGTGCCCAACTCCCGTGGCACCACCTCGAACCAGGTCCGGTTGTGCGACTCGGTGTCGTAGGCCAGTGGAAGTCGCGTACCGGGCACCGTCCACTCGACCACCGACTCGTCGTCGGCCATGTTCGGGGAAGGCAACAGGCACAACTCGGCGACCCGAATGCCCGGCAGGAATGTCAGCGCCATCTGCCGGGCGTTGAAGAGGGAGACCGCTCCGGCGTGGGTCAGGCGGTGAATGCCGGTGGTGGAACTGGTGGACACGACGACTCCAAGGGTCGGTGTGGGCAACGGGGCCAGGGCGGCTCGGCGTTCGGCCGGGGTGGCCTCGTACGCGCGATGGCGGTACGGCGTGGTGAGGGCCGGGATATCGGCGTCGGGGCGGGCGGTACGGCCGGATCCCCCGGAGGCCGTACCGCCCGCAGCGGCTCGCCCAGGACCGTGAACCCTGGTACGAGCGACGGTCCTCACATCTCCAGGCTGTGAGGCGCCGCCGCGCCGCTCCACCTCGTCGGGGGCGACGCGCGGCTGTGGTTCGGGTGCGGCGGCCGGCCTACGGGAGCAAGGCCGATCCGCTGCCGTCCCGGCCGCTGGGCGGGCAGAGGCCGGGAGTTCGAGGGCCGCCGGAGGGCCTGCCTCTCCGGCGGACGTTCGCCCGCGCCGCGTAAGTCCCAGTGGTCACGCGAAGCGAGGTGGTGAGCCGACGTCAGCGGAAGGCCGACGCGGAACCGGCCGATCGAGACCGGATCGGCCGCTCGCTCACGAAGCGAGAGCCTCTTTGTGGGGCCTCGCCAGAGGCCGGAGTTCGACCGCGATGAACATTTCGACCCAAGTTCGGCGCGGGATCGGCATCACTGCCCGGACGTACTTTCGATCCCCGGCGAGACCCCAACTCACGTTCGCCAGTTGCCCAACGATGGCCAGACCCCGGCCGGTCTCGTCACCCCGACCGAACGTTCGGGGATCCGGGAGGGGCACGACCATCGAGTCCCAGACGAGAACGACCACGGCGTCCGTCGTGATCTCGACGGAGACCATCACAGGGTCGCGACCATGGACCAGGCCGTTCGTCGCCAACTCGCTGACCACCAGTGCAAGATCACCGCGCTGGTCCGCGTCCAACCCGGCACGCGTCGCTATGAGTTCGATCTCCGCTCGAAGCGCGCTCACGGTGAGCACGGGCGACGTGGCGCACGAGTTCACGGATCCGTCCATGGTGCGAGACTCCCCACTGCCAAAGTGCACAGGGCATCGCGATCTTGCTGCGCCCAGTGATTCCCCGAACGCAACGGGTGACTGAAAAGAGACTGCCCTCTTCGAAGTGCACTAGTCAAGCTACTGGCTGGCAATTGCCGGAAGATTGCTGGACGTTCCTCTCGGGGCGTTACGCTCGGGCCACGTCCGCGACGCCGTGGCGCGCAGACTCTGCAGACGGCGAGAGAGGATCTCCGATGGCGAACAGCAGAAGTGCAGGCGGCTTCAAAGCCAAACGCGAGTTCGGGAACCGGCTCCGCGCGCTGCGTGGAAGGCAGTACGCGCACGTTGTCGGCGCGGCCGTCAATCAGCACGCGTCCCAGATCACCCGATTCGAGAAGGGTGAACGGACCTGTTCGCCGGAGGTGTTGGACCGTCTCATCGACTTCTACCAGCCGGACGAGGAGGAGACCGACAACCTGAAAGAACTTGCCCGACAGATCTGGGACTCAGAGGCGCCCTGGTGGGACGAGTTCAGAGCCGTCATCTCGGCCAGCTACGAGGCCTTGCTTCAGCGTGAGACGGACGCAACGAGGCGACTGGACTACCACACGGTCCTGATTCCGGCCCACTTGCAGACCGAGGACTATTCGAGAAGTGTCACGGCGACGGCGTTCGCATCACTCGGCCCCGACCAGGTCGAAGACCTCGTCGCGGTTCGAACGATGCGGCAGCGCCGCCTCTACGAGGCCCCGCAACTATCGATCTACGCCGTCCTCACCGAAGCCGCGCTCAGGTTCGAGGTGGGTGGCAGAGAGGCTCATCGGGCCCAACTGGCCCATCTACTCGAACTGATGACCCTGACCAACGTCCTGCTGCGCGTGATTCCGTATGGCGCCGGAGCGGGGGGCACGCAAGCCAGTGCCTTCAACATCCTCCAATACGACGAGCCGGAAGAGCCTGATGTGGCCTTCGTGCACAACGTGATCGGTCCCGAGTTGAAGACCGACCAGCGGATCACGAAGCGTCTGAACAGACTCTTCACCAATATGGCCAACGCGGCTCTGAGCGCGGAGGATAGCCGTGAGCTGATCACCACAATCTTGCGAGAACTGGACTGATATGAAGGCGAACAAGGGCATCTCCGAAGCCAACTGGCGCAAGAGCAGCTACTCGAACGGCGACGGCGACTGTGTCGAGAGCGCGGAGGTCGAATTCGGCGCTCTGGTACGCGACACGAAGGCACGTCAGTGTGGCCACCTGACCGTCAGCGCACCTTCCTGGAGCAGCCTCGTTGCCGCTCTCAAGGGCTAAGGAGCCGGCATGAGCTCGAACATCCGCGAGGACACGGTCCGCAAGTCGTCGCACAGCGGTGCACAGAACGACTGCGTCGAGGCCGGGTCCGGTGACTCGACCATCGGGATCCGGGACACGCAGCACCGGAGTGGCGGTTTCGTCGTCGTACCCACCGGTGCGTGGGGCGCGTTCCTGGCGAACCACCGCTGAGGCTACGCCGAACCGGATGAGGACGGCCCTCGGCAGATGGGGGCCGCCCTCATCCGCGTTGCGGTAGCGGCAAGTTGCCTTGACCCGGGCCCCGCAGCCGTCGCCGGCCCCGCACTTCGCGGGCGGCCGATTCGCCGCTACCGATACGGCTCCGGGTCGGGCAGCAGCTCGTTCATCGCGCCCTCTCGGTAGCCGAGCGGGTCCACCTCGGCTCGTTCGAAGCCCGCCTCCCGGACGGCGGCCAGGGCCGGGTCGTGGGCGGCCACGGCGGTGGTCAGGGCGGCGTCCACCTCGATGCGGGCGTACCGGCCCAGGTCGCGCACTCGCAGGTTGCGGACCGGGATGCCGTCTCGGAGCAGCGCCGCGCGCAACGCGGTCTCGGCGCGTTCGACGCGGGCCAGCCGCGTCGGCGTGATCGCGATGCCGAAGGCCACCCGGCTGGACAGGCATGCCGCGGCCGGCTTGTCCCACGTCCGCAGCCCCCACGTGCGGCTGATCGCGCGTACCTGGGCCTTGGTCAGCCCGGCGTCCAGGAGCGGCGTGACCGCCCCCGCCTCGGCCGCCGCCGCGATACCGGGCCGGAAACCGGCGCGCGCGTCGTCCGCGTTGGTCCCGGTGGCCAGGTACGCCAGCCCGGCCGCGCGGGCCACCGGCGCCAGTACCGCCATCAGCTCCGTCTTGCAGAACCGGCACCGGTCGCCGTTGTTGGCGCGGTACCCCTCGCGGGCCATCTCGTCGCTGGGCACCAGCTCGTGACGCACCATCAGGTCCGCCGCGAAGGCCCGCGCGGCATCGCGCTCGGCGGCGGGCAGGCTGGCCGAATCGGTGGTCAGCGCCAGCACGTTGGCCGGCCCGAGGGTACGCACCGCCGCCGCCAGCAGGAACGCCGAGTCGGCGCCGCCGGAGAACGCCACCGCGACGCTCCCGAGTCCGCGCAGCCGCTCGCGCAGCTCGGCGAGCCGCAGGTCCGCGACGTGCGCGTCCAACCAGGCCGGGAACCCGATCAGGTCGGGAAGCACCACATCCGCCCCGGCCGCCCGCAACTCGGCGGCGGAGATCGGCCCGGTGGCCACCCCGACCGCGATCGCGCCGGCCGCCCGGGCCCCGATCAGGTCGCCGAGATGGTCGCCGACATAGACGCTCGCCCCCGCCGCGCGCAGCGCCACGCCCTTCTGCTCGCCCCACAGATCGCCGACCAGGTGATCCACCGCCAGGTCCAGATGGTCCAGATGCAGCTGGGCGTTGGGCTGGTGCTTGCCGGTCACCACCATCGTCCGGCCGCCGTGTCGATGTACCGCGGCCAGCGCCTCGCGGGCGCCGGGCAGCACGTCGGTACCGAGGACCGCGTGGTGCGGATAGATCTCTCGATAGCGCGCCGACACCGCGTCGACCTCGGCGGCCGGGAACCAGTTCGCGACCTCGGTCTCCAGCGGTGGCCCGAGCCGGGAGACGACCTGCGCGATGTCGATCGCGACACCGGTCTCCTCGGCGAGCACGGACCACGCCGCCCCGATCCCGGGCCGCGAGTCGACGAGCGTCATGTCCAGGTCGAAGCCAACCATGAGGGCATTCACCCATTCAGCCTACGACGTGGCGCGTTGCGTGCCGATGACCGATTGCGGGCAATGCCGTGAACTGCGAACTCCTTGATCGTTTGCGGCGATTCGTGTCAAGGGCGCATTCGAAGCGGATCCGGCGGTCGGTCGGCTCGCCGGACGGCGCGCGAACCCGTCGAAGGAAGGACGAAGGACGAAGGTCGATGGACACCCGATCTCGACTACCCCGATCCGACGGGTCGATCGGCCGGGCGACCCCTAAGGGCCGATCATCCGCCAGAGGTAGCGCAACGAGCCCCCTCATGCTGACGCGTCCGTTATGTCGGCCCGCGTAGCGTCGAGGACATGAGCACGATGACGCATCTCCCCGCCCCGATCTCCAGCCCCCGATCCCTGCGGATGCCGCCGTTGCGCGGCTCCTCCGCCGCCGGGAGCCCCGCCGCCCAGATCCCCTTCGCCGACCTGGTCCGCGCCCGGCTGCGCCGGCCCGCCCACCTGACCGCGACGGTCGCGCGCGGCACCTGGATCTTCACCAGTACCGCCGTTCAGGTCACCCTGCTCGGCCGGCACGCCGTGCCGTGAGCGCACGCCGTGCCGTGACCGCGCGCGACCGATCGCCCGCCTACTTCTGCTTGTCCAGATCGTCCGAGTCCACGATCCGGTACGCGTAACCCTGTTCCGCCAGGAAACGTTGCCGGTGCGCCGCGAAGTCCTGGTCGATGGTGTCGCGCGCGACCACCGAGTAGAACCGCGCGCCCCGGCCGTCCGCCTTGGGCCGCAACACCCGGCCGAGCCGCTGGGCCTCCTCCTGCCGGGAGCCGAACGAACCGGACACCTGGATGGCGACCGTGGCGTCCGGCAGGTCGATCGAGAAGTTCGCCACCTTGCTGACCACCAGCGCCTGCACCTCGCCGGTGCGGAACGCGTCGAACAACCGCTCGCGTTCCTTGTTCGTGGTCTCGCCCTTGATCACCGGCGCGTTCAGCACCTCGCCCAACTCGTCGAGCTGGTCGATGTATTGCCCGATGACCAGGGTCTGCTCGCCGCGATGTTGCTCGACCAGTTCCTTGACCACACGCGTCTTGCTCGCGGTGGTGGCGCAGAAGCGATACCGCTCCTCGGGTTCGGCGGTCGCGTAGGCGAGCCGTTCGGTATCGGTCAATGTCACCCGAACCTCGACGCAGTCGGCCGGCGCGATGTATCCCTGGTTCTCGATCTCCTTCCACGGCGCGTCGTAGCGCTTGGGGCCGATCAGCGAGAACACGTCGCCCTCGCGGCCGTCCTCGCGCACCAGCGTCGCGGTCAGGCCCAAGCGGCGCCTGGCCTGGAGATCGGCGGTGAACCGGAAGATGGGGGCGGGCAGCAGGTGGACCTCGTCGTACACGATCAGACCCCAGTCCCTGGAGTCGAACAGCTCCAGGTGCGGGTAGACGCCCTTCCGCCGGGTGGTCACCACCTGGTAGGTGGCGATGGTGACCGGGCGGATCTCCTTGCGGGTGCCGCTGTACTCGCCGATCTCGTCCTCGGTCAGCGACGTGCGCTTGACCAGTTCGGACTTCCACTGGCGGGCCGAGACGGTGTTGGTCACCAGGATCAGCGTGGTCGCCTTCGCGGTGGCCATCGCCGCCGCGCCGACCAGCGTCTTGCCCGCGCCGCACGGCAACACCACCACGCCGGAGCCGCCGTGCCAGAAGCCCTCGACCGCCTCCTGCTGGTAGGGCCGCAGCGCCCAGCCGTCCTCGGCCAGGTCGATCGCGTGCGCCTCGCCGTCGACATAGCCCGCGAAGTCCTCGGCGGGCCAGCCGAGCTTGAGCAGGACCTGCTTGATCTGGCCGCGCTCGGAGGGGTGCACGATCACCGTGTCCGGATCCACCCGGGCACCGACCAGCGGCATCATCTTCTTGCTGCGCAGCACCTCTTCGAGCACCGCCCGGTCGGTGGTGGTGAGCACCAGGCCGTGGGTGGGGTGCTTGGACAGCTGCAGTCGCCCGTATCGCCCCATCGTCTCGGCCACGTCCACGAGCAACGCGTTGGGCACGGGATAGCGCGAGTGGCGCAGCAGCACGTCGACGACCTGCTCGGCGTCGTGGCCCGCGGCGCGCGCGTTCCACAGCCCCAGCGGGGTCAGCCGGTAGGTGTGCACATGCTCGGGCGCGCGCTCCAGCTCGGCGAACGGCGCGATCGCACGCCGACAGTCGGCGGCGGCCTCGTGCCCGACTTCCAGGAGCAGGGTCTTGTCGGACTGGACGATCAGCGGGCCATCGGGCACGGGCCAACCTTTCCGCATGGTGGAGGGGACGGGACCAACAAGTCTCAACCATTCGCACGGCGACCGTGTTCCGATAACCGGTTGTCCTCCCCGGGAGCAGCGGCTATGGACCCTACTGCCCAGGGAGGAGCGCGAGACCCATCCTTACGGAGGAACACACAAACCGGCCGGCCTACCTACCCTGGATACTTGATGGCGCAACCAACGTCGTCGGCCTCCGACGATCGGGTCCCCCGTCCCGATCGCACCGCCGTCGAGACCCCCGAGCACACCGGCGATCCGACTGGTCCCGCCGTGCTCACGCGCGCCCTGACCCGGGACTACGGGGGCGGTACCGGCATCTTCGGCATCGACCTGACGGTGGCCCGGCACAGCGTGTACGGCCTGGTGGGACCCAACGGCGCGGGCAAGACCACGCTGTTGTCGATCATCGGCGGCACCCGGCGCGCGGACTCGGGCGAGGTGGTCCTCGGCGTCGATCGGCGCTGCGTCGCGGTGTCCACCGACGTGCCGGAATTCGAGCCGTGGCTGACCGCGTCCGAGGTGGTGGAGCTGGCCGGAAATCTCATCGATCGCCGGCTGCCCCGGGAGAAGGTCAAGGTCGCACTGCATCGCACCGGGCTGTCCGGGTGCAGCGACCGCAAGGCCGGTTCGCTCTCGCGCGGCATGACGCTGCGCCTGGGTCTGGCCGCGGCTCTGGTCGCCGACCCGCAACTGCTGATCCTGGACGAGCCGACCTCGGCGCTGGATCCGCGCGGTCGGGCCGATGTACTCGACCTGGTGGCGAGCCTGCGCGAGCACACCACGGTGGTCTTCTCCAGCCACATCCTGGCCGACGTACAGCGGGTGTGTGATCACGTGGGCGTGATGCGCGCCGGCCGACTGCTCTACCAGGGCTCGACCGCCGAGCTGGTGGACACGCACATGCGGCCGAGTTGGCTGGTGCGGGTGCGCGGCGCGGGTGGCGATCTGTTGCGCGCGTTCGCCGCGGAGAGTTGGGTGGCGCGGGTTTCCTCGCTGCGGCCGGGGCTGTTCCGGGTGGAGGCACGTTCGCTGGAGGCGGGCGAGCGGCATCTGGCCGAGGTGCTCAGTCGCAGTTCGGCGCGCGTGGTGTCGGTGGCGCCCGAGGAGTCCGACCTGGAGGCGGCATTCCTGTCGATCACGGGAGGGCCGCGATGACCCGGCCGGGGACCGTGCCCGCACCCGCGTCGACGGCGCCCGCCGCACCTTCGGTGGTGGCCACGGTCGGCCGGATCCCGCGTGGGCCGCGCCCATTGGGGTTGTGGCGGCTCGAGTTGTTGCGCCTGGTGCGGACCCGGCGCTGGTTGTTGCTGCTGGTGGCCTATCCGGGCGTGGGGCTGATCGGCCCGGTGTTCGCCAAACATCGTGACCGGATCCTGGATGCGCTGCACATCGACGCGGTGACGCCGTCGACCGGGATGCGGGCCGACAACGGGATGGCGGTGTACTCGTACTGCGCCGGCGAGGTCGGCATCCTGGTCGGCATCGCGCTGATGTCCAGCGCGCTGGCGGTCGACCACAGACCCGGCCTGGCCGCGTTCCACCGCACCCGGCTGCGCCGCCCGCGCGATCTGGTGTTGCCGCGGTACACGGTGACCACGACGGCGCTGGCGATCGCGTATGTGCTCGGCACGCTGATCGCCTGGGCGCAGGTGCACTGGATGTTCGGCGCGATGCCCGCGCGGACGGTGCTCTACGGGATGTTCTACGGCCTGGCGGGCTCGGTCCTGGAGGTGAGCCTGGTCGCCGGGATGGCCGCGTTCCTGCGCCGCCCGGTGGCGATCTTCGGGGTGAGTCTGGTGACGATCATCGTGATGCCGTTGGCGGCGCTGTGGCGGCCGCTGCGGACGTGGTTGCCGACCGAATTGATGGGTGCGCCGATCCAGTTGCTGCGCGGGCACACCCCGAGCGAGTACAACGGCAACCTGGCGGTGGCCGTGTTGCTCTCCGCGCTGTGTGTGTGGTTGGCGGTGTGGCGGATCGGGCGGCGGGAGATGTGAGCCGTGCTCCGGTGGCGGCGGGATCAGCCCAGGTCGGCGACCCCCGTGATGCGGTGCAGGGGGTAGGTGTGGATTTCGCCGGTGCCCTGTTCGTGGGCGGTGACGTAGCCGCCCTCCAGGCGTAGCGGGATCACGATGTGCTGGGTGGCCCGGCCCTCGCGGGTGACGTGGCCGATCCATACCGCGCGGCGTTCGGCGTTCGCGGCCTGGAGGGCGAGGAGGGTCTCGGCGGCCGAGGTGCGCGGCAGTTCGATCGGTTCGCCGTCGCGGTCCGTGCCGTCGTCGGCCCGGCCGGTGGCGGCCGAGTCGCCCGCGCGGATCGCGGTGACGGCGGCGCCGAGCAGCGCCTCGCTCGGGGCCGCCGGCTCGCCGGCGACTCGGGGCGGCGCCGAGCGCGGCGGGGTGCGTCTGGTGTCGGGGCGGGTCAGCACGAGGTCGCCGGTGGCGGATTCGGCGACCGGGGCGAAGCCCATCGCGCGCAGCTTCTCCAGTACGCCGTCGGGCGCGGACTCGGCGGCCAGCACGGTCGGCGCCAGGCGGCGCAGTCGCAGGCCCGCGGCGCGGCGATCGGCGAGCAGTTCGCCGAGCAGCGCGTCGTCGTCGCAGCGCAGGAAGGCCGCCGCGGTGCCGACCCGGATCCGGCCGTGGCGGCGGGCGACGTCGTCGACGAGGTAGGTCAGCGGTTGCGGTACCGGGGTGCGCGAGTGGGTGGCGAGCAGGTGGTGCAGGTCGCCGGCGGTGCGGCCGGCGTCCAGGGCGCGGCGGACCGACTCCTCGGTGAAGCGGTACACGGTGGCCCCGCCGGTGGACTCGACGTCGGCGGCCAGGTGCAGTTCGTGGGCGAGGTCCAGGACCAGCGGGCCCGGGGCCACGGCGGTCAGGTCGGCTTGGAGGAAGACGTGGTCGAGCGGCTCCGGGAGCAGCGGGGTGAGCGCGTCGCCCGCCTCGTAGATCCGGCCGTCGGCGAGGGTGCGGGCGTATCCGGCGAGCGCGCCGCGGCCGGTGATGCCGAGCAGTTCGGCCTCGACCAGCATGGCCCGGAACAACACCTCGGGCAGGCGCGCGGCGCGGATCGGTTGATGCCAGGTCAGCCGGGCGAGCAGCGAGTCGGCGTCGGTGGCCGAGCCGGGGGGCAGCGCGGCGAGCGTGCTCAGGATCCGGCGGCGCACCTCGGGGGCGGCGATCCGGTCCACCTGGGTGCCGAGCGCGCCGATCGGCCGGTCCTTGTCGTCGCGTGTGCCGACCAGGGCGGGCACCCGGGTGGTCTCCAGCCAGGTGCCGGCCAGCGCGGCCCAGCGGGTGCCGACCGGGGTGCGGCGCCAGGTGTCGTAGGCGGGGGTGGGCAACCACTGCTCGTCCGGTTCGCCGTCACCGGCCACCAGGCCCATCGCGTAGGCCAGTTCCAGCCACAATGCGACCTCGGCCTCGGGCACATCCAGTTGTCCGGCGACGCGCTTGAACTCGCGCATCCCCAGGCCGCCGGCGCGCAGTACGGACGGGCCGCCCGCGCTCCACGCCTCGAGCAGGTCCTCGACCCGACGTACGGCGGTGAACGCGGAGCCGGCCGCCAGGTTGTCCACAGCCTGTGGATCGTGCGCGCGGGTCGGCAGCTCGGGCGGCGCGGGTTCCAGGGCGCGGTGTACCCGGCCGCCGCGCAGGTGCAGCGCGACCTCGCGGGGCAGCACCACCGCGTCCGGGCCGGCCGGTACCAGGAGCGCGCGGGCGAGCAGCCACTCCACGGGTGTTCGGGCCGCGTCCGCGCGCACCGGCCGGTCGGCGCCGCGCACGCTGCCCGTGGGCGGCCCCCAGACCAGCTTGTCCAGCACCTCGCGGGCCGCGTCCGGGGCCTGGTCGAGCAGCGCGTCCAGGCGGTCCGGGTCGGTGCACAGCGCGGTGATCGCGGCGATCGCGGAGACGGCGTCGTGCGTGGAGCCGAGGCCGAGGTCGGCGAGCACGTCCTGCAGCCGGGACGGTGCGGTCGCGGCCAGTGCGCCGGCCAGCGTCGGGCCGAGCCCGGCCGGACTCGCGCCGACCAGGTCGCGCACGGTACGCACCACGCGCAGCGTGTCGTCCGGGCCCCACAGCAGGGCCTGCTCGCGCAGCTCGGCCACGGCTCGCGCGACCGCCTCGGGGTCCGTGCCGATCAGCGCGTGCAACCGCTTCGCGGCGAACCCGTCGGGCAACACCACGGCGGCGTCCACGACTTGGAGGGTGAACCGGTCCAGGCGCTCCAGGGCCCGGGCGATCGACGCGCGCGTGGTGGCCCGGGTGGCCAACTGGGTCAGGTCCACCGGGACCGGCGTGGTCAGGTCCGGCCGAGCCCGCAGCAACGCGGCGAGTCCCGCGTCGGTCCGCCCACGCAGATCCTCGGCAAGCGTCCGGGGCCCGGACTCGGCAGGCCGATCCGCCTCGGCTCGAATGGGCGACGCAGCTGTGGTCATCCCATCAACGTTAGACGGTCCAGGGAAGAACGATCACGGGTCCCGCCTTTTGCACGGCTTCGCCGCCGACTCCCGAGATGGCACATTTCGACCGACCGGCCGGCACGAATCCCGCCCGAGCCGAGCGGCGAGAGCCGCGAGCGGGGCGGGCCGAAGTCGGGTCGGGAGCGGCACGGGATCGTGGGCAGAGGTAGAGGTCGCCGGAGTCGCGACGAAAGCCGTGCCCGGGCGGCGCGGGTCATGGCCGGAAGCAGAGGTGGGCCCGGGTCGCGACGGAAACCGTGCGAGGGCGGAGCCCGAGCGCGGCGAGCGGCGAGAGCCGCGAGCGGGGCGAGCCGATGCCGAGACGGGAGCGGCACGGGATCGAGGGCGGAGGTAGAGATCGCCGGAGTCGGGACAAAGCCGTGCCCGGGCGGCGCGGGCCGGAGGCGGAAGCAGAGGTGGGCCCGGGTCGCGACGGAAACCGTGCGAGGGCGGAGCCCGAGCGCGGCGAGTGGCGAGAGCCGCGAGCGGGGCAGGCCGAAGTCGGGTCGGGAGCGGCACGGGATCGTGGGCAGAGGTAGAGATCGCCGGAGTCGCGACGAAAGCCGTGCCGAGGCGGCGCGGGTCGTGGCCGGAAGCAGAGGTGGGCCCGGGTCGCGACGGAAACCGTGCGAGGGCGGAGCGCGAGCGCGGCGAGCGGCGAGAGCCGCGAGCGGGGCAGGCCGAGGTCGGGGTTGCGGCCGAGGCGGCGGGGCCGAAGTCGCGTGCGCAGCCGCGCCGCAAGGCCCGCGCCGCAAGGCGGGCGATGTGGGCGAGCCGGGCAGGATCGGGACCACGGCCCAACTCGCTTCGCTGCGCTCGCGGCCCGCGCCTCCCGGCACGGTTGGCGTCCCCACTCCGGCGTCCCCACTCCGGCGTCCCGACTCCGGCATCCCCACTCCGGCGTCTCCACTCACCGCGTCCACGACCCCCGCCACCCCGCACCGCTCCCGTCTCGACCCGCGCCCGCCCTCTTCCTCCGCCCGGGCCCCGCCTCCTCGCCCGACCGCCGTCCCGACCCACCCCATTTCCGGCAACCCCTCGCTCCGGTTCCTCCGCGCCCCTAGGCTGAGTTGTCGGTTTGGCGACGTGGGGCTTCGTGGTTCCTCGGTGGGGGTGAGGTGGGGGCGTGAACTTCGAGAGTGATCATCTGGTTCTCCAGTACCTGGGCGAGGTCGGGGACGCCGCCCAGCGCCGGCTTCGGCCCGCCGATCGGGCTCGGCTCGTGGAGCGGTTGCGCAGTCAGATCAACAGCGAGCGCGAGCGGTTGAACGCGCACACCCCCGGCACCGTGCAGGGCATCCTGGAGCGGCTGGGCAGTCCCGAGTCGGTGGTGGGGCATGAGCTTTACCGGCTCGGCGATCTGCGGGACAGCGGCGCCGACGACGGCGCGGGCGCGATGTCGATGCGCGGGTCGCGACATGCCACCGTGGCCCGGCAGATGGGGTTTCGGGCGGACTCGACGCCGATTCCGGCCGTGAAGGACCCGTCCCGACCGCAACCGGCCGCCCCGCCGCCGCCCCGGGTCTCCCCCGAGGCCGCACCGCCGCCCACGCTCGCCGAGACCGCCGCCGGCGCCGCCACCGGCACCGGCGCCTCCACCGCGACCAAGCCGGCGGCACCCGCGGACGCCAAGGAGGAGCCGCTGTGGTGGCGCACCCCGCCGGAGGGGGATCTGCCCGAGCGACCCGGGCCCGACGTCTACGGTGACGGTTCGCTGCACGCGCCCGCCTATCCGATCGGCGTGGTCTCGGACACCTCGGCGACCTGGGACGACGACGAGTCGCTGACCGAACCCACGCCGGTCATGGGCCTGTTCGGCCCCGGCTCGCTCCGTACCCAGATCCGCGAGGTGTTCGCCATCGCGTTGATGGCGGTCGGCGCGATCTTCGCCTCGACCGTGCTGGTGCTGCTCGGCTACCTGGTCGTCTTCACCGCCGGCGCGTGGTCGCTCAAGGAGCGCCGGCTCGCCGCGTTCTACCTTCCCGGCACCACCGCCCTGGTCTTCGCCGTCGGGATGTGGCTGCGCGCCACCGGGCACCTGGGCAGCAGGCTGACCCGCGACGAGGCGTGGCATCGGTTCGGCGACCTGCTGCCCGGGATGATCCGGGTGGCCGCGATCGCCGCGTCGTTGTACCTGCTGTGGCGGCTGAATCGGCGTCAGCTCAGCGCGTAGGCCGGGCCGTTCCGGCCGCCTCCGACCCCGCCCCGGTGTGACGCACTCCGCGCCGGGAGTGGGGCGCCGCCACTTTACGATCCCATTAATTAGGTTAGCCTTACCTCCTCTGCGTCGGACGGCGCCCGGACCTACCGCTAATAGGTCCGGGCGCCGCCCTGTGCACACTGCCAGATGGAGGAGCCAAGGATGACGAACGGAACGCGGCCCAAGGCCGCGAGCCGCTTGATCCGCTTCGGTGCGATAGGCACGACGGCCGCCCTGGCGCTGGCCGGCACGAGCCTGGCCGCCGCCCCCGCGCAGGCCGCCACGACCCCGTCCGTGAGCGTGTCGCCCAGCGTCGACGTCAACCCCGACGGCGCGACGATCACCGTCAACGGCACGGGTTTCGACAAGGTGCGCAACTCCGGCAACGGGGTCTACGTGCTGTTCGGCCCGAAGATCGACGACTACTACACCAACGCCGCCGCCTACAGCGCCCAGGCCTGGATCGCCGGCAGCAAGATGAACGCCGACGGCGCGTTCAGCACGACCCTCGACGTCAAGGCCAAGTACACCGACGGCAACGGCAAGGAGGTCGACTGCCTCAAGCAGGAGTGCCGCGTCGTCACCTTCGCCGCGCACGGCGCCAGCCTCACCGACCGCAGCCAGGACACCTTCACCCCGGTCAAGTTCAAGAGCGCCACACCGCCGGTGTCCACGCCGAAGCTCGCGGTGACCCCGGCCGCCGGCGCCGACCCCGCCGGCCAGACGTTCACCGTCACCGGCACGGGCTTCGACGCGGCCCGCGACGGCGGCAACGGGATCTACGTCGCGTTCGGCCCCAAGAACGCCGACTGGAACACCAACCCCGCGCCGTACCAGGCGACCAAGTGGGTACGCACCAACCCGGCCCCCTCGCCGGGCCAGGCCAAGCTCAACGCCGACGGCAGCTTCACGCTGACCCTGGACGGCATGAAGGCCAAGTACAAGAACAAGGACGGCGTCGAATTCGACTGCGCCATCGGCACCTGCCATGTGGTCGCCTTCGCCGCGCACGGCTCGCCGGACCGCAGCCAGGACACCTTCGTCCCGGTCGCGTTCAAGGCCCCGACCGTCCCGCCGGGTCCCGGTACGGGCTACCAGGTGATCACCACCGACGTGCAGGGCGGCCCGCTGACCCTGGGCGTCGGCGGCACCGACGTCGCGCTCCCCGGGGTGACCCTCAACGGCAAGGACGCCTTCACCGGCGGCGCGCTCAACCCGCTCACCGTCTCCGACGCGCGCGGCACCAACGCCGGCTGGACGCTCACCGGTCAGGCCAGTGACCTGACCGCAGCCGGCGGCCGGATCGTCGGCGACAACCTCGGCTGGACGCCCACCGCCAAGTCGGTCACCGGCACACTGCCCACCGGCGGCACCGCGCCGCAGGTGAGCGCCGGCGGCAAGGCCGACCCCGGCGCCGGCCTGGGCCGCCCGCGCACGTTGTGCTCGTCGGCGGCCGGCGCCAGTGCCGGCTCGTTCGAGTGCGGCGGCGACCTCAAGCTCGGCGTCCCCGGCATCACCGTGCCCGGCACCTACACCGGCACGCTGACCCTCACGCTGATCTGACACGGCATCACCACGGGGGCGGACGAGTCGGCAACGGCTCGTCCGCCCCGCCCACTTTCCCCCGGAGTACCCCGCATGCGTGCCGCCGTTGCTCGATTGTCGGCTGTCCTGTTCGCCATCACCCTGCCCCTCGTCGCGCTCGCCGCGCCCGCTCGGGCCGCCGACGAGTTCACCTGGGGTGTACAACCGGCGGGCGGGCGCGACCACTTCGTGCTGACCGCCGCGCCGGGGCAGACCCTGGTCGACGTGGTCGGCGTGTCCAACTTCGGCGACCGCCCGCTGACCCTGCGCGTCTACGCCACCGACGCCGTCCTCGCCGCCGACGGCGGGATGACCCTGCGCACCGCTGCCGAGCAACCCAGGGACGTCGGCGCGTGGATCGGCTTCGACACCGAGTCGTACACGATCGCGCCGGGGAAACGCGCGGACATCCCGTTCCGGCTGACCGTCCCGGCGGAGGCGAGCCCCGGCGACCACACCGGCGCGATCGTCGCGTCGATCAAGGCGGAGGCGACCGGTCCCGGGCAGCAGCGGTTCGACGTCGATCGGCGCGTGGGCGCGCGGATCTACCTGCGCGTGGCCGGTCCTGCCGTACCCCGCCTGGCGATCGAGGAGTTGCGGCTTTCGTACGACAACCCGATCGCGATGTTCGGGGGCGCCGAGGCGGTCGTCTGCTACCGGGTACGCAACACCGGCAACGTACGCACCACGGCCGCCGCCGAGACCACCGTCTCCGGTCTCGGCGGCTGGCGCCTGGGCGGCCCCGCCCGGGTCACCCTGCCCGAACTGTTGCCGGGCGCGACCCACGACGTGGTCCAGCACTTCGCCGGCGTCTTCCCGGCCGGCCGGCTCACCGCCGATGTCGAGGTCACCGGCAATCCGGCCATCGTCACCGCGAAGTCGACCGGCGTCTGGGCGCCGCCGTGGGTGCTCCTCGGCGCACTCACGCTGCTGCTCGGCACGCTGATCGCCTACCTCGTGAAGGTGGTCCGACGTCGCCGAAGCACCGCCGCCGGCACCGAAGTCGCCGACTCCCCCACCGAAACAGTCGGCGTCGACCCGACCGGCTGACCACTCGCCGTCGCGTCGCCGCCCCGACCTCTCCAGGAGCTGACATGTACACCTCGCATCGCGTCCGGCGCGCCGCCGGTTCGGCCGCCGTGCTCGGCCTGGCCGCCGCGAGCCTGCTCGGCACCACCACCGGTGCCTCCGCCGCGCCCGCCGACACCTCCCCCGACACCCGCGCCGAGACCCCGGCCGGACCCACCGCGACCGCGTCGCGCGGTACCGAACTGGCGCCGGCCGGCGACGAGATCACCATCGTCGGCCGCGGCTTCGCCCCCGGCGCGCGGGTCACCGTGGCGCTGTACGCCGGCGACACCGCCGACCGCGCGGGCAGCCGTGCGCTCGCCGCCGACGGTCGGGGCGTCGTCGCCACGTCGCTTCGGGTGGGCACCGGATTCGCCCCGGACGCCCGGGCGTTCGAGGTCCGAGTCGGTGCCGAGGGCGGGCCGACGGCCAAGGTCCCGGTGGCCTTCGCCGCACCGGCGCCGGGCAACGGCGCGGCACCGCGCTCGCTGCGCGCCGCTCCACCGGCGGCCCAGGCGGCGCAGGCCGCGCCCCTGCCGGCCGCGCAGGCCGCACCAAAGGCCGCGACCGGCGGCGCCCGGCTGACCGTCACGCCGAGCACCGACCTGGACCCGGCGGGCGCGTCGGTCACCGTCAAGGGCAGCGGCTACGCGGCCGGCAGCGGCAACGGGATCTACGTGGTGTTCGGCCCCAAGGAGGCCGACTGGACCACCAACGCGGGCAATTACGGCGCGTCGAAGTGGTTCAAGGCGTACGGCGCGGACGGGATCAACCCGGACGGCACCTTCTCGGTGACGCTCACCGACGTCAAGGCGACGTACACGAACGGCGCGGGCAAGGAGGTCGACTGCCGAAGGGTCGAGTGCTACGTCCTGACCATGGCCGCGCACGGCTCGCCCGACCGCAGCCAGGACGCCTTCACCAAGGTCACCTTCAAGGGCGGCGCCACGACCGCGGGTGCCTCCGGCGCGACCACCTCCGGCGGCTCGACCACCGGCAACACCGGTTCGGCAAGCACCGGTTCGGCCACCAGCGGCGGCGCGGGCGGCAGCACCGGCGACCCGGGCGGCACCGCCGGCGCCGGCAAGTCCGGCGGCGGCAGCCTGCCCCTCACCGGCCCGGCCGGCCTGGCCACCGCCGGCACCATCGGCCTCGCCCTGGTAGCCGCCGGCACCGCGGCGGTGGTCACCACCCGCCGCCGCCGAACCACCCCGCCGCCCACCGCCTGAGCAACTCCCGTCCCCCGCACGCCGATCAGGCAGACGCACCGTCGGCGGCCCCGCCCTGATCGCCACCGGAACCGCCACCGCCGAACCACCCCGCCGGCAGCAGCCCGAGCAACTCCCGTCCCCTGAACGCCGGTTCCCTCGGCTTCGGGGGACGGCCCCGGGCGGCTACTTCCCCAGCGCGTCCAGCTGCTCCAGGAACCACTGTTGCGGGTTCAGCGCGACCGCCGCCGCGGCCAGTCGCCTGGTCCGGCGCAGTCGTTCGTCGGGGTCCAGCGTCAGCGCCGCGTGCAGCGCCTCGGTGGTCTGCGACACGTCGAACGGGTTGACCACGATCGAGTCCTCGCCCAACTCCTCGAACGCGCCCGCCTCGCGCGAGAGCACCAGCGCGCACCCCCCGTGCGCCTCGTCCAGGAGCGAGACCACCGGCACCTCCTTGGCGACCAGGTTCATCCCGTCCCGAATCGGGTTCACCAGCGCCACGTCGGCCAGTCGATACGCCGCGAGCGAGCGCGGGAAGTCGTCGTTGACGTGCAGGATCAGCGGCTGCCAGTCGCCGGTGCCGAACTCGTCGTCGATCTCCTTGGCCACCCGCTGTACCGCGGCGGTGTACTCGCGATACTCCGGCAGGTCGTGCCGCGACGGATACGCGAATGCCACGTGCACCACCCGACCGAGCCATTCCGGCCGGGTGCGCAGCAGTTCACGGTAGGCCAGCAGGCCGCGGACGATGTTCTTGGACAACTCCGTACGGTCCACCCGGACGATCACCTTGCACGCGCCCACCGCCTCGCGCAGCCCGGCCAGGCGGGTGTCCACATCGGCGCGGGAGGCGCGCTCGCGCAGGAAGTCGCCGTCCGCACCCAGACCGTGCACACCGATCTCGGTGACCCGGCCGGCGTGCGTGACGGTCATCGTGTCCCGGTCCACCGCCGCGCCCAGCACGTCCGCGCAACAGTCCAGGAAGGCCAGCGCCCAGCGCCGGGTCAGGAAGCCCGCGTGGTCGGCGCCGAGGATGCCTTCCAGGACGAAGCGGGCGATGTCGTCGGGCAGCAGCCGGAAGTAGTCCGGCGGTGCCCACGGGGTGTGCGAGAAGTGACCGATCCGCAGATCCGGGCGCAGCCGGCGGAGCAGCACCGGCACCAGGGTCAGGTGGTAGTCCTGCACGACCACCTTCGCCCCCTCGGCCGCCTCCTCGGCGAGCGCTGCCGCGAACGCCTCGTTGTACGCCTCGTACGAGGCCCACTCCTTGCGAAAGCGCGCGTCGAAGACCGGCTTGGAGGGGGTGTCGTAGAGCAGGTGGTGGACGAACCACAGGGTCGAGTTCGCTATGGCGTTGTAGGCCCGCGCGAAGGTGCCCGGGTCGATGTCGAGCATCCGGACGGCGAGGCCGCCGGTGTCGTGACCGGCGAGATCCAGCCGGCCCGAGGGCGCCGCGCGGGTCGCGGTGCGGTCGGCCTCGCCGAGCGCCGAGCACACCCACACCGCGCCGGTCCCCTGCCCGGCGGTGGACAGTCCGGAGACCAGTCCGCCGCCGCCGCGACTCACCGACAGGGTGCCGTCGTCCTCCAGCGAGAAGGACACGGGACCGCGGTTGGAGGCGACCAGGACACCGGCGGGAGGGGGAGCACTCATGCCCCGACCCTAGCCACGCATCCCGGTGCGCAAACCCGGCCCGACGGCACCTACCGACTCATCAGGTGTGGCGAGCATCACGTGTGCGGGCCACTACCGGGAGTAGTGGGGTTGTGCTTCCGTCGACTGCGCTCTCGGGCGGTCAGCGCCCGACCAGTCGGGTGCGTGCCCGGTACTCCGGCACCGTCGCCATCGGGGGCCGCTCCCGGGCCGCCACGTTGTGCGTGCGGAGCCGGAAGCCGCCCTCGTCGCGTTCGAACTGGGTCAGCGCGGTGTTCAACTCGACCGGCTGAGCACCCGTGGGTCCGCGTCGCAGTCGGCGCTCGACGGCCTGGAGTATCTCCGCCGCCATCCGGCCGAGCCCCGCCTCGTCCTGGTGGCTGTGCCGGCGGACGCCCACGTCCACCTGGGCCATCGCATCCAGGCCGACCAGCCGCAGGGTGTCCACGAGCATCGCGGTCTCGATGCCGTAGCCGCACGGGAAGGGCAGTTGTTCGAGCAACGAGCGCCGGGCCGCGTACTCCCCGCCGAGCGGTTGCACGAAGCCGGCCAGTTCGGGCCAGTGCAGATTGAGCAGCGGGCGGGCGACCAGCTCGGTGACCCGGCCGCCGCCGGCCGGCACGATCGTGTCGCCGATCTCCAGCGGCCGGTCGTACATCGCCTTGACCAGCTGCACCGAGGGGTCGATCAGCAGCGGGCCGAGGATCCCGGTGACGAAGTCCGCGGAGAAGTCCTTCAGGTCGGCGTCCACGAACGCCACGAGGTCGCCGTCGGTGACAAGCAGCGAGCGCCACAACACCTCGCCCTTGCCCCGCACGGCCGGCAGCGTGGGCAGGATGTCGTCGCGATGCACGACTCGCGCGCCCGCCTGGGCGGCCACCCGGGAGGTGTCGTCGGTGGATCCGGAGTCGATCACCACCAGCTCGTCCACCAGCGGCGCGCGTTCGATCAGCTCGGTTCGGATCACCTTGACGATGTCCCCGACGGTCGCCGCCTCGTTCAGCGCGGGCAGGACGACACTGACCCGGGTGTCGCCCTTGGCGGCCAGCAACTTGTCGACGGGCCAGTCCGCGGCGACGGAGGACCGTCGTCGAAGCCAGGCGCCCACCTCGTGCTTCACGTTCGAAAAACCCCTGTCGTCGCCGGTGTTCCGGCCTCGGTCGGGCCCACCCTTCCTCGTCTCGCGAGGTGGACCGGATGATCGACGCGGCACCGGTTCGGTTACAGTCGTCGTCACCGGATACGACGATCGCACGTCGTGCCGGACAAACGCGGACCGGCCACCCGGCGAAGGGTGTGTCCACCGCCATAGCAGCTCATCCAGAGGGGCAGAGGGAACGGCCCGTTGAAGCCCCGGCAACCATCCGATCGTCATTCCTCGTGACGCGCTTTCGGCGCGAGCGAGCACCGGCGGATCGGACAGGTGCCAAGTCCGGCCCGTGGGACCCCACGGGTAAAGATGAGGACAGAGAGGCCCTCGCCATGGCGCCAGCCCAGACAGACACCGCCACCATCACCACCGGCCGCGGCACCGATGCCACCCCCACGCCCGCGTTCGGTCCGGCCGTCGCGCTCTCGTGTCGCGAGTGTGGCGAACGCACCGCGCTGGGCCCGAAGTACGCCTGCGCGTCGTGTTTCGGCCCGCTCGAGGTCGCCTACGAATTCGGCACCGTCACCCGCGAGCGGATCGAGGCCGGGCCGCAGAACATCTGGCGTTACGCACCACTCCTGCCGGTCGCCGCCGACGTCGCGTCGCGGCCCAATCTCAACCCCGGCTGCACCAAGCTGGTCCGGGCCGAGAACCTGGGCCGCGCGCTGGGCATCCGGAATCTGCACGTCAAGGACGACTCGGGCAACCCGACGCACTCCTTCAAGGACCGCGTGGTGGCGATCGCCGTCGAGGCCGCGCGCACCTTCGGCTTCACCACGTTGTCCTGCTCCTCCACCGGCAACCTGGCCGGCGCGGTGGGTGCCGCCGCCGCCCGGGCGGGCCTGCGCAGTTGTGTGTTCATCCCGGCCGATCTGGAGGCCGGCAAGGTCGTCACGGCGGCCGTGTACGGCGGCGAGCTGGTCGCCATCGAAGGCACCTACGACGAGGTCAACCGGTTCTGCTCGGAGCTGATCGGCGACCCGGCGGGCGAGGACTGGGGTTTCGTCAACGTCAACCTGCGGCCGTACTACGGCGAGGGATCCAAGACGCTGGCCTACGAGATCGCCGAGCAGCTCGGCTGGAAACTGCCGGAGCAGATCGTCATTCCGATCGCGTCCGGATCGCAGCTGACCAAGATCGACAAGGGCTTTCGCGAGCTGATCGCGCTCGGCCTGGTCGAGGACGCGCCCTACAAGATCTTCGGCGCGCAGGCGACCGGCTGCTCTCCGGTGGCCGCCGCATGGAAGGCCGGGCACGACGTGATCCGTCCGGTGCGCCCGGACACGATCGCCAAGTCGCTGGCGATCGGCAACCCCGCCGACGGTCCCTACGTGCTGGACGTGTGCAAGCGCACCGGCGGCGCGGTGGAGGACGTGACCGACGCCGAGGTGATCGAGGCAATGAAGCTGCTCGCGCGTACCGAGGGCATCTTCGGCGAGACCGCGGGCGGGGTGACGGTCGGCTGCCTGCAGAAGTTGCTCGCGTCCGGGGCACTGGATCCGGACGCCGAGACGGTCGTGCTCAACACGGGCGACGGCCTCAAGACGTTGGACGCGGTCACGCCGACCACCGGCCCGACCGCGACCATTCGACCCACTCTGGAATCCTTCCGAAAGGCCGGCCTGGCATGAGCGTCTCCGTTCGCATCCCGACGATCCTGCGCACCTACACGGGTGGGGCGGCCGAGGTGTCCGTCGAGGGCGGCACCCTCGCCGAGGTCCTGGACGCGCTGGAAAAGGACCACACCGGAATTCGCGCACGCATCCTCGACGACGAGGGCAAGCTGCGTCGCTTTGTGAATCTCTACGTCGACGACGAGGACGTGCGCTTCGCCGACGGACTCGCCACCGCCATCCCGGAGAAGGGCACCGTTTCGATCATCCCGGCAGTCGCCGGCGGTTGCTGACGCGATAGCCCGACCGTCTTGATCTTCAACGCGTCGGGTACGAAACGGAACCGAGAAATCCGCCGCCGGAGCACCGCGCGGCGGATTTCTTCGTTCCCCCCGGCGCTTGTGTGTGACACGCGTTTAACCGGGTCCATTTCCGCGCTTTGGCGGCAGCGCGTCGGTAAACCCGTGGTCGGGATCACATCCGTTATGCGTGGAAGGTCGCTTTGTTGATGAATTGAAATACGGCCTTTCGGTCGGTTCGCGAATAATGCGAGCTTTATTCGCTCGGGAATTCTCGTCCGATTGACCTGTTGCTCCGGGCATCCGTCCGGATACATTCAGCCGCGGTCGTAGCGGAAGGCCGGGTCCTTCTGGATACGAACCCGGAGCTGCGGCGTGCAGTATCCGTGAAAGGGCCAGTAACAGGGGAGTTAGGAATGGCTCAGGGCGCCGTCAAGTGGTTCAACGCGGAGAAGGGGTACGGCTTCATCGCGGTCGACGGTGGTGCGGACGTTTTCGTCCACTACAGCGCGATCCAGATGGACGGGTACCGGACGCTCGAGGAGGGGCAGCGAGTCGAGTTCGAGATCTCGCAGGGGCAGAAGGGGCCGCAGGCCGACATGGTCCGCGTCACCGCCTGAGCCTCTGAACCAGGGGGCGATCCGCTCCTCTGCCCGAAACGGTCCACACCACGGACTGCACGACACACGCACACGCACATGTTCGATGACCGGGGCCCGGCCTTCCCGCGACGCGGGGGTCGGGCCCCGGTCGTTGTGCGTCCGGACGTGTTCTCGTGCGACACGCGCGGGTGTGTGCGCGGGCGGGTCGGGACCGGCCGTTGCGCTTGCACTCGGCATGGTCGAGTGCTAATCATTGGCGTTAGCACTCTGGATGTGAGAGTGACAGAAACGGACCGGGCCGGTGAGGCTCGGCACCCGTGAGGGAGGGATCCTCGCGGTGGTCGGGTCGTCCGTCGCGGGCGCCAGTGCGGTCCGGCACTCACCCCCGTTCTGGGAGGACTTCACCACATGGCCAAGATCATCGCGTTCAACGAGGAAGCGCGCCGCGGCCTCGAGCGCGGGATGAACCAGCTCGCCGACGCCGTCAAGGTCACGCTGGGCCCCAAGGGCCGCAACGTCGTGCTCGAGAAGAAGTGGGGTGCGCCCACCATCACCAACGATGGTGTGAGCATCGCCAAGGAGATCGAGCTCGAGGACCCGTACGAGAAGATCGGTGCCGAGCTGGTCAAGGAGGTCGCGAAGAAGACGGACGACGTCGCCGGTGACGGTACGACGACCGCGACCGTCCTCGCCCAGGCGCTCGTTCGCGAGGGCCTGCGCAACGTGGCCGCCGGCGCGAACCCGATGGCCCTGAAGCGCGGCATCGAGAAGGCCGTCGAGGCCGTCTCCGAGCAGCTGCTCGCGCTCGCGAAGGACGTCGAGACGAAGGAGCAGATCGCCTCCACCGCCTCGATCTCCGCCGCCGACCCGCTGATCGGCGAGATGATCGCCGAGGCCATGGACAAGGTCGGCAAGGAAGGTGTCATCACCGTCGAGGAGAGCAACACCTTCGGTCTCGAGCTCGAGCTCACCGAGGGCATGCGCTTCGACAAGGGCTACATCTCGCCCTACTTCGCGACCGACATGGAGCGCATGGAGGCCGTCCTCGAAGACGCCTACGTGCTCATCGTCAACTCGAAGATCACCTCGGTGAAGGACCTCCTCCCGCTCCTGGAGAAGGTCATGCAGTCGGGCAAGCCGCTGATGATCATCTCCGAGGACGTCGAGGGCGAGGCCCTGGCCACGCTCGTCGTCAACAAGATCCGCGGCACCTTCAAGTCCGTCGCGGTCAAGGCGCCGGGCTTCGGCGACCGTCGCAAGGCCATGCTCGGCGACATCGCCATCCTCACCGGTGGCCAGGTCATCTCCGAGGAGGTCGGCCTCAAGCTCGACACCGCGGGTCTCGAACTCCTCGGCCGCGCCCGCAAGGTCGTCGTCACCAAGGACGAGACCACGATCGTGGACGGCGCCGGCGACTCGGACCAGGTCGCGGGTCGGGTCAACCAGATCCGCGCCGAGATCGAGAACTCCGACTCGGACTACGACCGCGAGAAGCTCCAGGAGCGCCTCGCGAAGCTGGCCGGCGGCGTGGCCGTGATCAAGGCCGGTGCCGCGACCGAGGTCGAGCTCAAGGAGCGCAAGCACCGCATCGAGGACGCGGTGCGCAACGCGAAGGCGGCCGTCGAGGAGGGCATCGTCGCCGGTGGTGGCGTGGCCCTGCTCCAGGCGTCCACCATCGCGTTCGACAAGCTCGAGCTGGACGGCGACGAGGCGACCGGCGCGAACATCGTGCGCCTGGCCGTCGAGGCCCCGCTGAAGCAGATCGCGGTCAACGCCGGCCTCGAGGGCGGCGTGGTTGTGGAGAAGGTGCGCAACCTGACCCCGGGTCACGGCCTCAACGCCGCGACCGGCGAGTACGTGGACCTCATCGCCGAGGGCATCATCGACCCGGCGAAGGTCACCCGTTCCGCGCTGCAGAACGCCGCGTCGATCGCCGCGCTGTTCCTGACCACCGAGGCCGTCATCGCCGACAAGCCGGAGAAGAACGCGGCCCCGGCCGGCGGCGGCGCCCCGGACATGGGCGGCATGGACTTCTGATCCCCCGAGGATCGGCAGACCTGACGCACCACGGTCGGTTGCTTGCCTGACGACAGAGGCGGTCCCCTTCGGGGGGCCGCCTCTGTCGCGTTCCCGAGTTGTTCGAGGCGTGTTCGCTCGTTCGAGTGGCGCGGCCCGATTACCCTGAACAGGTCCCCGAGCGGCGTCAGTATCGCTCTTGTACAGCGTGGATCGAGGTGGGCGAGGTGAAGGACATGACCGCACCCGTGATCGAGACGGGCACCCACTGGCTCCAGATGGTCGCCATGTGGCAAGAGCTGGACGTGCCCGAAGGTTGGCGCGTCGAGGTAGACGGGGAGAACATCACGGTGTCGCCGCCGCCCGTGCACAGGCACGAATTGATTGTCGATGAGATCTCCGCATTGTTGCGGCAAGCCGCCCCGAAAGGCTGCGGAGCTTTCACGAATCTCGGTGTGGAGATCGTTCCACTCGGTCGACTCTACATCCCGGACCTGGCAATCATTCCTCGTGAAGACACTGCAACCCCGACTCCGGCACACCGCGCCCTCCTGGTTGCAGAGGTCACCTCGCAAGGCAACGCGCAGCGCGATCGAGAGACCAAACGTGACGCCTATGCCGCAGCGCCGGTTCCGCTCTACCTACTCATCGACCGCTGGGATCCCACAGGACCATCCGTGACCTTGTTCTCCGAACCCGACGGCGGACAGTACCGACAGTTCCTCCATGTCGCGTTCGGCAAGACGATCACGATCCCCGAGCCCTTCGGCATCGAGCTGGACACCTCGGGCTTCCCCCGCTGAGCCGATATTCGCCGGCATCGCCGGCCGGGCGCTCGTAGGCTCGGGATGCGACTTCGGGAACTTCGGGTTCCTTCTGTCTTGGCGTACAAGCGCTTTTGGGGTGCTTGGGGTTCGAATCCCTAACCGGGACCCGTGACCTGCCCGGAGTCGCTTGCCATTGCACCCGGGGAACTTCGTGTTCGTACAGAGCCGTTTCCCATGGGTTGGAAGCGGTCCCGGGGAGTTCTCGGGACCACACCGGACCCGCGATCTGCCCCGGGTGCCTGCGGGGGAGCCGAATCGATGACCGAGATCATGCGCGCGCTCAGCGCGGACAATCCGGCCCGGGCCGAGGCCGCCGCCACCGTCGTTCGATTCCTGGACGTCGCCGTGGCCGCGACCGGGCGGGCCTCCTTCTACAACACCAAGGACGAGCAGCTCGCGCTGGAGCACGACGCGCACCGGGCGATGGCCGCGCTGGATCGGCGGCTGTACGCCGGGCTGGTCCGCTCCCCCGGGGCCACCGACCGCAGTCGGCGGCTCGGCGTGCTGCACCTGCTGGACACCCCCGCGCACGCGGACGACGGCAGCGCGATCCACGACGCGGTGGCCGCGTTGACCGTGCCGCGTCGGCTCAAGCTGTTCGGGCTGTTGGCCGAGCGGCGGGTGAACAACGCGCGGGTGCGGCGGCTGATCCTGCGCAGTGTGCTCGGCTCCACGTCGTTGGAGCTGTGGTCGGTGCGCTACCGGGACAAGCTGGCCGGCGCGCTGCGGCACGCGTGGGGGCTGCGGATGAGCGGCATCCTGCGCTCGATCCTGAGCAAGCAGCTCGCGGGCGACGCGCTCGATCCGAAGGAGCGGCGCATCCTGGCCGGTGAGGTCGACCGGTGGGCGGCGGATGTGGGCGTCGCGCGGGAGTGCGTGGCGTTCGTGCTCGGCGCGGACGGGCCGTACACCTTGCCGCTGCCGGTCGCCTATCGGGCCGCCCGCACCGATCTGGCGGCGGGCGCGGTGCTCCCGATGGAGACGCTCGAAGGGCTGCGCGGCCGGTTCCACCCGGACGTGCCGCCCGCCCGCGTACTGGAGCTGACCGCCGAGCGGCTGACCGTCGGGCAGCGCCTGGCCGGGCAGCGGCAGGCGGCGCGCGCCGGGGTCACCGTCGAGGTCGATCTGTCCCGCTACGACGCGGTGCGGCTCTACCTGTACGCGTTCGCCACCGGGATGACCGACGACGTCGCCGACGCACTGGACCGGCGGGCTGCGGCCACTGCGGCCGGGCTCGACCTGGCCGGTCGGCGGATCGCGCTCGTACTCGACGGATCCGCGTCGATGCGTGGCGGCGCCGAGCAGCCGCTCCGGCCGATCGCCACGGTGCTCGCGCTGCGCGACGCGTTGCGGGCCGCGGCCGGCGAGTGTCACGACGTGTGGATCGGCGGCGTCCCGGACGGCCGGCTGGTGCACCCCGCCGGGGCCACCTCGGCGGCCGAGGGCCTGGTCGCCGCGCTGCGGACCGGTGCCGAGCTGATCGTGGTGATCGGCGACGGCTACGAGAATGCGCCCGCCGGGCGGTTCGCGCAGGTGCTCGACGCGGCCCGTACCCTCGGCGTCGCGGTGCCGGTGGTCCAGCTCTCCCCCGTACTCGCCGCCGAGGCGGCCGGCCTGCGCGGCTACGCGCCGGGCCTGCCCCTGGCCCCCGTACATCGTCCCGAAGCCCTCGAACTCGCCTGGTGCCGGCTGATGTTGACGACCGATCCGGTCGCCGCGGTGCCCGCCCTGCTGCGCCTGGCCCACCTGGAGGTGACCGCGTGAACACCATCGCCCACGACCGATTGCCGATCGGCGACCTGCTGGCCGGCTGTACTCCGGGCCGGGTGCAGAGCGTCGGCCGGATGCAGGTGTTGCCGCTGCTCGGCGACGCTGCCGACGCCCCGACCGTCACCGTGCCGACCGAGTTGCGGATCGGCACCAGCGGCTACGGCACGCTCACCTTCGCCAACCCCGCGCCGACCGTCGGGCTGGTCCCGTGCCACCTCGCGCTGATCGTCGACCGCAGTGCCCAGGACCACGCGATGCCTCGGGCTGCGCTGGTCGAGCCCTCGGGCCGACTCACGTTCGACGCGGCGATGTGCGTGCAGCAGACCCAGTCCGGACTGATCCCCGAGGGGCCGCAGTCGCTCGCCGTGCTGCCGCTCGGGCTGCGCGCGGCGGCGTCGGCAAGCTCGGACGCGGACGGGTACAGCCGGTTGTGGCCGGCCGTACAGCGCTTCAACGCCTCGTCCGGACTCGCCGAGACCGGGAACCTGGTGCTCTTCCTGAAGCACTTCGCGCTCGAACTCGAACGTTTCGTCGCCGAGTTCGAGTGTGTCCCGGACCAGGTGGGCGCGGTGGTGCTGCTCGACGGCGAACTCGCCGGGATCGAGCGGGCGCCCTCGCCCGACTACTGGTCGGCGATGTGGGAGCCGCTGATCCGGTTCTGCTACGGCGCCGAGGCGATCCGGTCCGGCTCGCCCGACCCGGCCGCCCCGCCGCCGACTCGCACCGCGCTGACCCTGCCCACCGGCGGCGGTGACGGTGCGGCGGCCGGCGACCCCTACGACGTGCTCGCCGAGGCGTTGCGGGCCGCCGACGCCGAGGAGCAGCGGCGGGCCGAGCGGGCGCTGGCCGAGCGCACCGGGGAGGTGGTGGCCACGGCCCGGGAGCAGACGTACGCCGGGGTCACCGTGGGGCGGGCCGAGGGCGAGCGGTTGGTCGGGGCGTACGCGGTCGGCGCGGATCGGCCGATCTACGCGTCCTTGACCGCGCGCTCGTTCGGCGGCTGAGTCGGCGTCAGGCCGCCGAGCGGGGCGATCACCGTGCCGGCCCGCTCGCATACCCAGTGCGGGTCCTCGCCCAGTTCGGGCTCCAGGTAGAGCGGGTGGTCGTCGTGCAGCGGACACGGCGGCCACACCGTGCCGTGCTCGGCGAGCGCCTCCTGCACGTCCTGGCCGATCAGGCCGGGGACGTAGGCGGCGCCGTCGGGCCACTGCTCGACCCACCACTTGCGCTCGACCAGCGCGTGCTCCAGCACGGTCACGGTCTGCGGGGTCTCGACGCCGTGGGTGCGCAGGTCGGCGAGTACCAGGGCGCGGGCGGTCAGCAGTGCGACGTCGGTCGGATCCTTGCTCATGGTCCACAAGTGTGCGCGATCGCGCCGTATACGAGAATCGAGCGCGTGGCACTCCTCATCGATCCCCCGGCCTGGCCCGCGCACGGGCGGCTGTGGTCGCACCTGGTCAGCGACGTCTCGCACGCCGAGCTGCACACGTTCGCGCGCGAACTGGGCGCGCCGGAACGTGCGTTCGATCGGGATCATTACGACGTCCCGGCCGATCTGTACGCCCGGGCGGTGGCGCGCGGCGCGGAGCCGGTCTCCAGTCGGGAACTGGTGCTCCGCCTGACCGCGGCGGGACTGCGCCGACGCAAGCGGTATCGGCCGCGCTGACGCCGCAGCGGCCGTTACGACTGCTGGCGCGGGATGCTGCCTTCGAGGCGCTCCAGTTCGGCGCGCATGTTGTAGCGGGCCGCCTCCTCGTAGCGCGCCGCGCCGAGCCGGGTGTGGAACAGCCGGGGCAGCGACATCAGGTCGCGCAGCACGGCGGCGCGGGCGGCCCGGAACGCCTCGTCCGGGACGAACGCGTATTCCTCGCGGACGGCCGCGGTGTACGCCTCGTAACGCTCCCGGTCGGCGGCCAGGATGGCCAGGTCCGCGTCGCACAACACGTGGGCGTTGTGGTCGTGCTCGCCGGGCGCATGCTCGGCGGTCACCCGGACCAGGCGGGCCGTCTCGGCGACCAGGGCCGGCGGCACGCCCGCCTCACGCAGCCCACGTTCGGCGAGCCGCGCGCTGCGCTCCTCGTTGTCCGCTCGGGCCGGGTCGTAGACCGCGTCGTGGAACCACGCGGCGAGCCGGACCGCGTCGGCGTCGTCGGCCTCGTAGGACAGTTCGCCGATCAGGTCGAGCACGGTGCGCAGATGGTCGGTGTCGTGATAGCGGCGGTGCGGCTCGGCATAGCGCGCCAGCAGGCTCTCGACGACGGCGCCGGCCTCGGCGTGCTCACCGACGAGCCGGGCCCACTGGTCCCGCAGCGTCACGGTCGCGGACTCCTGGATGCGTTCCACCCGGCCAGCATGGCAGAACGAGCGAGCGAAGCCGACCACCGACCGATCCGACACACGCGGTTCACTCGTATTGGACGCCCGGTGCCCGATGCCCGATACCGGAAAGCCGATACCGAGCACCGGCATCGATCACCGGGCGCCGAGCACCGGTACGGCCAGCGCCGCCGGCAGGTCGCGCGTGTGCAGCACGATCAGGCCGGACACCGCGCGGGTGAGCACCACGTAGAGCCGGCGCAGCCCCTGCGGCTCGGCGTCGACGATCTCGGCCGGTTCGACGACCGCGACGTGGTCGAACTCCAGGCCCTTGGCCAGCGACGCGGGCACCACGCTGATTCGGGCCTGCTCGGCGCCGCCTTCGGTGCCCAGGACCCGGTGCGCGACCTCGGCGGCGCGCAGCGCGGCGGCCACCTCGGCGACCCGGGCATCGGCGCAGATCAGCCCGATCGAGCCCTCGTGGTCGAGCAGTTCGACGGCCGCGGCGGCACTGCGGGCGGCCAGTTCGTCGGCGTCGACCGCGCGCAGTTCGAGCGCGCCCGCCGCCCGGCGGACCGAGGACGCGGGGGCCAGGCCCGGGGCGATCAGCGGCAACAACCGACTGGCGAACTCCAGGATCTGCAGCGGCACTCGGAAGCCCCGGGTCAGTTCCTCGATCCTGGCCCCCTCGTGTCCCAGGTGCCGCAGCGTCTCGGCCCAGCCCGGGGTGGCCCACGGCGTGGTCCCCTGCGCGATGTCGCCGAGCACCGTGGCCGAGCCGGTGGAGCAGCGCCGACCCACCGCGCGCAACTGCATCGGGGACAGGTCCTGCGCCTCGTCGATCACCACGTGCCCGTAGCCGCCGGTGCGGTAGAGCAGATCGGCGGCCTCGTCCACGAGCACCGCGTCGGCCACCGTCCAGCGCGCCGAGCCCACCCCGCGCGGCGGCATGGCCCAGCCGATCGTGGCCTGTTCGTCGGCGGTCAGGATGCCGTCCGCGCAGGCGGCCCGGAACTCGGCGTCGGCGAGCAGCCGGAAGACCAGTTTGAGCGGGTCCACCGCGGGCCAGATCGCGTCCACCGCCGCCTTGACCGGCCGGCTGCGCGCGACCGCGTCCTGGACCCGGTCGTCCGGGGACTCGCCGCGCTCCTCCATCTTGGTCAGCAGCGCGTGTGCGAGCCGCTGCCGGAGCATGTCGCGCGCCGCGCCGTAGCGCACGTCGCGCGTGCGCAGCGCGGCGACCAACTCCTCGACCTCGTACACCGCGAGCCGCCAGGTGCGCGAGTCGCGGACCACGGCCACCGACTCCGTCGGGTCGCTCAGCCCGGACCACACCGCGCGGCGCAACACCTCGGCCATCCGCGCGTCGCCCTTGAGCGTGCCGGACCCGGCCTCGTCGAGCGCCCGAATCTTGATCTTGGAGGTACGGGTGACCAGGTCCTCGACGGTGGTCTGGCCCACCTCGACCTCGCCGAGCGCGGGCAGCACCTGCTGGATGTAGTCGAGGAACGAGCGGTTCGGGCCGACCACCAGGGTGCCGGTGCGGGCGAGGCGGTCCCGGTAGGCGTACAGCAGCCAGGCCACGCGGTGCAGGCCGACGGCGGTCTTCCCGGTGCCGGGGGCGCCCTGGACGCACAGCGTGTGGCCGAGGTCGGAGCGGACGATCTCGTCCTGTTCGGGCTGAATGGTCGCGACGATGTCGCGCATCGGGCCGACGCGGGGGCGTTCGATCTCGGCGGCCAGGATACCGCCGGCGGTGTCCGCCTCGTTCGGGTCGGTCAGGTGCTCGTCCTCGAACGCGGTCAGTTCACCGGCCGTCCAGCCGAATCGGCGGCGCAGTTCGACGCCGAGCGGTTCGGCCCGGTTGGCCCGGTAGAACGCGCGGGACAGCGGTGCGCGCCAGTCCACCACCATCGGGTCGCCGAGTTCGTCGTGTACGTGCCGGCGGCCGATCCAGAAGGATTCGACGGGCTTGTTCGGGTCGGCGCTCACCTCGACCGGTTCGGCGCCCTCGACGCCGTCGGCGAACCGGCCGTCGACCCGGCCGAAGAACAGCGGCGAGCCGGCGTGCTCGGCCAGCGCGGCGATCCGCTGGGCGATCAGGTGCTGGGCGGTCTCGGTGGCGACGGCGGTGGCGCCGATGTCGCGCAGGTCGAGGGCCTCGGTCTCCTCGCGCATCCGGCGCAGCGCGGCGCGGGAGGCATCCAGGTAGGCACGTTCGACGGCGAGCGCGTCGGGGGTGGGCAGGGCGGATTCGGGGGTGGCGGGCGCGGACATGTCTCTCCGGTTCGTGGCGGCGACGGATCGGAGCCCGGCCGTGCGCGATGCCACGTCCTGGTGCGCCCCTGCGGAGGGCACGGGCCGGCTGCCTCGGTGGCGGCGACCCGCGCGGCCCACCGGTGCCGGGCACCGAACACGGTTCCCGATCACTGCACTGGGTGGGACAGCGGAATGAGCGAGCCTAGGCCAGTCCGGCGCTCCCATCAACTCCCTTTTCGCCCGGCATGCTCGGTGGTTCGGGCTCGGGCGGGCGTCGTGTTGCTGCTCGACCCGAGGGCGCGCAACGGGATCGCCGAGGCGGCCCCGGCACCGCGCGGGGGCGCCGGGGACGGCGGCGGGGACGACCCGTCGCCGTGGCCTGGAAGCGGTGGGTGACCCCGATCGCGGGGTTAGGTTGGTCGGCATGACCACGAACCGGTCCTCATCGCCCTCGTTGCCCTCGCTGCCCGAACCCACCACCCCGGCCGGCCGGGCCGGCCTGGCCGCGTTGCTGGGCGCGCCCGGCCGGGCCGTCGTCGCCCTCGACTTCGACGGCACGCTGGCCCCGATCGTCGACCGCCCGGACCAGGCGCGAGCGGATGTGCGCGCGGTGCTGGCGCTGTCCCGGCTGACCCCGCACCTGGCCGCGACGGTGATCGTGACCGGCCGGCCGGCCGCCGTCGCGGTCGAGTACGGCCGCTTTCGCGGCGTCGCGGGCCTGGAACGCCTGGTCGTCCTCGGCCACTACGGCCTGGAGCGCTGGGACGCGGCGACCGGTCGGGTCAGCGCGCCGGAGCCGCCGGCGGGCGTGGCGGAGGTACGACTCGCCCTCCCGGGGCTGCTCCAGGCGCTCGACGTATGGCACACCACCTGGATCGAGGACAAGGGCAGCGCGCTCGCCGTCCACACGCGCCGTGCCCCCGACCCGCAGGCCGCCCTCGATCTGCTCCGGGCGCCGCTCGCCGAACTCGCGAAGCGACACGATCTGGTGGTCGAGCCCGGCCGCTACGTCCTGGAACTGCGCCCGGAGGGGATGGACAAGGGCCGCGCCCTGACCACGTTCCTCGCCGAACACCGGGCCGAATCGGTCCTGTTCGCCGGCGACGACCTCGGCGACCTGGCGGCGTTCTCGGCGGTCGAGGCGCTGCGGGGGTCGGGCTCGGTGGCGGGGCTGACGGTGTGCAGTGGCTCCGCCGAGGTGCATGCGCTGGCCGAACGGGCCGACCTGGTCGTGCCTGGCCCGGAGGGTGTCGCCGATCTGCTGACGGCCCTTGCCGACGCGGTCGAGCGGTAAGGGCCGCGGTTGCGTTGCACTCGGCTCGGGAGGGTGTACCCGCCCGCTCCACCCGTTGCGTTCACCTCGATGGTTGCGGTTCTGCAGGCTGCGAGGCGGCCTGTTCAGGCCCCGCGGCCCCTGTTCAACGCGTCGTCACCGAGCCCAACAGGCGGTCTGCCAGCGGGATTACCTGGTCGTCGACCACGATCACGGTGAGCCGGCGCTGCGGAATGCCGGGGAAGGTCGGCTTGATTCGGGTGATGCCGGGGAGGGCGGCGGCCAGGGCGCGGGCCTGGGGTTCCTGGTCGGCCGGGTGGTAGACGGTGGTCTCCGGGACCGTGCCGCGGAACTCCTTCGTTCCGGCGACCTCCCAGCCGGCCGCTTCCAGCCGGCGCGCCATCCGCTTCGCGAGCACCGGCACCTTCGTCTGGTCCAGCACCGTCACCTTCCCGTGCACGCCTCGCGGCAGCGCCGGTGCCCGGGCGGGCGGCGGCGCCGGGCGGGTGGGGGCACCGGGGGCCGCGACCGGGACCCGGGCCGGGGTGTGCCGGGTGGCCCGGTCCGCCGCGATCCGCGCGGCGGGGCCCTCTCGGCCGATCGCCGCCGCGCCGGCCACCGCGACCAGTGCCAAGGCCGCCGCCATCGCGATCAGGCCGCGCCGCGAGCGGGCCGGCGCCGGCGCGTCGTCGGCCCGCAGCCCGCCGATCAGCTCGTCCTCCGCCGGCAGTTCGGCCGGCTCGATCGACGGCTCACCCGACCACGGATGCTCGTTCGTCCAGATCAGGCCGGGTCGACCGAAGCCGGCGAAGACGTCGTACTCGTCCCTGCGGCGCGTGCACACCCGAGCCCCTCAGTGCCCTGCGCGGCGCACGGTGGAACGGGCCTGTTGCCGGGCCTCGCGCAGCCGCCGCAGCCGCTGGACCAGCATCGGATCGTGTTCGAGCGCCTCGGGCCGATCCAGCAGGGTGTTCAGGACCTGGAAGTAGCGGGTCGCGGAGAAACCGAACCGGTCCCGCACGGCACGTTCCTTGGCGCCGGCGTGTTTCCACCACTGGCGCTCGAATTCGAGGATGTCCCGATCCCGCTCAGACAGCCCGCCGGCGGGGGGCACGTCGGGTGCGGTCGCCGGGGCGCCCTGCCCGGGGATCACGGGCGGCTCCGGCCGCACGTCGTGTTCCTCACCCATCCGTCACCCCTTCGGTACCTCGGACGGACCCGTCGACCCGCCTTTGGCATTGTGCCCGCCCATGCCGACGCGAGACCGCAGCGGCACGGTGATTCGCCGGAAAAGCCCACGAATCCCCCGCGAGCGGGAGCCGAACGGTTGGCCTATATGCTCCGCCGCATGTCTACCTTTGCCGTCCATATCCCGTCCGCGGAGCTCGAGGCCGACCCGCTCGACCCGGCTCAGATCGTCTCCGGCACCCCCGAGGTTTCGGGCAAGGTGTTGTGGGAGTCCGAGGACGGCAGGCAGATCCGCGGCATCTGGCAGATCACCCCGGGCGTGGTCACCGACACCGAGGCCAACGAACTCTTCGTGGTGATCTCCGGACGCGCCACGATCGAGATCCGCGGCGGCGCGACGATCGAGGTCGGCCCCGGCGACGCGTGCGTCCTCCAGGAGGGCGACGAAACGATCTGGACGGTGCACGAGACGCTCCGCAAGGCGTACCACATCACCCTGCCGTAGCCGGCGGACGCGCGAAAGCCGCGAAGCCGCGAAGCCGCGAACGCACCGAAGCCCACAGGTCCTCGAGACCTGTGGGCTTCGTGCTTGGGCTTCGTGCTTGGGCTTCGTGCTTGTGCTGCGTACTTACCGCAGTCGACCGGACCTACTACTTGACCGACCCCGCGGTCAGCCCCGACACGACGTGCTTCTCGATGTACGCGAACAGGATCACCACCGGCACGATCGCCACCACCGAACCGGCGAACAGGTATTGCCACTCGACCCGGTAGGCGCCGAGGAAGCTGTTGATCCCGACCGTCATCGGCTGCTTGTCCGGCGTGGTCACCAGGACCAACGCGACGGTGAACTCGTTCCACGCGGCGATGAAGGTGAAGATCACCGCGGTGACGATGCCGGGCATCGCCAGCGGCAGGGTGACCCGGCGCAGGGCCCCGATCCGGGAGGCGCCGTCGATCATCGCGGCCTCCTCCAACTCGACCGGGATCGCGCTGAAGTAGGCGGTCAGGATCCACACCGAGAAGGCCAGGTTGAACGCGCCGTTGACGAGCACCAGGGCCCAGTAGGAGTCGAGCAGGTCCAGGATGTAGAACTCGCGGTAGAGGCCGACCAGAAGCGAAGTGGGCTGGAACATCTGGGTGATCAGTACCAGCAGCAGGAACACGCCCCGGCCGCGGAACCGCTTGCGCGCGGTGTAGTACGCGGCGGGCAGCGAGACCACGAGCACGAGCAGCGTGGACATGCCCGCGACCAGGAGCGAGACCTTGAGGTTGCTGCCGAGTGTGGACTTGTCCCACACGTCGACGAAGTTGGCCCATTCGAACCTGGACGGCAGATAGCCGCTGCCGGTCAGTTCGTCCTTGGGGCGCAGCGCGGTGATCGCCATCTCGACGTACGGCAGTACGAAGACGATCGCGATCACCCATGCCAGGGCGCCGAACCACAGTTGCTTGTGGCTGTACTTCGAGCCCCGGGACTTGGCACCGCCGGACTTCGAGCCGCCGGGCACCGACTTCTTCGGGCGGGCGACGGCGGTGCTGGTGGCGCTCATCGGTCCGTCTCCTTGTTGTTCCCGCGGCTGACGACGAGGAAGAACGCGACCAGGATGATGATCATCGCGAAGTTGGCCACCGACATCGCGGCGCTCTCACCGATGTCGGACGACTTGAGCTGGTACATGAACACCGTGGTCGTCGCGGTCTCGTAGCCCGGGCCGCCGTTGGTCATCGCCCAGATGATCGGGAACGAGTTGAAGACGTTGATCAGGTTGATCACCACCGCGACCAGGATCGCGGGCCGGAGCAGCGGCAGGGTGATCGACAGGTAGGTACGCCAGGTGGACGCGCCGTCGATCTTGGCCGCCTCGTACACCTCGCCGGGGACCGTCTGGAGCCCGGCGAGCAGGGTGTACGTGGTGAACGGCAGCGAAACGAAGACCGCGACCGCCATCATCCAGGGCATCGCGGTGGACGGTTTGCCGAGCCAGTCCTTGCCCGCGTCCAGCAGGTGCAGGTCGACCATCAGGGTGTTGATCGCGCCGTGGGTCTCGTGCAGCATCCACTTGAAGACGACGGCGGTCATGAAGACCGAGGCCGCCCACGGCACGATCATCGCCCAGCGGGCGAACCGCCGGCCGGGGAAGTGCTGGTTGAACAGTTGCGCCAGGAACAGCGACAACACGAGCGTGATGGCGACGACCACCAGCACCCAGACCACGGTGTTCCACAGCACGGCCACGAAGTCCGGCTCGTCGAACAGCTTGGTGTAGTTGTCGGTGCCGTTGGCGCCCACCACGACACCGGTGCGGCGGATGCGTTGGAAGGAGCTCCAGACCATCACCGCCACGGGCCACAGGACCACGACGCCGATGAGGAGGACGGCCGGGCCGATCCACGGCAGCGGGGCCAGCGCCTTCCTGACTCTGCCGGCGAGGGTCGGCGCTGTGCGTACGGCGGTTTGGCGTACGGCGGTTTCGGCCACGGGGCCGTCCTCCTCCTTCGGTGCTCGGACGAATCTGTGGCGCGTCAGCTCTTCTGCTGCGCGACCGCCGCTTCGGCTTCCTTCTGGAGTTGGTCGAGCACGTCCTTGGGCGACTTGCCGGAAACCGCGCTGCCGAGTTGTTCCTTGATCTTGGGCGAGAGCACGTCCCAGGCGACGTCGTTGAGCGGGTAGAACTTCGCCTTGGGCAGCAGGTCGATGTACGGCTTGAGTCCGGCATTGGCGGGGTTGGCGATCATCTTGGCCATCACCGACTTGGTCACCGGCGGGAAGCTGTACTGCTCCTGGAACTTGACCTGCTGGTCGGTGCTGAACGCGTGGTCCACGAAGGCCTTGATCTGGTCCTTCTTGCCGTTCTTCTTGAACGCCATCATCCAGTCGCAGACGCCCAGCGTCTCGGTCAGCGGGCCGGCCTTGCCGGGGATCGCGGCCGTCGCGTACTTGAGGTTGGGGTAGTCCTTCTTCAGCGTGGCGATCATGGTCGGGTTGCTGTTGACCATGCCGACGCTGCCGCCGTAGAAGTCGGTGTAGACGTCCTTGCGGTTCTTGGTGCCCGGGTTGGACTCGGTCAGCCCGGCCTTGACCAGGTTGTCGTTGACCCAGTTCAGTGCCTCGAGGTTCTGCGGGCTGTTGACCGTGTACTTGCCGTTGGTCTGGTAGCCGCCGCCGTTGCCGAGGGCCCAGTTCATGAACTCGCCCTGGGCCTCCTCCTTGCCCAGCGGCAGCCCGAACGGGGTGGGCACGCCGGCCGTCTTGAGCTTGACCGCGTCGGCCTTGAGCTCGTCCCAGGTCTTGGGCGGGTCGGTGATGCCGGCCTTGGTGAACAGATCGGTGTTGTAGATCAATTGCCGGGTGCTGGAGGTGAAGGGAATGCCGTACTGCTTCCCCTTGACCGTGGCGGCCGGCGTGAAGGAATCCACGAAATCGGCCTTGGTGGCGGGCGACATCACGTCGTCGACCGGGTAGAGCAGGTCGTCGACGACCTTGTCGGCATAGCCGCCGGTCTGCAGCAGGTCGGGCATGTCGTTGTTCTGGATCATGGTGGCCACGGACTTGTCGATGTCATCCCAGTTGATGACCTGCAGGTTCACCTTGATCCCGGGGTATTTCGCGTTGAAACTCGAAATCACCCCGTTCCAGTACTTCTGCATGCTGCCGTCGCCACTGCCGTAGTCGGCGACGACCAACTTGATCGAGCCGTCCTTGGGCGCACCGCCGGGGGCGCCGGCATCGGAGGCGCCGGGGGTCGCCCCCTTGCCGTCGTCCTTCTTGTCGTCCGACCCACCACACGCTGACAGAAGCAGTGCGGCCGACAGTCCGGTCGCCGCCAATGCCATCTGGTGCCGCTTCATCGCAGAACCGCCTTCATGCCTTCGGGAAAACAGGACCGTTGGGCAGGGTTTCGTGGCGCTAAACCCCATGCGTGCGCTTGCGCAAAACTGTTCGCAATACGGACTTGGAGAAAACTCTCGAGCAGCATCGAGCATTTTGCGGACTCGCCGTGTCGGCAGTCAACACCTCGCCGGAAGAAAGGTCTACACCAATCCTTCAAATCCCAGGAGGGGTCGAGGAAGTTTGCCGAGCAATTCGTTACCCATGTGGGTGCGTACGCGAAAGAACCGGCACAGAGGGTGCCGGTTCTTTCGGGAGAATGGCCCATCGAGTCGATGGACAATGGGCCATCGGGCCATTCGGAAAAGGATCTTGAATCGATCCCGGGGGTTGCGCCGCAGGTCCCGGGCACGACGGGTGGGTGGGGTGGTCGGCGGATCGGCGGGGGCGACGCGGCCGGCGGGGCCGGTCGGGCCGGCCCGGCGCCGGTCAGACCCGGATGACCCGGACCCCCGCGTCGACGAACCCGGCCGTCGCCTCCTCGGGTGCGGCCGTGTCGGTCACCAGAACGCCGATCCGGTCCAGCGGGCAGATCCGGGCGAACGCGCGCCGGCCCAGCTTGGACGAGTCCGCGGCCACCACGATCCGGCCGGCGCCGGCGGCCATCAGTTGGTTGATGCTCGCCTCGCCCTCGTGGTGCGCACTGGCGCCGTGCTCGACATCGATCGCGTCCACGCCCAGGATCGCCACGTCCAGGGCCACCTCGCGCAGGATCCCGGTGGCGAGCGGGCCGATCAGCTCATAGGACTGCGGGCGCGCCACACCGCCGGTGAGCACGATCTTCACGTGCCGCCGCACGGCCAGTTCGCCCGCGATGTTGAGCGCGTTGGTGACGATCGTGAACGCCTGCGCGGACGAGTCGCCCTCGGTGTACAGATCGGCCCGGGCCACCAGCGCGCGGGCCACCTCGGTCATCGTGGTGCCGCCGTTGATCCCGACCGTCTCGCCCGGCTTGACCAGCGCCGCGACCGCCTGCGCGATGCGCTGCTTCTCGGATGCATGCCGGGCGGTCTTGTAGCGCAGCGGCAGGTCGTAGGACACCGCGTGGGCGACCGCGCCGCCCCGGGTCCGGGTGAGCATCTGCTGCTGGGCGAGCTGGTCCAGGTCGCGCCGGATGGTGGCGGGCGACACGTCCAGTTCGGCGGCCACGTCCTCGACCTCGAGCCGGCCGTGCTTGGCCAGCAGTTCCAGGAGTGCACCCCACCGCTCGTAACGGCTCACCCGTGACCTCCCGCCCGCTCCGCCAGCCCTGCCGACCCGCGTCGGATCGTTGCGGACATCCTCGCGGGCGACGCACACGTGTCGTGCGCCGGGGTTTCCGTAAGGCTGTGCTCACTCAACGATGCTGTTGCATGTTCATGTTTTCAACTGCTATCCAGTGAGCACAAACGCGCATTCTCGGATCCACCCGCCCTCGGGCGCACAATCTGCCCCACCTACCAGACGCGAGACGCCGATGCCGCACGTGAACCTCCCGCCGTCCGACCTGTCCGGCGCGGACTGCGTCGTCGCTCTCGATGTCGGCGGCACCGACATCAAGGGCGGCGTCGTCGACGAGGGCGGCAACCTGGTGTACACCGAGCGCCGGCCCACCGGTCGGACGCACGGTCCGAACGCCGTGGTCACCGGCATCGTCGACTTCGCCGCCGAGCTGCGCGAGCGGGCCGTCGAACTGGGCGGGGTGCCGCGCGCGGCGGGGGTGGTGGTGCCGGGGATCGTGGACGATCCGGCGGGGGTCGCGGTGTGGTCGGCCAGCATCCAGTGGCGCGAGGTGCCGCTGCGCTCGCTGGTCGCCGACCGGCTCGGGCTGCCGGCGGCTTTGAGCCACGACGTGCGTACCGGCGCGCTGGCCGAGGGCCGGCTCGGCGCGGGGCGCGACTGTGACAACTTCCTGTTCGTGGCGATCGGCACCGGGGTGGCCTCGGTGCTGGTGCTGAACGGGCGCCCCTACCCGGGGGCACACGGGCAGGCGGGCGAGATCGGCCACATCACCGTGCGGCCGGGCGGCGGCAAGTGTACGTGCGGGGCGGTCGGTTGCCTGGAGGCGCACTTCTCCGGACCGGCCATCGCGCATGCGTTCGCCGAGGCCGCGCCGGGCGACGACCCGCCGCTGAGCGCGGCCCAGGTGGTCGCCCGGGTGGCGGCCGGCGACCGGGTCGCGGCGGCCGTGTGGGGGCAGGGCGTGTCCGCGTTCGCCGACGCGCTGTTGACCGGACTGGCGCTGTACGACCCGAAGTTGCTGGTGATCGGCGGCGGGCTCTCGCTCGCCGGGGAACAACTGTTCAACCCCTTGCGGACGTTGCTCGCCGAGCGCGCCGTGGTCCAACACGTACCGCCGCTGGTGACCGCGGCGCTCGGGGACGAGGCCGGCTGTCGCGGCGCCGGTCTGATCGCGTGGGACACCTTGGAGGTGCGCGGGTGACGGTGCTCGACAATGCGCGGGTGGTGCTGCCCTCCGGGGTGGTCGAGCGCGCTTCGGTGCACGTGGTCGGTGATCGGATCGCCTTCGCGGGCGCGGGCCGCGCGGCCGGCGCGGCGGGCGAGGCGGGCGAGGCGGTGCTCGATCTCGCGGGCGCCCTGATCGTGCCCGGGTTCGTGGACATGCACGTGCACGGCGGCGGGGGTGGTTCGTACACGTCGGGGGACGCCGAAGAGGCGCTGCGGGTGGCCGAATTCCATCGCTCGCACGGCACCACGACCACGGTCGCCAGCCTGGTCACCGCCGCGCCGGCGGAGCTGCTGCGGATCGTCGCCACGCTCGCCCCGCTCGTGCACGACGGCCGGTTGGCCGGGCTGCATCTGGAGGGCCCGTATCTGAGCGCGGCCCGCTGCGGCGCGCACGATCCGACCCAGTTGCGCGCGCCGGACCGGGACGAGGTCACCGCACTGCTCAAGGCGGCCGACGGGGCGATCCGGATGGTCACCCTGGCACCCGAACTGCCGGGCGGCCTCGACCTGGTGCGCCGACTGGCCGACGAGGGGGTGATCGCCGCCGTCGGGCACACGGACGGCACCCATCGACAGACCCGGGCGGCCCTGGACGCGGGGGCGAGGGTGGCCACCCACCTGTTCAACGCGATGCGCAGCGTGCATCACCGCGAGCCGGGACCGGTCACCGCGCTGCTCCAGGACAGCGACGCGGTGGTCGAGTTGATCAACGACGGCGTGCATCTGCATCCGAGTGTGGTGAATCTGGCGTACGCGAGCGCGGGTCCGGATCGGGTCGCGTTCATCACCGACGCGATGGGCGCGGCGGGCATGCCGGACGGCGTGTACCCGCTGGGCGTGATGAACGTGGATGTGGTGGACGGGGTGGCCCGGTTGGCCGACGGCGACTCGATCGCGGGCAGCACGCTGACCCTGGACCGGGCACTGCGCAACGGCGTCGCGGGCGGCCTGCCGATCACCGACGTGGTCCGCTCGCTGTCCGCCACGCCCGCGCGGGCATTGGGCGTCGCCGACCGGGTCGGCACCCTGGAGGCGGGCAAACAGGCCGACCTGGTGGTCCTCGACGACGACCTGAACGTACGCGCGGTGATGGCCGCGGGCGCGTGGGTGGACGACCGGCGCCCCTGAGCCCGGGTCGTGGCCGTACACCTCGCCGGATCGGATCGGGTCGCGGCGAGCGCGGCGCGAGCCCGGCTAGGGTTCGCCGTCCCGCCCTCGGGCCCCGGCGGGCCGAGGGAACAGCCGCGCGGTGGCCCCGGCCGCCGCGACCGGGGCGCCCACCCGGGCGGCGCTCGACGCCCGCCCCGGACGCCCGTCGCCCCGAACTCCTGGCGACTCGGCCTCAGTTCGGGGGGTAGCGCTTGGTCCACGAGGTGTCCGTGGCCTCCGGGCCGTGCAGGGTGGCGCCCTGGGTCATCTCCATCGCGAAGTCGTCGGCCAGCTCCAGGATCGCGCCCCGGCCCTCCAACTCGGCGACCAGGTCGGCGGGCAGCACGGTGTCGCCGTGCATCGCGCCGAGCAGGTTGCCGCAGATCGACCCGGTCGAGTCGCTGTCCCCGCCGTGGTTGACCGCGAGCAGCAGCCCGGTCCGCATGTCCGGTGCCACCAGCGCGCAGTACAGCCCGATCGACAGCGCCTCCTCGGCGGTCCAGCCCTGCCCGAGCGCCTCGACCCGCTCCGCCGACGGCGCCCCGGACCGGACCGCGGCCAGCGCCGCCTCGATCGCGCGGACCGTCTCGGCGTGCTCGGGCCGCGACTTCACCAGGTCCAGCGCGACCCGTACCCCCTCCTCCAGCGGAGCGCCCTGCATCACCGCGTGCACGATCACCGCGAGCGCGCCCGCCGACAGATAGCCGGTGGGGTGACCGTGGGTCAGCACCGCGCATTCCACCGCGAGCTGGAAGACCAGCTCGGGTCGCCAGCCGACCAGCAGGCCGAACGGCGCCGAGCGCATCACCGCCCCGCAGCCCTTGGACTCGGGATTCTTGGGCCGCTCCAGCGTGCCCATCACGCTCTCGTCCTCCAGGCCGCGCAGACACGCCGAGCCGGGTGCGCGCGAGCTGTACAACCACTCCTCGCGGACCAGCCAGCCCTCGTCCTTGCGCTCGTCCGGCCCCCACTCGCTCTGCGTGGCCTTCCAGCGCAGATACGCGCCGTGCAGGTCGGTCGGCGGATGCCAGGCCCCGGTGTCGCGCCGGACGTGCGCGCGAATCAGGCCCTCCACCGTGAACAACGTCATCTGCGTGTCGTCGGTGATCGCGCCGTGCCGGTGATACGCCGTCACATATCCCACCACGCCCTCGGCGCCATGCTGTTCGCGGATCTCCGCGAGACTGAGGAACTCGATACCCGCGCCGAGCGCGTCACCGATCGCGCCACCGACCAGACACCCCCGGACCCGGGCCCGAAAGTCTTGCAACCGGTCTCTCGACCACAGTGCGGCCATGTGTGTACTCCCTCCCCCGACCCCCCACCGCAGCGTACCGGCGGCGGGTCGTCAAGGGGTCGTACACACGTCCGAGAGCGCGTGGTCCGAGTCGCCGGGTCGCACGCCGACCGCCCGGCGCGGGGCGAGCGGGCCGACCGACGGGTGGCGGCAGTGGCGCGGCCCGGTCCGGGTGCCCGGTGGGCCCTCGGACACGTGCCGGCGATCGTGACCTTCGCCGTCACCGCCGGCTCGGGCCCGCCCGACGCGCACCGGGGACCGGCCACCGGTTCGGCCGGCCCGACCGGGCAGGACGGATCCGCTCCTGCCGGGATGATCGCGTCGCGGGATAGGCTGCCGTCCCGAGGTGCAGGGACCTCGACGAACGCGGCGGCCGTACCCCGGTCCGATCGATCTCGACACCCGGCTTGCCTCGATGCTCGAGTCACCCGATCCGGACGTCGCGCCATGACACCCGGATCCCATCGAACGGAACCGCTTGGTGGACGTTATGTCGGATTCTTCCGCGCCCGACGCGGCACATTCTCCCGCGTCCGCAGCCGAATCCACCCCGCCCCCGGCCGGTCGCTCCGATCGCCGGGCGCGGGCGATCATCGGTGAACTGTGCTGCGCGGCGGCCGTGGCGATCGCGACGAGTCTGACCATCCAGTACCTGGTCACCCATGCCGGGCTGCCCAGGCCCAGGATCATGATCGCTCCCGACAAGTCGGAGACGCTCTCCAAGTCCCTGATCCCGTTGGAGTTCGCCAGCCTCGGGGCCGCCGTACTGCTGGGACTGGTCGCGTTCCTGGTGGTGCGCCGCGGCAGCCGGGACTTCCTGCGCACCGTGCTGTCCTGGGTCCTGGTCACCGCGCTGCCCACGCTCGTACTCGCACTGCCGCTGTACGCGACGAAGTGGTACTACGGCGGTCTCGCGGGGGACAACTCGTTCCGCACCCAGTACCTGACCCGGACGACCGATTCTCCTCGGCTGTCCGACATGAACTACCAGGACACCCCGCCGTTGTATCCCACCGGCTGGTTCTGGCTCGGCGGGCGCTTCGCGAACCTCTTCGGTCTGGCCGGCTGGGAAGCCTACAAGCCGTTCACGATCCTGACCGCGGGCGTCACGGTCGCCCTGGCGTTCACGTTGTGGAGCGCGATCGTGTCGCGCCCGATGGCCCTGGCACTGAGCACCACGACCACGCTGGTGGGCCTGTCCGGCGTGTCGCCCGCGGTCAACGAGGGGTACGCGTGGGTGGTCACCGCGCTGGCCCCGCCGGTCGTCGTCGCCATCGCACACGTCCTGGCCCGAGGCGGCCGGGACCCCCGCGTGGATCGTCGGCCGAAGAATCTCGGCGTGCTCCTCGGGATCGGCGTCTTTCTCGGTATCTCCGCCCTGTTCTACACCCTGATCACCGGCTTCCTCGCGCTGGTGATCGTCGGGTCGGCCGCCGTGGGGCTGTTCGTCGCGCGAAACCGCGAGGTGCGGATCCCCAACCAGCGCGGCGCCCCTCCGTCCGGCTTCTCCCTCGGGACGGTACTCGGCCGGTTGCTCCCGATCGTGGGGGCCGCGGCGGTGCTCATCCTCCCGGTGTGGCTGCCGTACCTGCTCAAGTCACTCGAACTGGGCATGCCCAAGAACGCGGCGCAGCACTACCTCTTTCCCGAGGGCGCCACGTTCGCCACACCGATGCTGGAGTTCACCCCCATCGGCGCGCTGTGTCTGATCGGTCTGGTCTGGCTGCTGTGGGCGGTCGGGTCGGGCGACATCATCGCGCGGGGGCTCACCATCGGCATCGTCGGTTGTTACGTGTGGTCGGTCCTGTCGTTCTCGGCGGGCATCGCCGACACCACACTGCTGACCTTCCGGATGACCCCGATCCTCGAACTGTGCCTCGCGGGCGCCGGGGTGTTCGGCCTCGCCGCCCTGCTGGAGGCGATTCGCAGCCGGGTGGGCCGGCCCAGGATCGCGCGCACCGCGCTCGCCGTGGTCACCGTGCTCGCGGTGGTCTCCGGCGTGACGGTGGCCCAGGGGTTCGCCCGCTCCGACCACGGCACGTTGGACCAGGCTCTCGGTGAGCCCTACCCGAACGGCGACGAGCCCCGGATCCGGGACGAACCGCCGACCGGTGCCACTCTCCAGTCCCTGGAGTTGGACGGGATGTTGGTCAAGGCCATCTCCGAGGGCACCCGGCACAAGGCACCGAACAAGACGATCGTGCTCACGGACAACTACCGGTTGCTCGCGATCAAGCCCTACTGGGGATTCCTGGCCTACATCCCGCAGTACTCGAACCCGCTGGGCCGATTGGCCGCGCGCCAGAAGGAGATCGCCCGCTGGGCCGCCGCCGACTCCGCGCAGGACCTGGTCAAGCGGATGAAGGCCAGTCCGTGGCGGGCCCCGGACGCGATGTTGTTGCGCCCGGAGGCGGACGGATACCACGCGCGGATGGTCGTCGACTCGTTCCCGATGTCGCCCGAGAACCAGCAGCGCGACGTGGTGTTCCGCAAGCAGCTTTTCGACCCGGCGGTATTCACGCTGAAGAACGTGGGTCCGTACACGGTGGTGACGCTGCGCTGACCCCGCGCGCGGCCCGAACGAGCGCGCCCGCCGATCCCTTCCCGGGGGTCGGCGGGCGCGCTCGTGGTCTCGGTCGGGTGCTCAGCCCAGGATCGGCAACATGATCCGGGACACCTCTTCGTCGTGCCGGCGGGCCACCTCCTGGCGTTCCGGGTCGACTTCGCCGTAGGTGGTGGTGCGTTGGCGGGCGCGGCGGCCGAGGGAGTGGGCCATCGCCTCGAGTTCGGCGATCGACTTCTTGGAGCCGTGGTCGGCGCCGGCCATCCGGGAGATGGTCTCCTCCATGAGTGTGCCGCCCATGTCGTTGGCGCCGCCCTCGAGCATCAGGTTGGTGCCCTCGACGCCGAGTTTGACCCAGCTGGTCTGGATGTTGTCGATCTTGCCGTGCAGCAGGATCCGGGCCATCGCGTGCACCGCGCGGTTGTCCCGCAGGGTCGGGCCCGGGCGGGCGATGCCGGCCAGGTAGACCGGCGCGTTGGTGTGTACGAACGGCAGCGTGACGAACTCGGTGAAGCCGCCGGTCTCGTCCTGGATCCGGCCCAGCAGGCGCAGGTGGCCGAGCCAGTGCGAGGGCGTGTCCACGTGGCCGTACATCATCGTCGACGAGCTGCGGATGCCCAGCTCGTGTGCGGTCTTGACGACCTCGACCCAGGTCGCGGCGGGCAGTTTGCCCTTGGTCAGGATCCAGCGCACGTCGTCGTCGAGGATCTCGGCGGCGGTGCCGGGGATGGTGTCCAGGCCCGCCTCCTTGGCCGCGGTCAGCCAGTCCCGGATGGACATCCCGGTCCGGGTCGCGCCGTTGACCACCTCCATCGGCGAGAAGGCGTGCACGTGCATGTCCGGGACCCGCTTCTTGACCTCGCGCGCGATGTCGAAGTAGGCGGTGCCGGGCAGGTCCGGGTGGATGCCGCCCTGCATGCACACCTCGGTCGCGCCGACCGCCCACGCCTGTTCGGCCCGCTCGCCGACCTGGTCCAGGGACAGCGTGTAGGCGTCGGCGTCGGTGCGTCGCTGGGCGAACGCGCAGAACCGGCAGCCGGTGTAGCAGACGTTGGTGAAGTTGATGTTTCGGTTGACGATGTAGGTGATCTCGTCGCCGTTGACCTCGCGGCGCAAGTCGTCGGCGATCCGGGCGAGTTCGTCCATCGCGACGCCGTCGCAGTGGAACAGCGCGAGTGCCTGGTCGTCGGTCAGCCGGGTCGGGTCGGCGGCGGCTTGGGCGAGCGCGGCCCGAACCTCCGAGTCGAGCCGGACCACCGACCCGGTCGCGGCATCGGCGACCTGCTCGCGCAGCGACTCCCAGTCGCCGTACACGTTTTCGAAGTCGTCGCGGCGATCGGTGGTACGCCCGGTGGTGTCGATCGTCACATGCAGGTCGGTACGCCCGGACGCGGCGGCGAAGATGTCCTCCGGCTCCTGCCAGGGCAGCCCCTCCGGGCACCTGCCCTCGATCGCCAGGCCGGTGTCCGGGTCGGACAACGCGCGGACGTGCGGCAACACCCGGGGGTCCAGCCACGGCTCGCCGCGCAGGATCACCTCGGGGTAGACGTTGAGCCGCTCGCGCAGCGTGAAGCCCGCCTCGGCGGTCCGCTCGGCCAGGAACTCGATCTGCGGCCAGGCCAGTTCCGGGTTGACATGGTCGGGGGTGAGGGGCGAGACGCCGCCCCAGTCGTCGATGCCGGCCGCGATCATCAGCGCGTACTCGTCGCCGATCAGGTTCGGCGGGGCCTGGATCCGGATCTTCGGGCCCAGCACGATCCGGGTGACCGCGATCGCCGCGGCCAGCTCGGTCAGGTCGGCGTCCGGCGTCGAGCGCATCGCGGTGTCCGGCTTGGCGCGGAAGTTCTGGAGGATGACCTCCTGGATCGAGCCGTACTGCCGGGCCACCTTGCGCATCGCGAAGATCGACTCGGCCCGCTCGGTCATGTTCTCCCCGATGCCGATCAGCAGCCCGGTGGTGAACGGCACGTTCGACCGCCCGGCGTCCTCCAACACCCGCAGCCGCACGGCCGGTTCCTTGTCCGGCGAGCCGTAGTGCGGACCGCCCGGCTCGGACCACAGCCGGGTCGCGGTGGTCTCCAGCATCATCCCCATCGACGCGCTGACCGGCTTGAGTCGCTGGAAGTCGGTCCAGGAGAGCACCCCGGGGTTGAGGTGCGGCAGCAGGCCGGTCTCCTCCAACACCCGGATGGACATCGCCCGCACGTAGGAGAGCGTGTCGTCGTAGCCGTGCGCGTCCAGCCACTCGCGCGCCTCGGGCCAGCGGTCCTCGGGCCGGTCGCCGAGCGTGAACAGCGCCTCCTTGCAGCCGAGTGCGGCACCCTCGCGGGCGATCTTCAGCACCTCGTCGGGGCTGAGGAACATCCCGTGGCCCTCACGCCGGAGCTTGCCGGGGACGGTGACGAACGTGCAGTAGTTGCACCGGTCCCGGCACAGCCTGGTCAGCGGGATGAACACTTTTCGGCTGTAGGTGATCAGGCCGGTACGACCGACCGCTTCGAGGCCGGCATCGCGGACCCGTGCGGCGGAGCGGCTGAGGTCGGCGAGATCCGCGTCGCGCGCGTGCAGGAGCACGGCCGCTTCCGAGACGTCGAGCATGACCCCGTCTCGGGCTCGGCGCAGCGCACGCCGCATCGAACTCTCGGTGGGACGTCCCTCGTCGGGGGTCGGGGTCATGCGACACCTCGCTGTCGTCGCTATAGCTCGGGCGATACCGGCGGGCCGACCGCACCTCGCGCCTCGACCCACCGACGAACGGGAGCCGACACACGACGCCACCCCCCGAACAGACCAAGGGTAGGCGGCCCCGATCGAGGCCATTGCGACTCGTGTCGCACGTCACGTGCGTGTCGCGCGCACGTCACGGGCTCGGCGCGGCCCCGGGTCGGGCCGGCTGCGCGCCGGGCCGGGCCGGCGCCGTTCGTCAACCAAAGGACCATCGCGCGATTCGGTCGCGGGGGCGATGGCCGGCCGTACGGCGGCGCCTAACGTGGTGGTCGACCGCCGGTCCGGCGGTCTTCGAACACCACTCGCCATCACCCCAGGAGGGGCAATGCGTCCTGCCCGCCGATCAATCGGCAAGCATCGGATCGGCGCACTCGTGGTCGCCACGATGGTGGCCATCGCGTTGTCGGCGTCCGGCTGCGAGTCGGGGACGGACGGGGACGACGCGGCTCCGCCGCCCACCATCGGGGCGCCGTCGGCGCCCGGGTCCGGTTCGGCGCCCGGCGGGGCGCGCGACGACACCAACCTCCTGGCCGGGCGGGACTGGGGCCACTTCGCGGGCGCGAGTGTGGCCGGCGAGGTGGTGCGCATCCGGCCGCTCGGGCGGGCGATCGTCAAGCAGGACGGTTCCGGCGGTCAGGCCAACCCGCCGGTCAATCTGCGCGGCCCACACCTGGAGGTGGCCGGGGACTTCGAGGTCGCCGCGACCCTGCGCGATACGGCGGCGGCGCCCGCCTACCTCCAGCTCTACGGCGAGGTTCCGGTCGTCTACGACGAATGGCGCCAGGAGCGGCGCAGTGTGCGGCTCGGCGTGGTCGGCGGGCGCCTCGAAGTCGCGCTGTGGGACGGCCGGAAGGCCGAGCCGGTGCGCACCGAGACCATGGGGGCGAAGCTGCCCGCCGAGGTCGCGCTGAGCATGCGGCGCGGCGGCGGCAGGCTGGAGTTCCGGGCCGGCGAGGCGGTGCTCGGCAGTGTCGCGGACCACGACGTGTTCGGCGCGGGCCGCATCTGGTTCGGCGCGGACGCCGGGGTCGGCGGGCCCGGTTGGGAGTTGGCCGCGCTGCGGGTCCGGGCGCTGCCCGGCGGACGGGCCACGATCGTCGACGCGCCGGCCCTGGGCCTGCCGCACACGGCGCCCGACGCGCTGCGCACCGTCGCGGCGGGGCGCAAGCGGCCGGTCGACCCGGGGGTGGCGGTGGCCGCCGGGCCGTTGTACACCGACCAGGACTACCGCACCCTGATCGCCGGCCAGTTCTCCATGCTGACCCCCGAGAACGACATGAAGCCGCAGTTCGTGCACCCGCGCCCCGACGTCTACGACTTCGCCGACGCCGACTCGATGATCGACTTCGCGCGGGCCAACGAGATGAAGGTGCACGGCCACACTTTGGTCTTCGGCGAGGCGCTGCCGCGCTGGATGCGCGAGGTGTCGAGGGGCGAGCGCGAGCGGGTGATGACCGAGCACATCGCCACCGTCGCGGGCCACTTCCGCGGCCGGGTGGCCGAATGGGACGTGGTCAACGAGCCGTTGTCGATCGAGGACGCGGACTACGCGGCGGGCAAGCCGGGCCTGCGGCAGCACATCTGGCAGGAGGGTATGGGCGAGCAGTACCTCGACAAGGCGTTCCGCGCCGCCCGCGCCGCCGATCCGGACGCGGCGCTGTTCCTCAACGAGTTCGGCATCGAGGAGAACGGGCCGCGCTGGGACGCGCTGCTCGCGCTGGTCAAGCGGCTCAAGGCGCGCGGTGTACCGATCGACGGGGTCGGCTTCCAGACCCACATCCACGATCGCGGCGACCACCTCGACCAGGCCGTCTTCGGCGCACACCTCAAGGCGTTGGCCGACCTGGGGATCCGCTCGCGGGTGTCCGAGATCGACGTGCACGGCGAGGATCGCGAGGCGCAGGCCGAACAGTTCGCGGTGGCGATGCGCACGTGCGCGGCGGCGCCGACGTGCGGGTCGTTCGGCACGTGGGGCGCCACCGACCACTACGGCTCGACGGCGGAACACGACAGCTACCCGCTGTCCGTCGGCGACGAGCTGATGTGGGACACGAAGCAGGAGCCGAAACCGGCCGTGGAGGCGGTCCGGGCGGCACTGCGCTCCGACTGAGGACACGGGCCGGGGATGCCGCGCGGCGGCGCGCGCCCGCACGGGGCGCGAAGCGAGCGCCGATGCCGGCCGTCGGGACGATCCGGCTGACCGGGCGGGCCGGTGCCGAGTGGCGGCCGGCGCTCGGGTGGGACGGGGAGCAGACGCCGCCGGTCGTCGCGGCGGGCCGGCCGCTGAGCCCGTCCGGGCGACGCGTCCTCGTACGGGTGATCCGTCCGGAAAACCCGGTGGATCGCCCGGGCTGCCGACCAGCATCCGGATATGGCACCGGCAGGAGGCGCAGATGACCGACACCTCACCCGAGACGGGCACCGACGCACCGAGCGAGGCGGCGGCGCACTGCAAGAGAGCGCACGACGCCGACGTCACCAAGCTTTGGTCGAGATGCGGCGGTCCGCCGCCGAGGGTGGGATCGATCTGGAGTTCCTGAGCGACAAGCGGAACTACCGTGACTGACGCCTACGAAACGACGAGGTCGGCTGGGTCGAGGGTGACCGGGAAGGGGTCCTCGATCTTGGCGGTGGTGCCGGCCGCGAGCCGTCGGGTCAGTTGATACTCCGCATCGGCGTCGAGCGCGTACGTGAACAGCACCGGCAGCCGATCGATCCCGAGCCCGCGAAACCGCGCCGTCTCCAGACGCCAGAAGTGCGGGATGCCGGCGGCGGCGTACTTGGCGGGCTTGAGGGTGCGGTCGGTGGTGGTCGTCGAGGGCGAGACGATTTCGACGACGAGATGCACGAGCGCAGGGTCGGGCATTTTGGCGCCATCAGCGAACGCGGCCCGATCGACGACGAGCACATCCGGGATCAGACCGGTTCGGTCCCCCAGGGGAATCCCGGATGCGGTTACCGCGATGAGCTCCGGCGGCGGCGCAGCACGCAGGAGTGCCCTGAGCTCGTCGCCGGCGAACTGATGATGCATGGATGGCGCCGGACTCACCAGCACGCTCCCATCGACGAGTTCGTACCGGTTGCCGTCCGGCGCGTCCTCGTTGAGAGCGATCCACTCGTCCACAGTCCAGGGCTGGACGTGCGACTGCGCGGGGAGAGCCGCCATTTGTAGCACCGCCTTCGTGTCGCCCCGACCTGCCCCGATTGTGACACTCTCCACGACCACCGGCACGGTCCTTGTCTGGTTCGAATGGACCAACGAGCGAGTCGCCACAAGGTCACCCGGATGGCACAACACCGGAAGGATCATCAGCTGGACCGTGTCCGACGTCGGGCCGGCCCGAAAGGAGCCTGTGATGCCCGCCGCCGAGCCCGAGTACGGCCCACCCGTCATGCCCGCCCCGAGCGCAGCAATGAAGCGGCGACGCACCGGAGGACCCCCGTGCGCCGCCGCGTTCGTGGTGGGTCAGATCGTTACCGTCACCGTGTCCTTGCCGGAGCGCAGCAGGGTGCCGTTGGCGGCGCCGGTGGTCTCGCCGTCGCGGACCGTTTCCACGCCGTTGACCCGCACGCTGACCACGCCCGTCGACTCGCTGGTCAGGCGCGGGCTGTCGCCGGGCAGGTCGTGCATCAGCCGGGCCGGTCCCGAGCCGACCGTGGCCGGGTCGAACAGGACCAGGTCGGCGTGGAAACCCTCGGCGATCCGGCCGCGGTCGACCAGGCCGAAGAGTTCGGCGGGCTCGGTGGTGAGCATCTGTACCGCGCGCTCCAGCGACACCAGCTTGCGCCCGCGCAACATGTCGCCCAGGAAGCGGGTCGTGTAGGTGGCCCCGCACATCCGGTCCAGGTGCGCCCCGGCGTCCGAACCGCCCAGGATCACATGCTCGTTGTCCCACACCTGTTGCCGCAGGTCCCACGACGCCTGGTCGTTGTCGGTGGGCATCGGCCACAACACCGTACGCAGGTCGTCGTTGATGCAGATCTCGACGAGCGTCCAGAAGTCGTCCTGGCCGCGTTCCTTGGCGATGTCCGCGACCACCCGGCCGCTCAGGCCCTCGTTCGCCGCGGAGTACGTGTCGCCGATCACGTAGCGGCCGAAGTCGGCGAGCCGGCGGAAGACGCCCGCCTCGGGGCTGTCCGCGTTGCGCAACATCTCCGCCCGTACCTCGGCGTCGCGCAGCTTGGCGATCCGCTCGGGCACCGGCAGGGACAGGATCGGCCCCCAGCCCGGAATCAGGTTGAGCGCGCAGTAGGTCAGGAACGACATGTTCATCGGGACCAGGACCGGCATGGTCAGGATGACGATCCGCCCGCCCGCCTCCTTGGCCCGCTCCGACGCGTGGATCTGCCGGGGCGCGCGGTCGGGGGCCGCGGCGTCGACGGTGAGTACGTTCCAGTTCATCGGCCGACCGGCGGTGGTGGTCATCTCGACCAGGAGGTCGATCTCCTCATCCGAGAACTTGTCCAGACAGCCGGCCACGATCACCTCCAGCTGGGTGCCCTCGTGTCGGCCGACCTCCGCGCACAACGCCAGGATCTCGGCCGGCGTCGCGGCCCGGGACGGCACCGGGTTGCCGTCGCCGTCGGTGTGGTTGGACTGGCCGGTGGAGAAGCCGAGCGCGCCGGCCTCCATCGCCTTGCCCAGTTCGACCACCATCGCCGCGACCTGCTCGGGCGTGGCCTCCTTGCCGACCGAGTCGGCGCCCATCACATAGCGGCGGATCGCGCAGTGCCCGGCCATGAAGCCGGCGTTCACCGCGATCCGGCCCTCCAGCTTGTCCAGGTACTGGGCGAACGTCTCCCAGCTCCAGTCCACGCCGTTCTCCAGGGCCGGCAGCGCCATGCCCTCGACCTTGGCCATCATCCGCCGGGTGTAGTCGGCGTCCTCGGCCCTGAGCGGGGCGAGCGTGAAGCCGCAGTTGCCGCCGATGATCGTGGTCACGCCGTGGTTGACCGAGGGCGTGGCGTAGGGGTCCCAGTGCAGTTGGGCGTCGTAGTGCGTGTGCGGGTCGACGAACCCGGGAGCCAGTACCAGCCCCTCGGCGTTCTCGGTGCTCGCGGCCTCTTCGGTTATGCCGCCGGCGGGGGTGACCGCGACGATCCGCCCGTCCCTGATCCCCACGTCACCCACGAAGGACGGCGCGCCCGTCCCGTCGACGACGGTTGCTCCGGTGATGACGTGGTCCAGCATGGCGAAGCTCCTTCTGCCCTCGGTGTTGCCAACGCACGCGGCCGGCCACAGACCGTCCCCGCGGCTCCACGAACCTGATGGTACGTCAGATACCCCCGCCTGCCAGGGGTCCGCGGGCGATGAGACGGGGCTCACCCGAGTCATGCCGCAGCGGCATATCTCGACGACGATTCGGGACCGGATCAGGATTCAGAACAGCTTGACGCCCGCCATCCAGCCGCCGTCGACGACTATGTGGGTGCCGGTCGTGTACGAACTGTCCGGCCCGGTCAGATAGAGCGCGGTGCCGGCGATCTCGTCCGGTTCGCCGATTCGGGCCAGCGGGATGCTCGCGAAGACCTCGCTCACCGGGTCCGGGTCGCCCGGAAGCGGCGGCGGGGTGGGCAGGCCGTCGGTGTCCCCCGGGCTGGTCATCGGGGTCCGGACGCCGCCCGGGCAGATCGCGTTGACCCGGATCCGCGGGCCGGCTTCCAGTGCGGCCACCCTGGTCATCGCGAGGACGGCGCCTTTGGTCGAGGCGTACGCGACCAGCCCCGCCATGCCGGCCAGGCCCGCGTAGGAGGCGATGTTGACGATCGTGCCGGGGGTGCCCGCCGCGCGGAGCGCGGGCAGGGCCGTCTTCATGCCCAGGAACGTGCCGAGTTGGTTGACCTCGACGATGCGCAGGTATGCCGCCCGGGACATCTCCTCGATCGGGTCGAAGGCCAGGATCCCGGCGTTGTTGACCAGTCCGTCCAGCTTGCCGAACGTGTCCACGGCGACGCCGACCGCGCGCCGCCAGTCGTCCTCGTCCGACACGTCCAGGTGGACGTAGCGCGCCGCGTCGCCGATCTCCCGTGCCGCCGCCTCGCCCGCCTCGTCGAGGATGTCGGCGAGTACGACCCGCGCGCCCTCGGCGGCGAACAGGCGGGCCTCGGCCACCCCCTGCCCGCGTGCCGCGCCGGTGATCAAAACCACCCGGCCGTCCAGCTTGCCCATGCGAAGTTCCTTCCATCGGACGGAGATTGACGGTGTGTCAGGACGCGCGTGGGCAGGACAGGTGCGGCATCACCTCGGCGGCGAACCCGGCGATCTGGTCCAGGAGTTCGGCCAGGTCGCGGCTGCGGAAGCGGACCTGGATCTGGTTCGCGCCCTGTTCGCCGTACCAGCGCAGCGATTCGGCCAACCGGTCCGGGCTGCCGGTGAGGGTGTTCGCGCCGACGTCCCAGCCGGCCTCGCCGACGTAGAGCAACTCGGTGATCGCACCGATGTCCAGGCGCTCCTCGCCGCGCCCGAACTCCTCTCGGTAGCGGCGCAGTTCGGCCAACTGCGCGGGATACGTGTCCCGCGGACTGCCCTGCGGCAACCAGCCGTCCCCGTACCTGGCCACCCGCCTGAGCGCCGCGCCCGCCGAGCCGCCGATCCAGATCGGCGGCCGGGGCGTCTGCACGGGGCGCGGCAGCGCGCCCATGTCCTCGACCTGCCAGCGCTCCCCCGCGAAGGTCACATACTCCTCGCGCAGCGCGAGGTCGAGCAGTGCCAATGCCTCGTCGAGCGCCTTGCCCCGGGTCTTGAAGTCCACCCCGAGCATCTCGAACTCGGCCTCCACGTGCCCCGCGCCCGCGCCGACGACGGCCCGGCCGTGGGAGATCCGGTCCAGCGTCGCAAACGCCTTGGCGGACATCATCGGATGCCGGTAGGCGAGCACCGACACGTGACTGATCAGCCGGATGCGCTCGGTGATGCCCGCGAGCCAGCCGAGCGTGGTCATCGTGTCCCACCACTCGGTGCCCATCGCGCCGGCGTGGCTGCGCGGGATCGCGGTGTGGTCGCAGACCGCGACGTAGGCGAAGCCGGCCCGGTCGCAGGCCCGGGCGAGCTCGGCCAGTTCGTCCGGCCCCGAGGTCTCCTCCCAGGCTTCGGCGTAGAGCCTGCTCTGCGACTGGATGGGCAACTGCATGCCGACGTGCAGGGTGCCCGGGGGCAGGATCGCGGCCATGGATGTGCCTCCGAGGGGTCGGGGGAAATTGGTGGGCGAGCTTGGCGGAGGTGGTTGGACTGCGGCGAACGCGTGTCACATACTCCGATCTAACGGGTCGTCAGACAAGGCCGAAGTACCGCTCCTGGAGGAACCGGACCGTGATCAACACCACCGACCCGAGCATCGACGAGACCGAGGCGCGGATGCGACTGGTGGTCGAGGCGGACACCGGCATCGCGGTACTGACCCTGTGTCGACCGGACAAGCTGAACGCGTGGAGCTGGGAGGCCACCCGCCAGTTGGGCATCATGGCGGACCGGATCCGCTTCGACGAGCGGGTCCGGGTGGTACTGCTGCGGGCCGAGGGACGGGCGTTCTGCGCGGGGATCGACGTGACCGCGCCGGGCGGGGCGATCACCGGGCGCTCGGGCGCGGAGCGGACCCGCAACTACTACGAGGGCCTGCGCTGGGTGCACGAGCGCTTTCGTACCTTCGCCCGGCTGCCGCAGCCGGTGATCGCCGCCGTGCAGGGGTATTGCCTGGGCTTCGGATTCGAGCTGGCGCTGATGGCGGACATCCGGATCGCGGCGGACGACGCGCGATTCGCGCTGCCCGAAGCGCAGATCGGTGTCGCGGTGGACGCGGGCGGCGACATCCGGATCGCCCGGGAGGCGGGCGCGGGGTGGGCCAAGTTGTTGTCCCTGACGGGGCGACGGATCGACGCGGCCCTGGCCGAGCGGCTGAACCTGGTCCAGGAGGTGGTGCCGCGGGCCGACCTGGACCGGGCGGCACGTTCGTTGGCCGAGGAGATCGCCGCCAACGCCCCGTTGGCCGTCCAGGGCATCAAACGCAGCATCGACACCTTCGCGGACGCCAACCTGGACGCGGCACTGGGCCTGACCGCGATGTCGGCAGCGCTCACGCTGGTGTCGGAGGACTCGGCAACGGGGTACGCGGCGAAGGCCGCGCGGCGGGCTGCGGACTTCTCGGGCAGGTAGCCTCAGTCGCCGGCCGGGCTTGGCCTCAAACGCCGGCCGGGCTGAATTACCCGGCCTCCGGCCGAGGTGGCCTCAAACGCCGGCCGGGCTATTCATCACCCGACGGGCGTTCGAGATCAGGCCCGGCCGGCGACTGAGGTCACCTCGCCCAAGGACCGAGCCAATCCAGCCCGGCCCAGCGCCCACCGCCACCTCGACCGACAGCCGCGCAAATCCAGCCCGGCCGGCGTTCGAGACCAAGTACCAGGCCAACGCCTGCGCCCACTCCGACCAAGAAGCCAAGCAACTCCAGCCCGGCCGGCGTTCGAGGCCAAGAAGCCCGGCCACCGCCCACCGCCACCTCGACCAAGAAGCCAACCAACTCCAGCCCGGCCGGCGCTTGAGGCCAAGAAGCCCGGCCACCGCCCACCGCCACCTCGACCAAGAAGCCAACCAACTCCAGCCCGGCCGGCGCTTGAGGCCAAGAAGCCCGGCCACCGCCCACCGCCACCTCGACCAAGAAGCCAACCAACTCCAGCCCGGCCGGCGCTTGAGGCCAAGAAGCCGGGCCGGCGCTTGAGGCCACCTCGGCCGGAGGCCAGGTCAATCCCGCCCGCCCGAGCGCGTTTGAGGCCACCTCGGCCGGAGGCCGGGTCAAAGCAGCCCGGCCGGCGTTTGAGGCCAAGCAGCCCGGCCCGCGCTTGAGGCCAAGCAGCCCGGCCGGCGTTTGAGGCCAAAAGCACGCCGGAGGCCCCGCGTCAGCGGCGGGCCGCCTCCTCCGCCGCCCTCGCCCGGAGTTCGAACTTGAGCACCTTCCCGCCCGGGTTGCGAGGCAGTTCCGTGACGAACTCGACCGCCCTCGGCACCTTGTAGTTGGCCATCTCCCGCCGGCAGAACGCAACGATCTCCTCCGCCTCGACCGACGCCCCCGGCCGCAGCAGCACGTACGCCTTGCCCACCTCGCCCATCCGCGCGTCCGGCACGCCCACCACCGCCGCCTCGGAGATCGCCGGGTGGCCGGCCAGGACCGACTCGATCTCCGCCGGGTAGGCGTTGAAGCCGCCGACGATGAACATGTCCTTGATCCGGTCGGTGATCCGCAGGTTGCCCCGCTCGTCGAGGACGCCCACATCCCCCGTGTGCAGCCAGCCGTCCGCATCGACCGCCTTCGTGCTCTCCTCGGCGTCCTCGAAGTAGCCCTTCATCACGTTGTAGCCGCGTATCCACACCTCGCCCGACTCGCCGACCGGCACCGGCTTGCCATCCGCGTCCACCGTGATCACCTCGACGCCGGGGATCGCCCGCCCCGACGTGGACGAGATCACCTCGGCCGAGTCGCCCTGCCGGCACATCGTGGCCGTACCGCACGACTCGGTCAGCCCGTACGCGGTAAGCACCGAGTCGAAGCCCAACTCGTCCGCCATCCGGGTGACCAGGGACAGCGGCACCGCCGCCGCGCCGGTGACCGCGAGCCGCAGCGAGGACAGGTCGTACCTGCCCGTCCCCTCGCGCGCCGCCGCGTCCAGGAGCGAGGTGTAGATGGTCGGCGCGCCCGGCAGCACGGTGACCTTCTCCTGCTGGATCACCGCCATCGTGGCGTCCGCGTCGAAGACCGCCTGCGGGATCATCGTGGCGCCCTTGATCAGGCTCGCGACGATCCCCGCCTTGTACCCGAAGGTGTGGAAGAACGGGCTGACGATGAGGTACCTGTCGCCCTCCACCAGCCCGACCACCGCCGCCCACGTGTCGAACACGCGCAACGTCTGCGCCTGCGTGGTCACGACACCCTTGGGCTGTCCGGTGGTCCCGGAGGTGAAGATGATGTCGCCGAAGTCGTCCGGCCCCACGCTCGCCGCCCGCGCGTCCACCTCGGCGGCGCCGACCCGGTCGCCGTCGGCGAGGAAGTCGGCCCAGGCCACGCAGTCGTCCGGCGCGGTGTCCGCGAGCACCACCACCCGGCCCAGCTCCGGCAGATCGGCGAACGGTCGCCCCTCGGCCGCGCCGCCGGCCGCCCGGCGGAGCATCCCGACATAGGACGAGCCGAGAAAGGTGCCCGAGACGAACAGCAGTTTGGCCCGGGTCTTGGCCAGCGCGAACCGGGCCTCGGCACCCTTGTACCGGGTGTTCATCGGCACCACCACGGCGCCCGCGGTCAGCGCGCCGAGCGCGGCGACGATCCAGTCCAGCGAGTTCGGCGCCCAGACGCCGACCCGGTCGCCCTTGTCGACGCCGGCCGCGACTACGGCACCGGCGGCACGCCGGACGCGGTCCCGCAGTTCGGCGTAGGTGACCCGTACATTGCCGTCCACCACGGCCTCGCGATCACCGAAGCGATCCGCCGCGCTGTCGACGAGAGCAGGAATGCTCCCCCACTCGAGGTCCCCTTGCATGATCGCTCCCGGAGAGGCCAGAGGTTGATTGGAACTGACGGTACGTCAGATCATGGCGGCGAGGGAAGCGGCACCGCGGCGATCGAGACGCAGACCACCGCGAACCGGTGGCCACCGACGATTGAGGGCTGACATGCGCAAGTTCGAGACGCTGGGCTACGAGCAGGAGAACGGCGTCGCGTGGGTGACGTTGAACCGCCCGGACCGGCACAACGCGTTCGACATCACGATGATCGACGAACTGCACGCGCTGTGGCGCGAGCTGCGCCACGACGACGACGTGCGCTGCGTGGTGCTCACCGGCGCGGGCGACAAGGCGTTCTGTACCGGCATCGACCGGAGTGTGGACATCCCGCAACCGTCGTCGCCGTACATGATGGACGACCCGATGCTCAGGATCGGCCCGAAGTTCTCCGATCTGTGGAAACCGGTCATCCTCGCGGTCAACGGGATGGCCTGCGGCGGCGCGTTCTACCTGCTCGGCGAGTGCGAGTTCGCGATCGCGGCGGAGGGGGCGACCTTCTTCGACCCGCACACCACGTACGGCATGGTCTCCGGCTTCGAGTCGATGCACCTGGCCCAGCGCATGCCGCTCGGCGAGGTGATGCGGCTGACCCTGCTCGGCAACGCGGAACGCATGAGTGCGCGACGCGCCTACGAAACCGGCCTGATCTCCCAGGTGGTCCCCGCCGCCGACCTCCTGGAAACGGCCCGCTGGGCGGCCGAGACCATCGCCTCCTACCCCCCGCACGGCGTCCAGGGCTCGATCCGCGCCATCTGGGCCGCCCGTGACCTCACCCGCGCCCAAGCCCTCACCATGGCCCCCCACCTGATCGAACTGGGCAACCTGGACTGGTCCGAGCAGGCCGGCCTCTTCCGGGCCCGCGGCAAGGACTACCGGGTCCGCTGAGCGCACGCCGGGAGCCCCGACCCGCCATCGGTGGGTCGGGGCTCCCGGTCGGACGACGGCCGCCCTGTTGCGTCGCCCGGTTCTCGGGGGGCCAGGGGTCAGTACGAGGGCGTCGTGGGGGCCGGCGCGTCGCCCAGCAGGTCGGCCGCGACCCGGTCGCGGTGGGTGCCCACGTCTCCCCAGGCCGTGCCCAGGGCCCAGGCGCGCTTCATGAACAGTTGCAGGTCGTGTTCCTCGGTGTAGCCGATCGCGCCGTGCACCTGAAGGCAGTTGCGGGCCGCGAGGTCGGCCGCCTCGGTCGCGTAGATCTTCGCCATCGACACGTCGCGCGGTGCCGAGGGCAGGTCGCGGGCCAGCGAGTAGGCCGCGCGCAGGACCACCGGGCGGGCGAACTCCAACTTGATCAGCACGTTGGCCAGGTGGTGCTGGACCGACTGGTGGGTGCCGATCAGCACGCCGCGCTGGACCCGCTGCTTGGCGTATTCCACCGTCATGTCCAGCATCCGCCGGGTCAGGCCGAGCAGTTGCGCCGCCGCGCCGAGCGCACCCCGATCCGCCGCCCGAGCCAGCGCCCGATGCCCGGCCGAGGCCACCAGGGTCTCCGGCGTCGGCGCGAAGTCCACCGTGAAGAGCTTGCGACTGCGATCCACCGAACGCCGCGCGGTGAGCACACAGTCACCGGGATTGGTCACGTGCACGTCGCCGTTGTCCAGGCCGATCACCAACAGGTCCGCGGCGGCGGCCTCGACCGCGAGCCGCTGCCCGGGCAGCAGCACCGACGCGCTCGCCCGGCCGCCTGCGATCTCGGCCAACCACCCGGCGTCCGGGGCGAATTCGGCGAGCAGGCCGACCGCCACCGCCGCTTCGAGGAGCGGTTCGGGCAGTGCCGCGTAGCCGGTCTCGACCAGCACGGCGGCCAGTTCCTCGTCGCCCAGACCCAGGCCGTCGTGCTCCTCGGGGACCACCAGACCGGTCACGCCGAGCTTGGCGAGTTCGGTCCAGCGCGCGGAGATCGTGCTGTCGGCGGCCCACGCGGCGCGTACCTCGGCCGTGGTGCACTGATCGGCGAGGAAGTCGCGGACCGTGTCGCGGAACAGTTCCTGATCTTCGGTGTATGCGAGACGCATCGTCGGAATCCTTCTACTTCGCTCGGGGCAGGCCGAGGATGCGTTCGGCGATCGTGTTGCGTTGAATCTCGTTGGTACCGGCGTAGATCGGCCCGCCGAGCGCGAACAGGAAGCCGTCCAGCCAGCCGCCGTCGCCGTCGCCGCCGGCCGGCTCGTCCAGTTCGCCCGCCTCGCCGAGCAGGCGCAGCGCGGTCGCGTGCAATTCGACGTCCAGTTCGGACCAGAAGACCTTGTTGATCGAGGAATCGGCGCCGATCGAGCCGCCGGCGGCCAGCTTGGTGACGGTGCCGAAGGTGAAAAGCCGGTACGCCTCGGCGTCCATCCACGCGCGCACCACCGCGTCTCGCTCGGCCGGGCGCGGGTCCCGCCTGTACAGCTCGATCAGCCGGTTCGCCGGTGCCACGAAACGGCCCGGGCTGCGCAGGTTGAGGCCACGTTCGCTGCCGGTGGTGGCGATCATGATCTTCCAGCCCTCGTGCACGCCGCCGAGTACGTCGGCGTCGGGGACGAAGACGTCGTCCAGGAAGACCTCGGCGAAGCCCGGCTCGCCGTCCAGTTGGGGGATCGGCCGCACGGTGACCCCCTGGGCCGCGAGGTCGACCATGAAGTAGGTCAGGCCACGATGGCGCTGTGCATCGGGGTCGGTGCGGAACAGGCCGAACAGGCGGTGCCCGTAGGTGCCGCGCGAGCTCCAGATCTTCTGCCCGCTCAGCCGCCAGCCGCCGCGCTCCTCGTCCCGCTCCGCGCGCGAGCGCACATTGGCCAGGTCGGAGCCGGCCTCCGGCTCGGACCAGCCCTGGACCCAGATCTCCTCGCCCGCGGCCATCGCGGGCAGGTAGCGGTCCTGCTGCTCCCGGCTGCCGAACTCGAAGAGGGTCGGCGCGAACAGGAAGATGCCGTTCTGGCTGACTCGGCTCGGCGCGCCGGCGCGGTAGTACTCCTCCTCGAAGATCAGCCACTCGGTCAGCCCGGCCGCCCGCCCGCCGTACTCCGTCGGCCAGGACACCACCGCCCAGCGCGCGTCGAAGAGCTTCTTCTCCCAGGCCTGGTGGGCCAGGAACCCCTCCCGGGTGTCCATCGACGGCAGCGGCTCGGTGGGCCCGTTGGCCGCCAGCCAGGCGCGTACCTCGCGGCGGAACTCCTGCTCCTGCTCGGTGAATTCGAGATCCACTGGGCGACTCCCTCGACGGGTGTGAGACCGAGGACACACAGGCCGAAACCCGGTCGGACACGGGTAGCATAACTGACGGGTCGTCAGGTTAACTGCTGTACACGGTGTGGCGACACCGTACGCGGCGTGCGATCGGACACGATCGACCGCTCCCACCCGATCAGTCAAAGGGGGCCCCTGTGGCCGAGGCATACATCGTCGACGCGGTCCGTACGCCGGTCGGTCGCAAGAAGGGCGGCCTGGCCGGCGTACACCCGGCCGATCTGGGCGCGCACGCGATCAAGGCGCTGGTCGAGCGCAGCGGGATCGACCCGGACGTGGTCGAGGACGTGGTGTTCGGCTGCGTCGACACGATCGGCCCGCAGGCGGGCGACATCGCCCGCACCGCGTGGCTGGCGGCGGGCTACAGCGAGGCGGTGCCCGGGGTCACCATCGACCGGCAGTGCGGTTCGTCGCAGCAGGCGATCCACTTCGCCGCGCAGGGTGTGCTGTCGGGTACGCAGGACGTGGTCGTGGCCGGCGGCGTACAGAGCATGAACCAGATCCCGATCGGGTCGGCGATGACCTCGGCCGAGCCGCTGGGCTTCACCGACCCGTTCTCCGGGTCCAAGGGCTGGGTGGCACGCTACGGCGACGAACCGGTGGACCAGTTCTACGGCGCCGAGCTGATCGCCAAGCGGTGGGACATCTCCCGCGCGGAGATGGAGGAGTTCGCGCTCACGTCGCACGAACGCGCCATCCACGCGATCGACCACGGGTACTTCGAGCGCGAGATCGCACCGATCGACGTGGACGGCACGGTGATCTCGGTCGACGAACCGCCGCGCCGGGGCACCACGTTGGCGAGGATGGCCGAGCTGAAGGTGCTGATGGAGGGCGGCCGGATGACCGCCGCCGTCGCGTCGCAGATCGCCGACGGGGCGGCGGCGCTGCTGATCGTCTCGGAGCGGGCGCTGAAGCAGTACGGCCTCACCCCGCGCGCCCGGATCCACCACCTGAGCGTGCGCGGCGCGTCCCCGATCGAGATGCTCTCCGCGCCGATCCCGGCCACGGAGTACGCCTTCGCCAAGTCCGGCCTGACGATGGACGACATCGACGCGGTCGAGATCAACGAGGCGTTCGCACCGGTGGTGCTGAGTTGGATGAAGGACCTCAAGGCGCCGCACGAGAAGGTCAACCCCAACGGCGGCGCGATCGCCCTCGGCCACCCCCTGGGCGCCACCGGTGCGCGGCTGGCCACGACGCTGCTCCACCACCTGGAGCGCACGGGAGGCCGCTACGGCCTGCAGACCATGTGCGAGGGCGGCGGGCAGGCGAATGCGATGATCATCGAGCGCCTGGGCTGAGCGGGGACGGGGCCTCACGCGCCGGCGGGCTGATTCGACCCGGCCTCGGGCCGAGGTGGCCTCACGCGCACTCGAGTGGCCCGGAATTGACCCGGCCTCCGGCCGAGGTGGCCTCAAACGCCGGCCCGGCTACTTGGCCTCAAACGCCGGCCGGGCTGGAGTTGGTCGGCTTCCGGCCGAAGCGGCCTGGGCATGGACTCGGCTTCTTGGCCGCAAACGCCGGCCAGGCTGGATTTGCTCGGCTCTCGGTCGAGGCGACCTCGGGCGTGAACCGGGCCGGTTTTGATCGGCTTCGGGGCGAGGCGGCCTCCGGCACGGACCGCCGGAGCGAATCTGCTCGGCCTTGCGGCCGGGTGACCTCGCGACGCCGAAAGGCGCGGCCACCGGTTGGGGTGGCCGCGCCTTCGGGGGGAGCGAGAGGGTCAGATCTGGCGTTCGTACACGTGCGGTTCGTACGTGGTGGTCGGGTGCTGAGGGGCCGCGTGTTGCGGGGCGTGGATCCTCGGGATGCGGCTGGGCCACCAGTTGGCGTTGCCCAGGAGGGTCATCAGCGACGGGAGGATGACGATCCGGACCACGATCGCGTCGATCAGGACCGCGGCGGCCAGGCCGATGCCCATCTGCTTCATGTCGAGCATGCTCAGCGTGCCGAAGGACAGGAAGACCGAGACCATCACGACTGCCGCGCTGGTGATCACGCCGGCCGAGCTGGTGATGCCCCGCTCGACCGCGGCTTTCGTGGACATGCCCTGCATGGCCGCCTCGCGGATCCGGCTGACCACGAAGACGTGGTAGTCCATCGACAGGCCGAACAGCACCACGAAGAGGAACAGCGGCAGCCACGAGATGACCGCGCCACTGGAGTGGAAGTCCAGGATCCCCTCCGCCCAGGTGTGTTGGAAGACCACGACCAGGAAGCCGAACGAGGCGAGCGCGGAGAGCAGGTTGATCGCGATCGCGGTGAGCGCGACCACCACCGAGCGGAACGTCACCGACATCATCACGAAGGTCAGCAGCAGCACGAACCCGATCACCAGCGGCAGCTTGTCCTTCACGTGCGCCGCGAAGTCCTTGTTGCCGGCCGTCTCGCCGGCGACCGCGAACTCCGCGCCGGACACCTTGCCGACCGTCTGCGGCAGCACGCTGTCGCGCAGTTGGTTCAGCGCATCCTTGGCCTCCTTCGAGCTGGAGATGTGCGGTGTGGTCACGTCGAACTTGAACGCGCGCCCGTCCTTGGACACCAGGACCTCGACCGGGTCGTGGGTGAACAGCGGGTTGTTGCGGGTCTGCGCGATCGCCTTGTCCAGCGCGGCGCGGGTCTCCTTCTCCTTGCCGGCCTGAGCCAGCGCGACCACGTTGTACGGGCTGTGCTTGCTCGGGAAGGCGGCGGTCATCCGGTCGTAGGTCTGCATCGTGGACATCGAGCGCGGGAAGTCGTCGACGGAGGTGTTCTGCAGCTTCATCCCGAACGCCGGCAGGGCCAGCGCGCCGAGTGCGATCACCGACACCGCCAGGGTGATGCCGGGGTGGTTCAGCGCCGGGCGCAACATCGCCTTCCAGGCCCGCGGCTCGCGGTCCTCGCGGGCGGTCAGCCGCCACAGGAACGGCACCCGCGGCCGGTCGATCCGCTTGCCCAGCTTGGCGAGCAGCGCGGGCAGCACGGTGAGCGAGCCGACCATGGCGACCGCGACCACGATGATGCCGCCGGTGGCGAGACCGGAGAAGACCGCGTCGTCGGCGAAGTACATACCGGCCATCGAGACGACCACGGCGACCGCGGAGACGACCACGGCGTGCCCGGAGGTGGCGGCGGCGATCTCGATCGCGTCGATCCGGCCCCGGCCCTTGGCCCGCTCCTCACGTTCGCGCTTGACGTAGAAGAGCGAGTAGTCGACGCCGACCGCCATGCCCATCATGGTGATCACACTCGCCACGGTGCCCGAGTCGGGCACGAACGCGGAAGCGAGACCGTACAGGCCGATCGAGGCGCCGACCGCGGAGATCGCCAGCAGCACCGGCACCGCAGCGGCGATCATCGCGCCGAACGCGACCATCAGGATGACCAACGTGACCGGCAGGCTGAACAGTTCGGCCTGACCGAGGTCTTTGCCGATCTGGTCGTCGATGCCCTTGGAGACGGACGCGTCGCCGATCTGCTCGACCCGCAGGTCCGGGTGTGCCTTCTGGACGCCCTCGGTCGCCTTGAGCAACGGGTCGAGGTGGTCCTTGGCCTTGTCGGAGGAGCCCTTCATGGTGAGTGGGACCAGTACCGCGCTGCCGTCCGGCGCCGCGAGCGGTGCGGAGACCTCGGCGACCTCGGGCAGCGCCTTCAGCTTGGCGGTGACCTCCGCCGCGACCTTGTTCGCCGCGACCCGGTTCAGCGCGCCGCTCTTCGCGGTGATCAGCACGTTCTCGGTCGCCGCGCCGTCCAGGCCGTACTGCCGGGCGATCTCGTCCGCGCGGCCCGACTGGCCGGTGCCCATGTCCGCGCTGGTGGTCTTCGTGGTGCCCACCACACCGCCGACGACCAGGCAGATGGCGACGAACGCGATCCACATGGTGATCGCCCGCCACGGGTGGGTGGCGCTCCATCGTGCGACGCGAACGGTCGCCGGCTGCTTGGCCATTGGTCGGTTCCCCTCGTGCTTCTCGCTGTGCTTCCCGCTGACATGTCGAGTCTGTCGGCGGGCCGCCTGCGGAACACTGCGCCGGGACCCCGAGCGGGGGTGGGTCCAGACCCACCCTCCCGGTGGGCACAAACGCCGCCCGGACACCGCCCGGACGCCTCGGCAACGCGCGGCAACACCCGGCTGCGCGCGGCGACATGCGGCAACACGAAGGCCGCCGGCGCCGCCCGGAACAGGGCGGCGCCGGCGGCCACGCGCGATCAGCCCCGATCGCCCTCGAGGCCATAGAGAATCCCGCTCGCCTGCACGGTGATCCGGGTGATCAACTCCGCACACGAGGGCAGGTCCTCGATCACCCCGACCACCTGCCCCGAGGCCATCACCCCCAGGTCCGGCCGCCCGTCCACCATCGCCGCCTTGAGCAACATCGGGGTGTTCGCCGCCATCAACACCTGCGGCCAGCTCAGCCCCTGCGACTTCTTCATCGCCAGGCCCTCGCGGACCAGGTCGGTCACCCGAGCCCCGCTCAGCTTGCGGAACCGCATCGCGTTGGCGATCGAACGTGGGTAGCGCGCCACCACCGAGCGCTGTTCCAGCTTCTTCACGAAGTCGGTCGCGAGCACCCGGTGTGGGACGCCGTCGACCTCCTTGGACACCACCGTGCCGTTGACGTCGGTGGCCAGGTAGACGTCCTTGACCGCGTGCCCCACCGGGCTGTCCGAGGTGAGCAGGAACCGGGTGCCCATCGCGATCGCGTCCGCGCCGTAGCCCAGCGCCGCGACCAGGCCGCGCCCGTCGAAGAAGCCGCCCGCCGCGATCACCGTGACGTCGCTGCCCGCGAGTACGTCGGTGACCTGCGGCAGGAGCAGCGTGGTCGGGATCGAGCCGGTGTGCCCACCGCCCTCGCCGCCCTGCACGATCACGCCGTCCACGCCCCACTCGGCGACCTTCTGCGCGTGCCGCTTGGCCCCGATCGAGGGCACCACCAGCATGCCCAGGTCGTGCGCGCGCTTGATCAGGTCCTGCTTCGGCGCCTGGGCGAACGAGGCCACCCGGATGCCCGCACGGCCCATCAGATCGATCCGCTCGGCCGCGTCCGCCGCGTCCGCGCGCAGGTTCACCGCGAACGCCTTGTCGGTCCGCTGCCGCACCGCCGCGATCGCCGCGACCAGTTCGTCGTACGTCATCGTGGCCGACGCCAGGATGCCGAGCCCGCCCGCCTCGGCAGTGGCCGCGACCAGGCTCGGGTACGACACGTAGCCCATCCCGGTCTGCACGATCGGATACTCGACGCCGAACTTCTCGGTGAACCCGGTACGCAGCGCCGGATGCAACCCGGCCGCCACGCCCGTCACGCCGGCACCTCGCGCAGCCGCATCCCGCGCGGGTCCAACACGTCCCGAACGATCCGCAGTTCCTCGGCCGAGGGCACCCGCGAGGTGGGCACCTCGGCCGGGATCACCAGCTCGAAGCCGGTCGCCTCGACGACCTCCTCGACGGTGACGCCCGGGTGCACCGAGCGCAGCCGCATCACCTTCGCCTCGGTCTCGAAGTCCAGTACACACAGGTTGGTGACGACCCGTCGGACCTCGTGGAAGCGGCCCGCCGAACCGGTCGCCGCGGCCCGGTCGTAGCCGACGCAGGAGACCATGTCCACCTTCGGCGTGAGCACGCGCGCCGAGTGTTTGGGGATCCAGTAGCTGGTGGTGTGGTTGATCGTGTTCCCCGGGCCGCCGCGCGAACCGAGCACCTGGCGCTTGGGCCGGGCCCAGTCGCCGATCGCGGAGATGTTCGCGTTGCCGTGCGTGTCGATCTGCACCGGGCCCATCATCACGTGCCGCCGCCCCGACGCGAGCACGTCCAGGACCTGGCGGTACGGAATCCAGCCGACCACCGCGAACTCGTCGGGTCGGGCGCCCAGTCGGGCGTCGCCCTCGAAGAAGTAGGACTCGCCGTTGGACAACATCAGGTCCGGTTCGAACGTCGCGCGGGCCAACCGGGCGCCGATCGTGGGGATCGCGCCCATCGGGCTGCCGATGATCTCGCCGTCGCCGCGGAAGCAGTCCGCGACGGCCGCGACGCACACGTCCGCACGGGTCGTTTCCAGCACGGTGTCCGTAGTCACTTGGCCGTCTCCTTCTCGAACTCGGCGACGGCGGCCTGATACGCCGCTTCGCTCTCGACCTTGAGGAAGCGCTGTTCGAACGCGGCCCACGCCTCGGGGTCGGCGGCAGCGCTCGCGTACGCCTTCTGGAACGCCTCGTCGCGGCCGTACTCCGGCGGACACTCGGTGAAGTGCGCGCCGTTCGGGGCCTCGACCACGCCGTGCGTCATGTAGCGATGCACGGTCAGGGTGTGTACACAGCCGGCCGCCTTGAGCAGTTCCTCGCTCGGCACGATCCGCTCGGCCGAGACGTACGCCTGCTCCGCCGCGAGGCAGAACAGGTCGTCCATGAACTGGTCCGGGCCGGTCAGCGCGGCATTGCCACGCTCGTCGGCGACGTTGGCGTGGATCAGCGCGGCGTCCAGGTTCAGCGCCGGCATCGCCACCAACGTCTCGTCGCCGTACGGCGATTCGATCGTCTTCAGGTGCGGCGAGACGGTGAGGATGTCCGAGCCCAGGCCCGCCCGAGTGGGCAGGAACGGCAACCGCTGGGCGGCGGCGCGCAGCCCGGTGAGGAACATGCCCTCGTCGTACTCGACCGCCTCGACCAGGCCGTTCTCCCGGACGTAGCGGAAGTTGGGCTCCAGCGGGATCGAGTCGAGCGAGACGAACGCGTAGACGAGCTTGCGCGCCTTGCCCGCGCGGGCCAGCAGCCCGACGTCGGGGCCGCCGTACGAGACGACGGTCAGATCCTTGAGGTCGGACCGCAGGATGGCCCGGACCAGGGCCATCGGCTTGCGCCGCGAACCCCACCCGCCGATCCCGATGGTCATCCCGTCGGAGAGCCGTGCGACGACCTGATCGGGCGTCATGCGCTTGTCAGCCATGGATGGTTGCTCCGTCTCTGCGGCTACGTCGAGATCTGCTTCGAGGTGTCCGGGTCACTTCGAGGTGTCCGCTTCGCGCCCCTCGGTACTGTGCTCGCCCGGGGGACGACCTCCGGACCCCCGGCAAGGGGGTCTCGGCGCTCACTTCGAGGTGTCCGCTTCGCGACCCTCGGTGAAGGCGTCGCGCAGTTCGTCCGACACACCGGTCAGGTTCAGCTCGAACGTGAAGCCCTGCTCGTAGCGATACGAGCGCTTGACGTCGACCGGGTCGATGCCGTTCAGCGACGCCTTCGCGGCGCGGATCACGGTCGGGCTCTTCGCGGCGATCGTGCGGGCCACCTCGAACGCGGTCTCGACCAGCTTGTCCCGGTCGACCAGCTTGTAGATCGAGCCGTAAGCGTGCAGTTCGGCCGCAGGAGCGTGCTCCGACGTGTAGACCATCTGCCGCATCCGGTGCTGCGGGACGAGCCGGGCCAGGTGGGTGGCCGCGCCGAGCGCGCCGCGGTCCACCTCGGGCAGGCCGAAGAACGCGTCGTGCGAGGCGACCACGATGTCCGCGTTGCCGACCAGGCCGATCCCGCCGCCGACGCAGAACCCGTGCACCGCGGCGATCACCGGCACCTCGCAGTCGTACACCGCCGCGAACGCGTCGAAGCAGCCCTTGTTGGCCGCCACCAGCGCGTCGAAGCCCTCGGTGTTCGACATTTCCTTGATGTCGACGCCGGCGTTGAAGCCGCGCCCCTCGGCCCGGAGCACCACGGCCCGGACCTGCGGATCGCGGCTCGCGTCGCGGAGCCGGTCCGCGAGTTCGAACCAGCCGGCGACGGTGAGCGCGTTGACCGGCGGTGCGTCCAGCACCACCTCGGCAATGCCCTCACGCACCTCGTAACGGATAGCCATGGCAACCAGATCCATTCGGCCGCGTGCGTCGGATCGGCCGGCGGTGCGCCCGGGTACCGGCGGGTGCGGCCGACGCGGCCGTCCGGTCGTGAGAGGCACATCACCACCCGATCTGACTGATCGTCAGATTTCTGCCACCATAGTTGACCCCGAGCGACCCACGCCAGACACACCGAGCGTGGCGCCCACGACACCGCAGACCTTCAGGAGGCGCCATGACGTCCGTCGGCAACCCGCTCGACATGGCCGGCCGGGTCGTCCTGGTCACCGGCGGCGGCAAGGGCATCGGCCGGGGCATCAGCGAACGTTTCCTGGCCGCCGGCGCCGACGTCGTGGTCTGCTCGCGCCGCGAACCGGAGACGCTGCCGGCGGCCGGCGGACGCACCGCCGCCTACACCCCGGCGGACGTGCGCGACCCCGACACGGCCTGTGCCGCAGTGGAGTTCGTCGAACAACGCTTCGGCCGCCTCGACGTGCTGGTGAACAACGCGGGCGGCGCGCCGCACACCGACGCGGCCACCGCGTCGCCGCGCTTCTCCCGGGCGATCATCGAGCTGAACCTGCTCGGCCCGCTGTATTTCGCCCAGGCCGCACACCGCCTGATGCACCGTCAAGAGAGCGGCGGGGTGATCGTGAACATCTCCAGCGTGAGCGGCGTGCGCCCCTCGCCGGGCACCGCGGCCTACGGCGCGGCCAAGGCCGGGATGAATTCGCTCACCCGCTCGCTCGCCGTCGAGTGGGCGCCGAAGATCCGGCTCAACTCCGTGGTGGTGGGCCTGGTCCGGACCGAACAGGCGCACCTGCACTACGGGGACGAGGCCGGCGTACAGCGCGTCGCGGACACGATTCCGCTCGGTCGACTGGCCGATCCGAGCGATGTCGCGGACGTGTGTCTGTTCCTCGCGTCGCCGATGTCACGGTACGTCAGCGGAGCGGAACTGCTCATGCACGGCGGCGGGGAAATGCCCGCTTTCCTCCGTGCGGCGGACAGCGGAACCGATCATGCGCCCGTAAACTGACGGCATGACAGGACAAGTTCGCACCGTCGACGGCCGCGTCGCCGGGCGACGCGGACAGGCGACGCGGCAAAAGCTGCTCGACTGCCTCCGCGAGATGCTCGACACGTCTCCGTACCGGGACGTCAAGGTCATCGACGTCGCCCGTATGGCAGGCACCTCTCCCGCCACCTTCTACCAGTACTTTCAGGATGTCGAGAGCGCGATCCTGGAGATCGCCAACGACATGGCCAAGGACGGCCAGCGGCTGAAGACTCTCGCCGAGGACCAAAACTGGGCCGGCAAGGGCGGGTTCGCCGCCGCCGAGGCCCTGGCCGACGGATTCCTCGAGTTCTGGCGGGACTACGAGCCGATCCTGCGGGTGGTCGACCTGGCCTCGGCCGAGGGTGACAAGCGCTTCTACAAGGTGCGCCAGAAGATCCTCACGGCGGTCACCGGCTCGCTCACCGAGGCGATCGAGGGCATGCAGGCCAAGGGCAAGGTCGGCGACGACGTCATCCCGAACGCCATGGCGGGCACGCTGGTCGCGATGCTGGCGGCGGTGGCCGGGCACCAGAAGGGCTTCGAATCCTGGAACATCAAGATGAAGGACGTCCGCCCGGCGCTCAGCACGCTGGTCTACATGGGCGTCACCGGGAAAAAGCCGCCGACGCGTTAGGCCTGTCGGCGAGTCGGATTCGAGGCACGACTCGGCTTTCGGCCGGGCGTGTTGTCCTCAAACGCCGGGCGGGCTGATGTCAGCCCGTCCGGCGTTTGAGGACGGCAAGCCGAAACCGGCGGCCTAGATCCCGGCCAGCTCCGCGATCCGCGCGCGCTGTGCGCTCCTCTCACCGAACAGGTGCGCCGACGTGATGGCCCGCTTCAGGTAGAGGTGGCAGTCGTACTCCCAGGTGAAGCCGACCCCGCCGTGCAACTGGATCATCTCCTCGGCGACATGCCGGTACGCGGCGGTCGCCGTGGTCATCGCCAGCGGTGCCATCACCGCCAGTTCGCCGGGCGCGTCGAGCCCCGCCGCCTCCGCCTCGGTCGCCGCCCAGGCCGCGTAGTACAGCGCCGAGCGGGCCGTCTCGACCTCGACGTACAGATCCGCGCAGCGGTGCTTGATCGCCTGGAACGAACCGATCGGCCGGCCGAACTGCACCCGGCCCTTCGTGTACTCCACGGTCAGCTCCAGGCAGCGCGCCGCACCGCCCACCGCCTCCGCCGCCACCGCGATCTCGGCGAGCGCCAGCACCCGTTCCAGGGCCGCGTCGGCCCCGACCGCGCCGAGCAACCGCGCGGGGGTGTCCACGAAGGTCAACCGGGCCTGCTTGCGGGTCTGGTCGAGCGTCGGCAGCGCCGCCCGGCTCAGCCCGGCCGCGTCCCGATCCACGGTGAACAGCGCCAGGTCGCCATTGACCCTTGCCACCACCACGACCAGATCCGCGATCAGTCCGTCGATCACATGCGTCTTGACGCCGTCCAGGCGCCACCCGTCGCCCTCGGCCCGCGCGGCCAGCTCCACCGCGCGCACATCCCGGCGGCCCGGCTCGGCCAGCGCGAAGGCGCCGAGCGTGCTGCCCGCCGCGATGCCCGGCAGGTACTCGGCCCGCGCCGCCGCGTCGCCCGCGTGCGCGAGCGCGTACGCCGTCAGCACCGACGACGCCAGGAACGGTGAGGGGAAGAGCGAGCGGCCCATCTCCTCCAGGGCCACCACCAACTCGGTGAAGCCGAAGCCGACCCCGCCGTACTCCTCCGGAATCGCCAGCCCGGCCAGTCCGGTCTGTTCGCACACCCGCCGCCACACTGCGGCGTCGTAGCCGGTCTCGGTGGCCATCACCGCCCGGATCGCGGGCGAATCGCTGTGTTTGTCGAACACGTCCCGGAGCGCTTTGCGGATCTCCTGCTGCTCATCGCTGAACTCGACGTCCACGTACCGCCAACTCCTCGACACTCAGGTCACGCGGGTCCGGGTCCGGTTGCCCGGCCCGAGAACCGGGTCGGCCCCATTGACGATCCGGCAGCCCGCGAGCACCAGTATCTGACACACCGTCATACCCTTGGAACATTGCTTTCGTCACACCTCCGAAACGTCGCCTTACCCCGGGCGTGTCGTGTTGTGTGGCATACACCACCCCCACGCCGATACTTCGGGCGCAGGCCGAAGGGACCCGTTGTGACCGTTCTCGCCCAGGTGCTTCGTGCGGCAGCCCGACGCTTCCCCGAGCGGCGGGCCCTCGTGCACGGCGGAACCGGGTTCAGCTACGCCGACCTGGACGCGGTCACCGACCAGGTCGCCGCCGGGCTGGCCCGGCGCGGGGTCCGGCCGGGTCGACTGGTCGCCCTCGTGCTCCCGTCCGGGCCCGAGTACGTGATCGCCTACACCGCACTGGCCCGCCTCGGCGCGATCACCACGGGGGTGGGACCGCGCTACACCCCCGTCGAGCGCGCCGCGATCCTGGCTCGGGCCGCGCCGGACCTGGTGCTTGCCACCGAGGAGTTGGCCGAGGGTGTCCCGGCCGGCCCCGAGACGATCCGCTGCGTGCCGGCCGGCGCCGCGCGCGACGTGTGGGCCGAACTTCGGCTCGACACGATCCCGCCCGCGCCGCCGGTGACCGGGGCTCGGGACCCGGACCTGCCCGAGACGGTGGTATTCACCTCGGGCACCACGGGCACCCCCAAAGGTGCCCTGTTCACCTCCCGGCAGATCGCCGCGATCACCACCCTGGACACCGGGGACCGCTGGGGCGAGGGCGGCCCGCAACTGGTCGCCACCGGCCTGCCGCACGTCGGCTTCATGACCAAGCTGGCCGGCTACCTCAAGATGGGCGCGACCCTGCACATCCTGGGCCGCTGGCGGGCCCAGGACGCGCTGCGCGTCGTGGCCCGGGAGCAGATCCCCTACCTCGGCGGGGTGGCCGCGCAGGTCTCCCTCCTGCTCGGCCGACCGGAGTTCGACAGCTACGATCTCGCCCACGTGCGCGGTCTGATCGTCGGCGGCGGGCCGTCCCCCGCCGCGCTCGTGCACGAGGCCCGGACCCGGTTCGGGGCGGGCTACTCGATTCGCTACTCGTCCACCGAGTCCGGCGGGCTCGGCACCCTCACCGCCTTCGACGCGCCCGACGCCGAGGCACTGCATACGGTCGGCCGTCCCCGACCGGGCATCGAGGTGGAGATTCGGCACCCGCGGACCGGCACCGTCCTGCCGGTCGGCGAGGAGGGGCAGATCTGCCTGCGGTCGCCCGCCGTGATGGCGGGCTACTGGCGCGACCCGGAGGCCGGCGCCGCCGCCCTCGACGGGGAGGGTCGGCTGCGTACCGGCGACCTCGGCCGGCTCGACCAGGCCGGTTGCCTGCGGATCACCGGGCGGATGACCGAGATGTACATCCGCGGCGGATACAACGTGTATCCGCAGGAGGTGGAGGCGGTCCTGCTCGACCATCCCGACGTGGCCTCGGTGGCGGTGGTGCCGCGGCCCAGTCGGGTGATGGGCGAGATCGGTGTCGCGGTGGTGGTGTCACGTGCCGCATCCGGGCCGTCACTGGCCGCGTTGCGCGAGTTCGCCGCCGCGCGACTGTCCGCCCACAAGCTCCCCGAGGCGATCCGGGTGGTGTCGGCGCTCCCGTTGACCGGCATGGACAAAGTGGACCGCAGATCCCTGACCGAGCACGAGAAGTCCTTCGGGGACGTTTAGTAACCGCGCGATGACCAGCAGATATCCACAACATGTTTGACAAAGTCAGCAAATGTCCAGGTGATCGGACAGATGCGTCGGGACCGGGCCGGTGAGACAGTGGACAGCCCTGACGTCCCATCAGCAAGCTAACTGACTAACCGTCAGCTCGATTCCAGTGTCGATCGGATCTGGCGGCGACGAAAGATCGAAAAAGGGACGGGCGCGATGATGCTTCACGACAGCAGAGGACACCACTTCCCGGGGCACACTCGAACCAGCGTCACCGCGAACGCGGATCCGTCGGCCGAACTCGACGTGACCGGCCGCCCGCTCGCGCTCCGCCCCGCCGACCTGGACCGCTTCTTCCGACCCCGCACGGTCGCGGTGATCGGCGCCTCGGACACCGAGGGCCGACCCGGCGCCCGAATCACCGCACAACTGATCGCCTGGGCCGAGCGGGTGGGCGCGCGGTTGTTCCCGGTCAACCCCAAACACGAGCGGATCGCCGGCCGGCCGTGCCACGCGGACATCTCGGCGGTGCCCGAACCGGTCGATCTCGCGGTCGTCCTGGTCGGCGACCCGGCCGAGGTACTGGAGCAACTCGCGGGCGCCGGCGTGGGTTTCGCGGTCGTGTTCGCGGCCGGCTTCGCCGAGGCGGGCGCCGCGGGAGCCGAGGCGCAGGCCCGACTCGCCCGGCTCACCTCGGGCGGCTCGCTGCGCCTGCTCGGGCCGAACACCAACCTCAACGCGTTCGAGGAGTTCCGTACCGACCTGGACGGGCCCGCGATCGCGCTGATCACCCAGAGCGGGCATCAGGGCCGGCCGGTCTTCGCCGCGCAGGAGATCGGCATCCGGGTCTCGCACTGGGCCCCGGTGGGCAACGAGGCCGACCTGGAGATCGCCGACTTCGTCCGGCACTTCGCCGACCAGGAGGAGGTCGGGGTGATCGCGGCCTACGTCGAGGGCTTCAAGGACGGCCGCACCTTCGCGCTGGCCGCCGACCATGCGGCCCGGCAGGGTGTACCGGTGGTGGTGGTCAAGGTCGGCCGGACCGAGACCGGCGCGCGGATGGCCCAGTCGCACACCGGCAAGCTGACCGGCGGCGACCGGACCGCGTCGGCGGTGTTCCGCCAGTACGGGGTCACCCGGGTCGACGGCCTCGACGAACTGATCGACACGTCGCAGCTGTTCGCGCGTACCAGGACCCCGATCGCGCCGGGGGTCTGCGTGTACTCGATCTCCGGCGGCACCGGGGCGCACATGGCCGACCTGGCCGCGGCCGAGGGCCTGACGGTCCCTCAACTCGACCGTACGACACAGGAGAAGCTGCACGCCTGGATCCCGCCGTACCTGACCGTGTCCAACCCCGTGGACAACGGCGGACACCCGGCGGGTGACGAGCGGGGCCGCAAGATCATCGACGCGATCCTGGCGGACCCCTCGATCGGCGTCCTGGTCTGTCCGATCACCGGCGCGTTCCCGCCGATGAGCGACCGGCTCGCGCAGGACCTGGTGGACGCGGCGGAGGCCACCGACAAGGTGGTCTGCGTGGTGTGGGGCTCGCCGGTGGGCGACGAGGACGCGTATCGCCAGATCCTGCTCAAGTCGAACAAGGTGGTGGTCTTCCGCACGTTCGGGAACTGTGTCCGGGCGCTGCGGGCCTACTTCGACTACCACCGCTTCCGCACCCAGTACACGTCGCCGTTCGAGGACGTACCGCGCATCGCGTCGCCGGCCGCCGCGAAGGCGAAGCGGCTGTTGTCCTCGGGCAAGCCGCTGTCCGAGCACTCGGCGAAGCAGCTGCTGCGCACGTACGGGATCCGGGTGCCGCGCGAGCAGTTGGTCACCTCCGCCGCGGCGGCGGTGCGGGCGGCCGGGCTGATCGGCTACCCGGTGGTGATGAAGGCGTGCGGGCCGCAGTTGCCGCACAAGAGCGATCTGGGCCTGGTCAAGCTCGGCCTGCGCTCGGCCAGCCAGGTCCGGGACGCGTACCGCGAGATCACCGACGCGGCGAAGGAGGCCGGTGCGGGTCGCCTCGAAGGTGTCCTGGTCTGCCAACAGGTGGACCGCGGCGTGGAAATGGTGGTCGGCATCTCCCACGACGACCTGTTCGGCCCGACGGTCTCGGTCGGCCTGGGCGGCATCTTCGTCGAGGTCTTCGACGACATAGCCATCGGCGTACCCCCCTTCGGCGCCTACGAGGTAAAGCGCATGCTCGGCGAACTCCGCGGCCTCAAATGCCTCCAGGGCATGCGCGGGCAACCCCCGGCCGACCTGGACGCACTGGTCGACGTGGTCATGCGCGTGCAGCGCATGGCGCTCGAACTGGGCGACGAGTTGGCCGAGTTGGACATCAACCCGCTGATGGTGATGCCGAGGGGCGGCGGCACGGTCGCGCTGGACGCGTTGGCGGTGGCGCGGTAGGCCCCGGCCGCCGACCGGGGTGGCCTCGAACGCCGGCCGGGCTGCTGATCGGTCCGGCCGGCGTCGAGGCGACAGCCGAGCCTGACCGGGGTCCGAGGCCACCGTTCAGCCCGGCGGGCGTTTGGGGCCAACCCGGACCGACCAAGACGCAACGTCGGACGCAAACCATCCAGCCCGGCCGGCGTTCGAGGCCACATTTCAGCCCGGCCGGCGTTCGAGGCCACCCAACCCAGCAAGGAGCCAACGCACACATGACCACCAACACCGACCAAGAACTCCTGCACCGCGTCAGCGCCGGCGTCCTGTGGCTCACCCTGAACCGCCCAGCGGCCAGCAACGCCATCACCTGGTCCCAACGCGAACTCCTCATCGAGCTGCTCGCCGAGGCGTCCGCCACCGAGGCGGTCCGCGCCGTCGTCCTCACGGCCGCAGGGCAAAAGCACTTCTGTACCGGCATGGATCTCCGCAGCAGCCCCGGCACCAAGTCCCTGCTCGCCGCCGAGGAGGCCAAGCAGGCCGAGGCCACCGCCGACACCGACACCCACACCGACGACGCCACCCCCCAACCCCCCGCCCGCCCCGCCGGCTATGCCACCCGCATGATGAAGACGGGCGTGCAACGCCTCACCAACGCCGTCCTCGACTGCGAGAAGCCCGTCATCGCCGCGGTCAACGGCACCACCGCCGGCTATGGCATGAGCCTGGCCCTCGCCTGCGACCTGGTCATCGCTGCCGAGTCCGCCCGCTTCATCCAGATCTTCACCCGCCGCGGCCTGGTGCCCGACGGTGGCAGCGCCTACCTGCTCCCCCGCCTGGTCGGTCCGCAGAAGGCCAAGGAGCTGATGTTCTTCGCCGACGACCTGCCCGCCGCCGAGGCACTGCGGATCGGCGTGGTCAACCGCGTCGTACCGGACGACGACCTGCAGGCCGTCACCCGCGAATGGGCCGAACGCCTGGCCACCGGCCCGACCCGGGCCTACGCGTACACCAAGCAGCTGGTCAACCGCTCCCTGGACACCGACCGGGTGGCCGCCTTCGACGAGGAGGCGCAGATCGTCGAGCTCAACATGACCTCCCGCGACGCCAACGAAGGTGTCGCATCTCTCATCGAACGCCGCAAGCCGGAGTACTACGGCTGGTGACCAAACGCCCGGCCAACCGCCCGGCCAACCCCCCAGCCGCTCGCCCACGGCCCGCCGACGGGCGGATGTGCCTTGCGCCACAAGGCAACTGACGCGTCGTCAGGTGTGACGAAGGACCCCCTCTCCTTTGATTGACGCAAGGAAATCGGGTGACGTAGCGTCACAGTCCCGACGCCCCAAGACACCTGCGAGGAAGTCCACCATGGGCCAGATCGACGCAGCGAGCACGAAGCCGGCGGACCCCGCGGCCATTGCCCTGCCGCAGGGCGACGGCATCGTCGAGGCCGCCACGTTCCGACACGTCCTCGGCCACTTCGCCAGCGGCGTGACGGTGATCACCGCGCTCGACGGCGACACCCCGGTGGGCTTCGCCTGCCAGTCGTTCGCGTCGCTCTCGCTCGACCCGCCGCTGGTCACCTTCTTCGTGGCGAAGACGTCCACCACGTGGCCCCGGATCCGGCCGGGCGGCCGATTCTGCGTGAACGTACTCGCCGAGGACCAGGAACTCCTGTGCCGAGGCTTCGCGGTCAGCGGCGCGGACAAATTCGCCGGCGTGGCCCACTCCCCCACGCCGACCGGGTCACCGCGCCTGGACGACGTACTCGCCTGGATCGACTGCACCCTGGAAAGCGTCATCGACGGCGGCGACCACGAGATCGTCATCGGCCGGGTCCAGGCCCTCGACGCCCCCCGCGTGGAGTGCGCCCCGCTGCTGTTCTACAAGGGCCGCTTCGGCCACCCCAGCACCAACGTGTAGTACCGATCCGGACCCGCCGCCCAGGCCACGGGTCCGGATCGATACCCACCGAAAGCCCAACCTCAGTGCGCGCCGGCCCCGGTCAACGCCCGGACCTCCAGCTCGGCGAACCTACGGTCGTCGTCCTCGTCCCGCCGCCGCCGCGCGGACAACGCGCCGATCGCCGCACAGGCGAAGCCGACCGGGATCGAGATGATCCCCGGGTTCTCCAACGGAATGGGCGCGGTCGCCGTACAGCTGAACAACGCCGTCGCGTTGCCCACATCCTTGCGGTCCTTCGAAACCCCGCAGTCGTCCGCCTGCTTGGCCGTCAGCTGCTTGATCGCGGGCTTCGTCTCCGTCGCCCCACCCCAGCAGATCGGCGAAAGCAGCACCACGACCACCGAGGTGACCAGGCCGCCGTAGATGCCGAACACCGCGCCGCGCGTATTGAAGTTCTTCCAGAACAACGAGAACACGATCGCGGGCAGATTCGCCGAGGCGGCGATCGCGAACGCCAGCGCGACCAGGAACGCCACGTTCAACTCCCGGGCGAACACGGACAGGACGATCGCCGCCGTGCCGATCACCAGCGCCGCGATCCGGGCCACCCTGACCTCCTCGGCGTCGGTGGTCCGGCCCTTGCGGAACACGTTGGCGTACAGGTCGTGCGCGAACGACGAGGACGAGGCCAGCGTCAACCCGGCCACCACCGCCAGGATCGTCGCGAAGGCCACCGCCGCGATGAAGGCCAGCATCAGCGCACCGCCGGTGGTCCCCGCGCCGCCGCCCAGGTGTTCGGCGAGCCGGGTCGCGGCGGTATTGCCGGTCGGGTCGGCCTTCTTGATCTCCTTGCTGCCGATCAGCGCCGCCGCGCCGAAGCCCAGGATCAGCGTCATCAGGTAGAACACCCCGATGATGCTGATCGCCCAGGTCACCGACCGGCGCGCGACCCGGGCGTTGGGCACGGTGTAGAACCGCACCAGGATGTGCGGCAGGCCGGCCGTACCGAGCACCAGCGCGAGCCCGAGCGAGATCAGGTCGATCTTCGACCAGCCGTCCGTGGCGCCGTACTTGAGCCCCGGCTGCAGGAACGACTCGCCCGCCCCCGACTTGTTCGCCGCGGTGCCGAGCAGATCCGCGATGTCGAAGTGGAACTTGGCCAGCACCCACACGCACATCACGAACGCGCCGACCATCAGCAGCCCGGCCTTGACGATCTGCACCCAGGAGGTGCCCTTCATGCCGCCGACGGTGACGTAGACGATCATCAGCGCGCCCACTGCCGCGATCACCGAGATCTGCGCGGTGTCGCTCTTGACGTCCAGGAGCAGTGAGACCACCGAGGCCGCGCCGACCATCTGGGCGAGCAGGTAGAAGATCGACACGACGATCGTGGACACGCTCGCGGCCATCCGTACCGGCCGTTCGCGCATCCGGTTCGCCAGTACGTCGGCCATGGTGAACCGGCCGGAGTTGCGCATCGGTTCGGCCACCAGGAGCAGTGCCACCAGCCACGCGACCAGGAAGCCGATGGAGTACAGGAATCCGTCGTAGCCGGACAGCGCCAGGATCCCGGCGATGCCCAGGAACGACGCCGCCGACATGTAGTCGCCGCCGATCGCCAGCCCGTTCTGCAGGGCGGAGAACGAGCGGCCACCCGCGTAGAAGTCGGCCGCGGTGCGGTTTAGCCGACTGGCCCAGAAGGTGATGCCCAGGGTCACCGCGACCAGCACGGCGAACATCGCGAACGTCCAGCCCCGGTTGCTGGATTCGGCGGCGAGTTCGAGAGAAAGGTTCACGCTTGGAGTTCCTCTCGCAGTTCGGTGGCGACGGGGTCGAGTCGGGTCCGCGCGAATCGCGAATAGGCCCAGGCGATCAGGAACGTCGAGACGAACTGGAGCAGGCCGAACACGAGGGCGACGTTGATGTGGTTCGTCAGTTCCTTGGCCATGAAGTCGCGCGCGTAGGCGGACATCACCACGTACAGCAGGAACCACGCGAGGAATGCGGCGGTGACCGGGAAGATGAAGGACCGCTGCCGCTTCTTCAGCGCGCCGAATCGCGGATCCTGCTCCATTTCCAGATACCCGGTGCGGTCGTCGACGTACGGGGGGCGCGGAGCCGGTGCGGACCCGGTGCCGGGTGCGGACCCGGTGCCGGGTGCGGGCTCGGACCCGGAGTCGGCCGTGGCGCCGGGCTCGGGGGGACGGTCGTGCGGATCTTCGTCGTGCGGAGTCGGCATGGGGCGGTAGGGCTCCTCTCCAGCGGACACCCCGCGCGTGGCCCGAGGCGCCGATCGGGTACCTGACCGCGGTCCGTGGGACCTGGGGCCGCAGCGGAGCGAGTTTAGAGGCGCCGCCGGGACACGCGGAACCTATCCGATCAACCGAAAAGGAGATGGCAGGGTTACGCGAATACCCCACAAATTCCAGCAGCCCCCAGAATCGACCGAACCTGCCGAAGAAATAACCGAAGCCGACCGAAGCAATATCAATCCAGCCCGCAAAAGCCCGCATCGATCAACCTCGACCACACCCGAACCACATCAATCACCGGCGCACAAGCACAAGCACATACGCAACCAGGCCAAGGCGTAGGGAAGTTCGCCGCCGAGCCGAGCCGAGCCGGCCCGGCCCGAGGCGGAGCGGTTCGTCCACCTCGACGTCGACGTGGCGGCAAGCACGCCGGACTGTTGTCGTCCGCCATCCACTCGCGCGGCCGCACGATCACCGGGGCCTATCGCACGGCACTCGCCGAGCCCACATCCGCCGCCCATGCGATCCCGTGACGCCGAAGGAGGCCAAACTCCGGCAGCGCCTCCGGGACCAGGTCCGCCGGCCCACGGAGACCGAGTGCTCGAGCAAGATCAAGTGCTCGGCACCAACAGCCGTTCCGCCGTTCCCGTGTTCCCCTGTTCCCGGGGACCGTACGCGGATCACCGCCGACCGAGCCCCACAACCACGGACTTGCCACCGCCGGGCCGCGCCACCACCGCCCACGCGGCGGCAACCCGATCCACCAACAACATCCCCCGCCCACCACAGGCGGTCCGCCCCGGCAAACCGACCCTGGGCCGCCCGGCACCAGGATCGGACACCGCAAGCCAGTAGTAGCCATCCGCAGTCCAAAGCACGACCTCGACCCGGCGAGCCCCCGGCCCACCACCCGACCGAAACCCGTACCGCACCGCGTTGGTCACCAACTCCGAGGTCACCAACACGAGTTCATCGGCAAGCTCCGGCGGGCAGTCCCGCAGCAACGCGGCCGCAACGGCCCGCCGAGCACACCCGACCGAAACCGGTTCGACGGGAAAGCTCCAGTGGGATGGAACGGGTGGAATGGATGGTGGGCACGGAACGACTGAGCAGAGGGATCCGGACATGACCAACTCCTCGGCAGCGCAGGCCAGATGGCGACAAGAACGCGATGAACGCAGAGCACGACGAAGCCGGTGGCCTACCTCCCCAGACGCAGGCACACCCGTCCTGGGGCAGGCGGGCATACTCGTGCGGTGCACTTCCGGCATCGCTTTGCGTAAGCAGTGCGGTACTTACCGTAGAGCCTTGGGGGCACATGTGCCACCTGGTCACAAAAGACCGTTGGACCACGATCCGGCAGCGAGGCACACTGAGCGGCATGTACGCAGGGAGTGCGCGTGGCGCCGAGGAGTAACCCAACTGCCCGCCAGCAGCGCCTGGGCGCCGAGCTTCGCAAACTACGCGAGGCTGCGGGCCTGTCCACGGAGCAGGCAGCCGCAGCGTTGGCGACGAACCGAACCGTCATCACCAGCACCGAAGCCGGCCGACACGGGATCAGTCCCGAACGCGTACGGCGGATGGCCTACAACTACGACTGCACGGACCGGGAGTTGATCGACGCCCTCGCCGGAATGGGTGCCGATCGTACGAAGGGCTGGTGGGACGAGTTCCGGGACGTACTACCTCCGACGTTCCTCGACATCGCCGAGTTGGAGTGGTTCGCCACGGGCCTGCGGATGACCACGTTGGCCCACGTCCCCGGCCCTTTCCAGACGGAGCCGTTCGCCCGTGCCCTCTTCGAGGCGGCCATACCGGCGCTCCCCGAAGACGAGTTCGAGGCTCGCGTCTCCCATCGGATCCAACGCCACCGCGTGTTCGACCGGCCGGACGCGCCCACGTACACCGCCATAATCCACGAGGCCGCGCTGCGCATCGAGGTCGGCGGACGCCGCGTTCTGCGCGAACAACTCGGACGCATCCTGGAGATGGCGGACCGGGACAACATCACCATCCGGGCCATCCCGTTCTCGGCCGGAGCGTTCCCGGGTTCCGGCCAGTCGTTCGTGTACGCCCAGGGCCAGGTACCGAATCTGGACACGGTCCAACTCGATCGCACCGGCGTCGCCGAGTTCCTCCACCTCGGCGCGCAACTCCGCAAGTTCAGCCTCCAACTCGACCAAATGGAGCGGATTTCCCTGTCCACGAACCGGACACGCGATCTGATCCACGCCATCACGAAGCAGCTCTAGGAGAACGCATGCGCGACACCAACATCGACTGGAATGAACCCTTCTGCCAGGACTCCGGCAACTGCTTCCGCCTCGGCACCGACGCCGACGGGAACGCCTACATCGCCGTCGCCGGACACGAAGACACCTACATCACCGACACGACGGACGCCCTCCGCACCCTGATCCGCGACATCAAAGCCGGCAA
>NZ_JBMHHY010000037.1:0-105934 GCF_049739465.1 Embleya sp. AB8
AACGCCCGGTCTCATTCCGAACCCGGAAGCTAAGCTCTCCAGCGCCGATGGTACTGCACTCGAAGGGGTGTGGGAGAGTAGGACGCCGCCGGAATCAACGTGAGTAAGGGGCCCCACCCCGGTGGGGCCCCTTATTTTTTTATCAACTTCGATTTACCGTGGCGGCCCTTGCCTAAGGGGTCCATGGCCACTGTCGGGTGCGCCGACTTCGTTCGTCATACGGGACAATGGTGGTCGCGCCACAGGCGACTGCGTACCCGTACGACGATCACGAGGAGCAAATCCCATGTCCAATCCCCCCTCCGAGGGACGGCCGAGTCGCCGTCCCAGTGGATCGCAGTACTCGGGGGGCGGTGGCGGCGGTGATCGCCGGCCGTTCAACCGTGATGATCGCGGTGGCCGTCCGGCTTCCGGTGGTCGTGACCAGGGTGGCCGTGACGATCGGGGCGGTTCGCGTCCTCCGTTCAACCGTGATGACCGTGGTGGCAACCGCGGTGCGGGCGCAGGGCGTCCCCAGTCCGGTGGGCGTCCGCAGTCCGGCGGTCGGGACGACCGTGGTGGGGCCTCGCGTCCGCCGTTCAATCGGGATGATCGCTCCGCCGGTGGCGGTTCGCGTCCGCCGTATCGGTCGGATCGGCCCGAGCGTTCGGACCGGCCTGCCCGGGATGACCGTGGTGGGTCACGTCCGGCGTATGGCAATCGTGACGACCGTGGTGGTAGCCGGCCGTCGTACGGCAACCGGGACGACCGTGGTGGTGCGCGTCCGCCGTTCAACCGGGATGACCGTGGCGCCGGGCGCCCGCAGTCCGGTGGGCGGGACGATCGTGGTGGGGCCTCGCGTCCCTCGTTCAATCGTGATGACCGTTCCGGTGGCGGTTCGCGTCCGCCTTATCGGTCGGACCGGCCCGAGCGTTCGGACCGGCCTGCCCGGGACGACCGTTCCGGTGCGCGTCCGGCGTTCCGGGCGGATGGGCCGGAGCGGGATCGTGGGCAGTCGCGTACCTCGTACGGGGCCCGTGGGGATCACGCGATCTCGCGGCCGAGCCGTGAGGACCGCGAGGGTGGCTCGCGTCCCCCGTTCAACCGTGACGACCGTGGTGGTAGCCGGCCGTCGTACGGGAACCGGGACGACCGTGGTGGTTCGTCGCGTCCCTCATTCAACCGGGATGACCGTGGCGGGGATCGGCGTCCTGCGGGTGGGCGGGATGATCGGCCCGGGTTCCGCGAGGAGCGCGGTGGGGATCGGCGTCCTTCGTTCAATCGTGACGATCGTTCCGGTGGCGGTTCGCGTCCGCCGTATCGGTCGGACCGACCCGAGCGTTCGGACCGGCCTGCCCGGGACGACCGTGGTGGCTCGCGTCCGGCGTACGGCAATCGGGACGATCGTGGGGATCGTGGTGGCGCCGGTGGGCGGCTGCCGTTCCGGTCGGATCGGCCGGAGCGTTCGGATCGGCCTGCCCGGGATGACCGTGGTGGTGCGCGTCCGGCGTATGGCAATCGGGACGACCGTGGTGGGGCCTCGCGTCCTTCGTTCAATCGGGATGACCGTTCCGGTGGTGGCGCGCGTCCGCCGTATCGGTCGGATCGGCCCGAGCGTTCGGACCGGCCTGCCCGGGACGAGCGGGAGTTCGGGGATCGTGACTACAAGGACGGCGCCAGCAGCCGGCCGACCTACAACGGTCAGCCCGGCGCGCGGCAGCCGTTCCACGAGCGTCGGCCGGCTCCGCGTCGCGACGATCGGGGTTCGGGGCGTCCGGCGAGTGGCGGTCGGGACGAGCGGGGCGGTTCGCGGCCGTCGTTCGGTAATCGGGACGACCGTGGTGGGTCGGCTCGGCCCGCGTTCAATCGGGATGATCGCTCCGCCGGTGGCGGTTCGCGTCCGCCGTACCGGTCGGACCGGCCCGAGCGTTCGGACCGGCCTGCCCGGGACGACCGTGGTGGGTCGCGTGCGCCGTTCCGGTCGGATCGGCCCGCTCGGGACGAGCGTGGTGGGTCGCGGCCGTCGTTCGGCAATCGGGACGACCGCGGTGCTCGGCCCTCGTTCGGAGACCGGGACCGGGATCGCGGCAACGGGCGTCCTTCGTACGGGAATCGGGACGACCGCCGGGATGCGCGGCCGTCGTTCGACCGTCGGGACGAGCCGGGCTACGTGCCGGTCGAGCGGATGTACATCCCGGAGGACGTGCAGGCCGAGGAGCTCGGTGCGGAGGCGCGCCAGGAACTGCGCGGGTTGCCCAAGACCCTCGCGGACGAGGTCGCGCGCAACCTGGTGATGATCGGCCGGACGGTCGACGAGGACCCCGAACTGGCGTACAAGTACGCCAAGGTCGCACTGCGACTGGCGTCGCGGGTCGCGGCGGTGCGGGAGGCCGCGGGTATCGCGGCGTACATGGCCGGGGCGTACGCCGAGGCGCTGTCCGAGCTGCGGGCGGCGCGGCGGATGACCGGGTCGAGTGAGCACTGGGCCGTGATGGCCGACTGTGAGCGTGGCCTGGGTCGTCCCGAGCGGGCGCTGCAGATGGCCGGTGCGGACGAGGTCAAGGAACTGGACAAGGCCGCGCAGATCGAGCTGCGGATCGTCGCCGCCGGTGCGCGTCGCGACCTGGATCAGCTCGACGCCGCGGTGGTCACGCTGCAGGTACCGGAGCTGAACTCGGCTTCGACCAACCCGTGGGTGGCGCGGCTGCGGTTCGCGTACGCCGACGCGTTGGCGGCCGTGGGGCGCGACGACGAGGCGCGGGACTGGTTCGGTCGGGCCGCCGAGGCGGACGCGACCGGTGAGACCGGTGCGGCCGAGCGGGTCGCGGAGCTGGATGGCCTCGACTTCACGGACGCGCTCGACCCGGATGCCGAGGACGACGAGGACGACTTCGACGATGTTGCGGACGTCGCTGACGCGGATGACGTCGATGACGTCGATGACGCGGAGGACACGGAGGACGCGGAGGCCCTTGAGGGGGACGACGACGTTGCGGACGTCGAGGACGTCGAGGATTCGGCTGCGGTCGAGGACGACGTCGAGGTCGACGTGGTCGATCAGCCGGTTGCCGAGGCCGAGGCGGACGAGCCTGTGGCCGAGGTCAAGGTGAAGAAGCCGCGTAAGAAGGACTGATTCGGCGAGTGGGATTGGGAAGGGCCCGGCACGGTGTGCCGGGCCCTTTTCGTGTTTCGTGTTTCGTGTTCTCCGGCGTACCGCGGGTTGGCGGGTCAGTCGATGTCCAGGCTGCGCAGGACCAGGCCGGTGGCCGGCTTCGGGCCGAAGGAGGTGGACTTTCGGGGCATTCGGATGTCCTGTTCGGCCAGTTCGCGGACCACACGTTCGTCGGTGGGGCGGAGCAGGATCGCGGTGCCGCCGGTGTGGTTGGCCTGGCGGACGGCCGCGGCGGCGTCGTGGACGTAGGTGATGTTGTCCCAGTTGTCCGGTACGTGCCAAACCCGGTCGAGTAGGGCCGCGTGCAGCACGGTGGCGTCCAGGCGGCGCCAGGTGTGCGGGCGGTCGGCCCGGATCGCCAGGTCGAGCAGGTCCGGGTCGGGGCCGGTGAGCAGGTGGAAGCGGCGATCCCCGGCGAGCAGGAAGGCCGGCCCGGTGGCCTGGTCGAGAGCCCACAGGGCGGCCGGCAGCGTGCCGTCGAGCGGCCGGGCCAGGAACGCGCCGGCGCCCGCGTCGCCGTAGGTGGCCAGGGCGTCCAGGGCCTGGGCCGGGCGGAGCTTGGGCAGGACACGATGGATGGCGCCGACCCGCAGCGGATGTCGGACGGTGTCCACGAGCAGGACCAGCCCCCGGTCCCAGGGGCCTTCGCCGCGGCCGTCCGCGTGGGCTCGCTCGCGCATCCGTGCGTAGGCCGCCCAGCGGTGGTGGCCGTCGGCGATCAACGCCTTGCGTTGCGCGAGGTCCTCGCGGATCCCGGCGACCGCGTGCCGATCGGTGACGCCCCACAACCGGTGCCGTATGCCGTCCGGGGTACGCAGGCCGACGAGCGGCGGCTGATGGGTGGTCTGTTCGACTATGTCCGAGGCGCGTCCGCCGCCGGTGTACACCAGCAGGATCGGCTCCGGGTTGGCCGACAACTCGCTCATGATCGCGGCGCGGTCGGTGACCGGGCCCGGCATCACGTCCTCGTGCGGCAGGACCGCGGAGTCGAGGGACAGGGCGCCGATCAGCCCGCGCTGGATCGAGTTGTGGTCGCGCTGTTCGTATACGTACAGCGTGGGCAGCGGGTCGGGGCGCAGCACGCCCTCGGCCAGCCAGGTGCGCAACGTGCTGCCCGCGTGTACCGCGCTGCGCGGGAGGACCAGCCGCACGATGTTGTGCGGATCCGAGTCCTCCAACGCGGGTACGCCGCCGGGCTCGACCACGTCGTACGGTGGCGAGGTCACCGACGCGACGTCCCCGACGCGTTCCGGGTCGTAGCGAAGCCCGCGGAAGGGGGCCAGATCGAGCCCGTTCGGCACTGCGTCGTCCATGGCCGAATGTTACGGGCCCGAGGCCGGGCAAGATCAGGACATCCGAAGTCGGTGGATAGCGGATTTGCCGGCTGGTGGCGGGGCGCGGGGTCGGATGGATGTGGTCGAGGTGCGGGAGGGCATCATGGCGATGGCTCAGGGGGCCGACGGGATGAACGGTGCACCCACGGGAGACGTGTACGACTGGTATCGGCGCGGGGTGCAACTGCTCGCGTCGGGAAACCCGGCCGCCGCCGCGCAGTTGCTGGCGCGGGCGGCGGACGCGGCGCCCGAGTCGCGCAGTGTGCGGGAGGCGCTGGCGCGGGCCTGGTTCGACTCGGGCAGACACGACGAGGCGCTGCGGCACTTTCGCGCGGTGGCCGAGTCGGATCCGGCGGACGACTACGCGCAGTTCGGGTGGGGGCTGTCGGCGTCGCGGCTCGGGGACTTCGAGACGGCGGTGGAGCATCTGGCGCTGGCGGTGGCGATGCGGCCGGAGACCAAGCACTACCGGAACGCGTTGGTGCAGGCGCGGGCGACGTTGCGGGCTCGGGCGGGGGCGTACGGGGCGATCGGTCGGGACGGGGGGAGCGGTGGGGGTGCGGGGAGTGCCGGTGCCGGTGGGGACGGTAGGAATGGTGGGGACGGTCGGAATGGTCGGGACATGGGTGACGGGAGCGACGGCGCGTGAGTGAGCAGACCTCGGCATTGGCGGTGGCGTACGACGTCGCGCTGCTGGATTTGGACGGTGTCGTGTACACCGGCGCTCGGGCCGTGCCGTACGCGGTGGAGGTGTTGGCCGAGGCGCGGCGGCGGGGGATGGGGTTGGCGTATGTCACGAACAACGCCTCGCGTACGCCCAAGGTGGTGGCGGAGCATCTGGTCGAGCTGGGTGTCCCGGCCCAGCCGGAGGATGTGGTGACGTCGGCGCAGGCGGCGGCGCGGGTGGTCGCGGAGCGGGTGCCCGAGGGGGCGCCGGTGCTGGTGGTGGGCGGTGAGGGCCTCGAGGTCGCGTTGCGGGAGCGGGGGTTGCGGCCGGTGCGGTCGGCGGACGAGGAACCGGCGGCGGTGGTCCAGGGGTTCGCGGCCGACGTGGGGTGGCGGGAGCTGACGGAGGCGTGCTACGCGGTGCGGCGCGGGGTGTTCTGGGTGGCCTCGAACACGGATGTGACGATCCCGACGGAGCGTGGGATCGCGCCGGGCAACGGGGCGCTGGTGGGGGTGGTGCGGGCGGCGACGGGGGTCGAGCCGGTGATCGCCGGCAAGCCCGAACTGCCGCTGCATCGCGAGACGATCCTGCGTACGGGGGCGCGGCGGCCGTTGGTGGTGGGCGACCGGTTGGACACGGACATCGAGGGCGCGCACAACGGGGGCGTGGACAGCCTGTTGGTCCTGACGGGGGTCACCGGACCGGACGGGGTGTTGGCGGCGGGCGCGGGGCAACGGCCGACGTTCGTGGCCGAGGACCTGCGGGCGCTGCTGGCGCCGCCGGTGACGGCGCGGCGGGACGGCGACGGGTGGGTGTGCGGCGGCTGGTCGGCGCGGGTCGTGGCGGGGGTGCTCACGGTGACGGGTGAGGGGGCCCGGATCGACGGGCTGCGCGCGGCGTGCGCGGCGGCTTGGGCGGCGGAGGGTGCGGTGGACACGGCGGGGGTGGTGGCGAGGTTGGGCTGGTAGTGGGGTGGGCTGGTGGTGGGGTGGGCGCGGGGCGGGTCAGAGGAGTTTGCGCAGGACGAGCAGGTCCTTGAAGGACGCCTCCAGCTTGATCCGGCCCCTGGCCCAGGCCGCGGCGAAGTCGAGGTTGCCGGCCACCAGGGCCACCAGGTCGTCGGAGGACGTGGTCAGCCGGATCTGGGCGCGCTCGGGGCTCGGGTCGGTGGTGATGTCGTGCAGGGCGCCGTCGCGGAGTCGGCCGCTGAAGGTGACGTCGAGGTCGGTGATCCGGCAGCCGAGGCTGCGGTCCAGTTGGGTGGCCTTGCGGGTGTCGCCCTCCGCTCGGCCCATCTTGGCGGACAGTTCTTCGAGAGCCTCGCGGCACTCTTCGACGGTGGCCATGCGGGGGCGTTCCTTTCCATTGCCGGTCCGGGGGATCCGGTTGGCGACCGTATCCCACCCGGCCCGCGCCGGTCGGCCGGGTGATGGGGCGTGTCGCCGGGAGGTCGTTGCTTCCGGTTCCGCGCCGGTCGAGAGGGTAGCGTCGGGGCAGACCGATCATCGCCGCTCGTAGCGCCGCGCAGGCAGGAGTGCGGGCGGCCGGAGACAGGAAGGCGGGCGCCGGTTCATGCGAGACGTCGTGCGCAGTTACCTTCAGATCGCCAGTGGCTTGACCGAGATGACCAGGCAGCGGGTCACCGAGGTGGCCAAGGTCCTCGTCGAGCGCAGCGGCCTCGATCTGGAGCAGATGCCGGATCAGGCCCAGGCGTTGCCGCACTTCGTGCAGCAGGTGGCCGAGGAGTTGTACGAGACCGGCAAGGCGAACCGGGACCTGTTGGTCGGCATCGTGCGCGGTGAGGTGGACAAGGCGCTGTCCCGCTCGAAGCCGTGGACCAAGGATCTGATCAAGGCCGAGGAGGAGATCGCGCGGCTGAATCGCCGGGTGACGGATCTGGAGCACCGGTTGGCGCGCGCCTCCACGCCGCGGGCGTCTCGGCCGGCGGGCTCCCCGGGCGCGGGGCCTGCGGCGGCGGGCGCGCGGGCGGGTTCGGCGGGGGCCGCGAACGGGACTGCGACTGCTGCGTCTGCTTCGGCTGGGACTGCTTCGGCCGGGACTGCTTCGGCGGCGACGCCGGTGGCGACTCCGCCTGTGGCGCGTAGTGCCGCTGCGGCCAAGCCGGTTGCCAAGAAGGCCGCCGCGAAGAAGACCTCGGCGGCCAAGTCCGCGCCGGCCGGCGGCTCCGCGGCCGGTTCGGCCGCGGTGGCCGGGCCGCGCAAGCCCGCGCGGAAGGCGAACGGTACGGCTGCCGCGAAGAAGGCGACGCCCGCCAAGAAGGCGATCCGCAAGCCCGCCACGCCGACGGCCGACGCGGACGAGCAGTCGTGAGCGAGGACCCGGAGGGGAACGCGGGACCGGGCGACGGCGCGGACGCGGACGCGGGCGGGGGTTTGGAGGCGGGCGGGGGCTCGGGCACGGATCCGGCGGCGGCCGGCGCGGGGTCCGGTGGTGAGGTCGCGTCCGGCCCCTCGGCTGCCGCCGAGGCATCCGCATCGCCGGCCGGTGCGTCGGGCGACCCCGCCGCCCCCGTTGCCCCCCTCGATGTCGAGCCGCCCGGGCTTACCGGGGTGCTTCGGGTGGATGGGGTGTTGGTCGGGCTCGGGCGGGTGGGTGACCTGCCGACGGAGGTGCATGGGTCGGTGTACGAGGATGTGCATCGAGGGTTGCGGGAGGCCCTGGCGGAATTGGATCGGTAGGGCCGGTCCACGACTTCGGGCGAGGGGCGCGGGAGTGGCGGCCCTCGTCGACCACTTCGGTACAACCAAGGAACGGCAGGCACGACCGGTGGCACGACGCAGGCTCGACGCCGAGCTGGTGCGCAGGGGACTGGCTCGCTCCCGGGACCACGCGAGCGAACTGATCGCGGCCGGGCGGGTGACGGTGGGTGGTCAGGCCGCGACCAAGGCGGCCACCCAGGTCGACGCGGGCGCGGCGGTGGTGGTCGCGGCCGATGCGGGCGATCCGGACTATGTATCGCGCGGCGGGCACAAACTCGCGGGCGCGCTGGCCGCGTTCACCCCGCTCGGCCTCACCGTCGAGGGGCGGCGCTGCATCGACGCGGGCGCCTCGACCGGCGGCTTTACCGATGTGTTGTTGCGCGCGGGCGCGGCGCATGTGGTCGCGGTGGACGTCGGGTACGGGCAGTTGGCGTGGGCGCTGCGCAGCGACGACCGGGTGACCGTACGGGATCGCACCAACGTCCGGGAGTTGACGCCCGATCAGGTGGGGCCGGCGGCCGATCTTGTGGTGGGCGACCTCTCCTTCATCTCGCTCGGCCTGGTGTTGCCCGCGCTGGTGCGCTGTGCCGCGCCGGACGCCGACCTGGTGATGATGGTCAAGCCGCAGTTCGAGGTGGGGCGCGAGCGGCTCGGCGCGGGCGGGGTCGTGCGCGATCCGGCGTTGCGGGCCGAGGCGGTGCGGATGGTGGCGGAGCAGGCGGCGAAGGTCGGCCTCGGTGTACTCGGGGTGACCGCGTCGCCGCTGCCGGGACCGTCGGGCAACGTCGAGTACTTCCTGTGGATGCGGGCCGGTGCGCCGGAGTTGGACCCGGCGGACGTGGATCGGGCGGTCGCCGAGGGGCCTCGGTGAGCGGCGCGCGCGATAGCGTCTCGCCCTACGGGTACGGATACGGCTGCGGTCGATTCGATGCGGACGAGGGGATACGGGCATGAGCGATCGCACGGTACTGGTGGTCACGCACACCGGCCGACCTGCGGCATTGCGCAGTGCACGGCTGGTGGTGGAGCGGCTGATCGCGGCCGGCCTGAGTGTGCGGGTGCTCGAACACGAGGCGGACGAGCTGGCCCTGCCCGGCGCGGTCGTGGTGTCCGTGGAGCCGGACGCGGCCAAGGGCTGCGAGTTGGCGGTCGTGCTCGGCGGTGACGGGACGTTGTTGCGCGGCGCGGAGTTGGTGCGGGAGGCGTCCGTACCGATGCTCGGGGTCAACCTGGGCCGGGTCGGCTTCCTGGCCGAGGCCGAGCGTGAGGACCTCAACGACGTGGTGGAGCGGGTCGTCTCGCGCGATTACGACGTCGAGGAGCGGATGACGCTCGACGTGGTGGTTCGGGTCAACGGCGAGATCGTGCACACCAACTGGGCGCTGAACGAGGCCGCGATCGAGAAGGCCTCGCGTGAGCGGATGTTGGAACTGGTGGCCGAGGTGGACGGCCGGCCGCTGTCCCGCTGGGGCTGCGACGGGGTGGTGTGTGCGACGCCGACCGGGTCGACCGCGTATGCCTTCTCCGGCGGCGGGCCGATCGTGTGGCCCGAGGTGGAGGCGTTGATCATGGTGCCGATCAGCGCGCATGCGCTCTTCGCGCGTCCGGTGGTGGTCTCGCCGAACTCGGTGCTCGCGTTGGAGCTGGCGCCGGAGACGCCGCCGGGCGCGTTGTGGTGCGACGGGCGGCGGACCGTACAGCTGCCCGCGGGCGCGCGGGTGGAGGTGCGGCGCGGGACCCAGCCGGTGCGGCTCGCGCGGCTGCATCGGGCGCCGTTCACCGACCGGCTGGTGGCCAAGTTCGCGTTGCCGGTCAAGGGGTGGCGCGGCCGTAAGTGAGGCCGTGCGGGGTGTTCGGTACACGCCGTTTGAACTGCGTTCTTCGCGTGGAGTCCCCGCGACCTCGTAGTGTCGTCCCGTGCTCGAAGAGATGCGGATACAGGGTCTGGGTGTCATCGAAGACGCCGTAGTCGAGCTCGCGCCGGGCTTCACCGTGGTCACGGGCGAGACCGGCGCCGGCAAGACGATGGTGGTGACCGGGCTCGGCTTGCTGTTCGGCGGGCGGGCCGATGCCGGGCTGGTGCGCAACGGGACGGGGAAGGCCCTGGTCGAGGGGCGGCTCAGCGTCCCGGCGGATTCACCCGCCGGGCGGCGGGCGGCCGAGGCGGGGGCCGAGGTGGACGACGGCGAGCTGTTGTTGGCGCGTACGCTCTCCGCCGAGGGCCGCTCGCGGGCGCATGTGGGCGGGCGGGCCGCGCCGATCGGGCTGCTGACCGATCTGGCCGACGACCTGATCGCGGTGCACGGGCAGACCGACCAGCAGCGGTTGTTGCGCCCGGCCCGGCAGCGCGGTGCGCTGGATCGGTACGCCGGGGAGGCCGTGTCGGTGCCGTTGAAGGCGTACGGCGGGGTGTATCGGCGACTGCGCGAGGTGAGCGCCGAGCTGGCCGAGATCACCACTCGGGCGCGCGAACGGGCGCAGGAGGCCGACCTGTTGCGGTTCGGCCTGGCCGAGATCGACCAGGTGGTGCCGCAGCCGGGCGAGGACGCGGAGTTGGCGGCGGAGACCTCGCGGCTCGGCCATGCGGACGCGTTGCGGACCGCGGCGACCACGGCGCACGAGGCGCTGTTGGGTGATCCGGAGACCGGTACGGACGCGGTGGACGCCTCGACGCTGCTCGGTGCGGCGCAGCGGGCGGTGGAGGCGGTACGCGGGCACGATGCCGCGCTTGCGGCGCTGGCCGATCGGCTGGGCGAGGTCGGGTATCTGGTGTCCGACGTGGCGACGGAACTGGCGTCGTACGCGGCCGGGGTGGACGCGGATCCGGTGCGGCTCGCGGCGGCGGAGGAGCGGCGGGCCGCGCTGACGGGGTTGACCCGCAAGTATGGCGAGTCGATCGACGAGGTGTTGGCCTGGGCCGAGCGTTCGGCCGCGCGGTTGGCCGAGTTGGACGGGGACGAGGACCGTACCGAGGAGCTGACCGGCGAGCGGGACGCGCTGCGCCTTGAACTGGCCGCGCTGGCGGGCGAGGTCTCGGCGGCGCGGCATGCCGCGGCGGAGCGGTTCGCGGCGGCGGTCACCGGTGAGCTGAGCGCGTTGGCGATGCCGTACGCGCGCGTCGGCGTGGCGATCTCGGGCGTGGACGATCCGGCGGGACTGCCGGTGGGCGATCGGGTGTTGGCCTATGGCCCGACGGGCGTGGACGAGGTCGAGCTGCAACTGTCCCCACACCCGGGCGCGCCGCCTCGGCCGTTGGCCAAGGGGGCCTCGGGCGGCGAGCTCTCGCGGGTGATGCTCGCGGTCGAGGTGGTCTTCGCCGGTGCCGACCCGGTGCCGACTTTTGTCTTCGACGAGGTGGACCAGGGCGTCGGCGGCAAGGCGGCGGTCGAGGTGGGGCGGCGGCTGGCGCGGCTGGCCCGGGTCGCGCAGGTGATCGTGGTGACGCACCTGCCCCAGGTGGCGGCCTTCGCCGACCGGCATCTGGTGGTGGAAAAGTCCAGCGACGGCACGGTGACCCGCTCCGGCGTGGTCACCCTGGACGACGCGGCCCGGGTCCGGGAGCTGTCGCGGATGCTGGCGGGGCTGGAGAACTCCGAACTGGGCCGGGCACATGCGGAGGAGCTGTTGGCCACGGCGGCGGACTCGAAGGTGCGGGACTGAGCTCGTGGTCGCATGGCTCGTGGCCGCATGGCCCTGATGGGTTTCGGGGACTTGGGTGGGCGGGTTGCGGGGGCTGGTTGGTCGGGTCGGGTTGGTGTGCCCACCCGCTCCACCCGTTGCGTTTGGTGCGGAGGCTGGGGTTTAGGGGCAGCGGGGCGGGCTGATCCGGCCCTGTGGCCCTGTGGCCCTGTGGCCCTGTGGCCCTGTGGCCCTGTGGCCCTGTGGCGCGACTGGGCTTTGCGGGTGCTCTTTTTGGGGTGGCCCGGGTGTTGTTGAGTTCGACGTCGTGCTATGGCTGGGCGGAACAGGTAGAGGCGGCGGTGGGGCTTGTGCCCTGCCGCCGCCCCTGGTTGCTCAGGTTGCGTCCGGGGTGTTGGTCAGGCCGTAGTAGATGCGGGGGGCGCCGTCCAGGTGTAGTTCGACGCAGCCGTCGGTCGGGGTCAGTAGGCGTTCTCGGCCGATGCAGTCGATTTCTCGGACCGTGCCGGCGACGTTGTTCCGGTGGTCTCGGTGGTCTCGGCCTCGGTGTTCGGCTTCTTGCGGGTCGGCTATGGATACCGCGGGTGCCGCGGCGACCTTGAGCACCGTCTTGGTTCGCCAGTCGTCGACCCACGGTTCGGGGGCGGCGAACCAGCCCGAGTCGGTGGGGTGGTTCGGGTTGAGGATGTAGCCGTCCTTGCGGCTCCACAGGATGGAGATCGGGCCCTGGGGGGACGTGAACAGCAGGCCCTTGAGGTCCGGGTCGGGCAGGGTCAGCCGGCGGACGAAGGTGGCGCGGTCGAGTACGCGGGCGGCCGTGGCGTAGGCCAGCATGGACGGCTTGGCGCCGAGGTCGCGGTGCATCAGGCCGTAGTGGTACTCGGAGTTCACCGGGTCGGCCAGTTGCGGCTTGCCGAGGATGCTGTCGTGGAGCTGGTACCAGTTCACGCAGCGCACCCCGGCGGCCTTGGCCAGGGCGAGGGTGAGCAGTACGTTCTCGGCGGCGTGCCGGTAGGTGTCGTGCCACCAGCTGTTGGGCTTGGTGCAGGCGTATGCCTCGGTCATCCACAGTTCCTTCGGCCCGTACTCGGCGATCACCTCCTGGGCCTTGTTCAGGCTGCCGAGGAAGTTCCAGTACGTGCCGTTGCTGTCCGTGGTCCAGTCGGCCGGTGCCGGGGCGTAGTCGGGGGTGAAGTTGCCGCGGCCGGGGTGGAAGGAGAAGCCGTCGATCAGGTCCCAGCCGCCCGCGTCGCGGAAGGCCTTGGTCCAGATGTAGTCCATGCCGGACAGGCCGGCGTTGAGCACCTTGGTGCGTGCTCCGGCGGCCTTGAGTCGGTCGCGTACCGGGTGGAGGCCGTCGCGGACGTACGAGGCCGCCGTGGTCGTGGTCATCCACGGGCGGTTGATCTCGTTGGCGACCTCGAAGTATTCGGCGTTGGCGTTGATCGCCAGTGTGGTGTTGGTGTCCGCCCATGCGGCGACCTGGGCGGTGGTGCCGTCCAGCGGGATGCCGTGCAGTTCGATGTTGTGCGCGATGCCGGCCGCGTCGAGTGCGGCGGGGGCCAGGCCGGGGCCGCCGTCGTAGGCGATCCGTACCCGCTTGATGCCGATCCGCTGCATCAGGCCCACCACGGCCGGGGTGTCCGGCTTGAGCAGCCACGGGTAGTTGGCGATGCCGAACATGCTGTCCGCGCCCGCCTGGTAGGTGAAGGGGGGCAACACGGTGAGGTTGGTGCGGGCGAACGCCTCGTCGGTGCCGGACTTCGCGCTCACCTCGGTGAATACGATGCCCTGCGGTGGTGCGGTGACGGTGAAGGTCTGTGCCCACGTGGAGCCGGCTGCCACGGTGCCGGCGACCGTACCGCTGCCGAGGATCACGCCGTCGAAGTCCCGTGCCCACCAGGACAGTTGCACATTCCGGTCGGCGGTGCCGCCGTTGGCCACCGCGGCGTGCAGCGGCATCGGTACGCCGCCCTGGTCCCAGATCGAGAACGGCTGGTCGGTCCACACCTCGACGCCCAGGGGTTGCAACGAGCCGGCGGTACCGGCCGCCGCGGGCCGCATCGTGCCGAGGACGAGGTCGGCCTCGACCACCGCGCCGTTGGTGGTCGCGGTGCCGGGGGAGTGCATCCAGGAGGCGTTGGTCCAGGCCGGGGTGGAGTTGGCGAGCCGGAAGTAGGCGAAGGTGTCGGCCCAGGTCTCCTGGTAGACCACACCCGCGTTGGTCTCGTACGGGATGCCGCCGCCCGCGTCCCGGTTCCAGGTGGTCAGCGCCGCGAAGCTCTCCGGCGCGGTGGGGGCGGTCACGGTGCGCCCGAACAGGACGCCGGCCGGGAGCAGGGTGGTCGAGCCGCCCAGTTCCCAGCGCAGGTGCGCCCGGTTCGGGGTGACGTCGAAGATGCCCCGGACGGTGAGCCCGTTCGCGGCGGCGGGCAGCTTGTAGTCGACCTGGATCGCCGACCGGCCGTCCGGGAGGGTGATCAGGGACGGGGTCCCGCCGCTGGTCGGTTGCAGGCCGACGACCGAGTCCTTGGTCATGAACCTGGTCAGCCGGACCCGTTCGGTGCCGCCGCCGTCGCGGGCCGAGACGACCCCGTCGAGGCCGGCGATCAGCGTGATGCCGGGCGCGGAGATGGTCACGGGGGCGGCGGCCTGCCCGGCCGCGAAGGCCTGCCCGGGCAGCGCCGCGCCGGCCACGCCGACGGCGACGGCTCCGGCGACGGCACCGGCTCCGGTGAGGAAGCCGCGCCGGTGTAGGCCGGGCTCGGCGCCCGGATGCTCCGGTGGCGTGCCTTCGGGGCTCTGGCGGTCGTCGGGCGTGTGGCCAGTGGACATGGGGATCCCTTTCCCGGGCGACAGGCATTCACCTAATGCGGATTAGGTCGAAGGTGTACTCCGATCGTCGGAGTGAGTCAAGACCCCCGTATGTCTGGTTCGCCGCCCCCCGCCACCTGCCGGCAATGCCCTTGACACCTCCTCCTAATGCGAATTAGATACGACCTCATCGCATCCAGCAGCTATCCGGAACCCAGGGAGGTACCCGTGGCCGAGTCAGTCCCGGGCAACACGCTCCGGCGCAGTCGACGCCGCCGGGCGGTGGTGGTGGCAGGGGCCGGGGCGCTCGCGCTCACCCTCGTCGGCACCACGGCCGGCTGTTCGTCGGGTTCGTCCGGCTCGTCCGGATCCGGTTCCGGAGGTACGACCACGATCACCGTGGCCGGCATGCCGGCGACCACGTCCCCCAAGACGCGGCAACAATTCCTGGACGCGGTCGCGGCGTTCGAGAAGGCCAACCCGAAGATCAAGCTCAAGCCGACCGACACCCAGTGGGACCCGCGCACGTTCGCCGCCCGACTGGCCGGCGGCAGTGCCGAAACGGTGCTCACCGTTCCGCTGACCGAACCGCCCGGTCTGATCGCGCGCAAGCAGATCATCGACCTGAGCGCCGAGATCAAGGGCCTGCCGCACGCGTCCGACCTGGACCCGCGCGCGCTGGCCCCGGCCACCGCCGCCGACGGCAAGGTCTTCGGGCTTCCGGTCACCGAGTACGCCCTGGGCCTGGTCTACAACCGGGACCTGTTCACCAAGGCCGGCCTCGACCCGGACAAGCCGCCCACCACGTGGGACGAAGTCCGCACCGCCGCCAAGAAGCTCTCCGACACCGGCGTCGCCGGCTACAGCCAGATGACGGTCAAGAACACCGGCGGTTGGATTCTGACCGCGATGACCTACGCCTACGGCGGCACGATGGAGAAGAAGGTCGGCGACAAGTACGTGCCGTCGCTGCTCGACGGCCCGGTGGAAAGTGCCCTCAAGCAACTGGCCGCGATGCGCTGGCAGGACGACTCGATGGGCAACAACCAGTTGCGCAGCCGGCAGGACTCCGAACGCGACTTCGCCGCGGGCAAGATCGGCATGATGGTCAGCGCGGTCAACAGCTACGACCGCTACATCGCCCAGTATTCCGGCAAGCCTGCCGACTTCGGGATGACTGCGCTACCGCAGCAGAACGGCGGCAGGTCCACCCTGCTCGGCGGCCTGATGGCGGTGGTCAGCGCGAAGGCGACACCGGCCCAGCGGGCGGCGGCGGTGAAGTGGATCGACTACTTCTACCTCAAGCCCGCCTACGACCCGGCCGCGGCCGAGGAACTGGCGGTCGCCCAGGCCGCGGACAAGCTCCCGGTCGGTCAGCCCACGTTGCCGTTCTACGCGAAGGCCGTGTCCGATCCGGTCGACGCCGCGATCAACAAGCATGCCAACATCCTGGCGGGCAACTTCGCGCCCTACGTCACCGGCGTGGCCAAGCTGGACTACCAGGTGGAGCCGCCGGTCGCCGCGCAGGACCTCTACGGCGCGCTGGACACCGTCGTCCAGGCGGTGCTGACCCGCAAGGACGCCGACCCGCACGAGGAGTTGGTCAAGGCGACCGAGCGACTCGGGCCGGTCTTCGAGAAGGCTCAGTCGCAGTGAACGGCTCGGTCGCAGTGAACGGCTCGGTCGCAGTGAACGGCTCGGCCGCATTGGAAGGTTGGGTCGCAGTGAACGGCTCGGCTGCAAGGGAAGGTTGGGTCGCAGTGAACGGCTCGGTCGGAGTCAAAGGCTCGGCCGCGATGGAAGGTTCGGCCGCAGTGAACGGCTCGGTCGGAGTGAACGGCTCGACCGCAGTGGAAGGCTCGGCCGCAACGGCAGGCCGCTCCGACCGGCCCGAGGTCGCGCCGTGAGTGCCCCGACCATCGCCCGGGAGAGCACGCCCGCGCTTGCCCGACCGCCGGTCGCCCGCGCCACGAACCGACGCCGCGTCGGGACCAGGCACCTCACCCCCGTGTTGTTCCTGCTCCCCACCGTGCTGATCTTCGGCGTGTTCTCGTGGTGGCCGATCATCCGCAGCCTGGTGCTGAGCTTCCAGCAGACCAACCTGGTCGAGCCGGCGAGTTGGGTCGGCTTCCAGAACTACCAAACCCTGCTGGACGATCCGCTGCTGGGCAAGGCGGTGACGAACACCCTGGTGTTCACCGGCCTGGCGCTGCTGATCGGCTTCCCGCTGCCGCTGTTCCTGGCCGTGGTGATGTCCGAACTGCGGCGCGGCGCCGGGCTGATGCGGGTCCTGGTCTACCTGCCGGTGGCGGTGCCGCCGGTGGTGGCGGTGCTGATGTGGAAGTGGTTCTACGACCCCGACTCGGGCCTGTTCAACGAGATGCTCGGCAAGGTCGGCCTGGGCCCCTACCCGTGGTTGCAGTCGGCGGACACCGCGATGGCCAGCCTGGTGGTCGAGGCCACCTGGGCGGGCGCCGGCGGCGCGGTGCTGATCTATCTGGCCGCGCTGGCGAGCGTGCCGACCGAGCTGTACGAGGCGGCCGAACTCGACGGCGCTTCGGTGTGGCGCCGGATGTGGCACGTCACGTTGCCGCACATGCGCTCGATTCTGCTGATCATGATGTTGCTCCAGGTGATCAACACCTTCCAGGTGTTCACCGAGCCGTTCGTGCTCACCGACGGCGGCCCGGAGGACTCCACGGTCACCGTGTTGCTCCTCATCTACCGCTACGCGTTCGTCAGCGGCGACTACGGCAGCGCCGCCGCGCTGAGCGTGAGCCTGGCCGCGGTGCTCGCGGTCCTGTCGGCGATCTATCTGCGGCTCACCCGTACCTGGGGGACGAAATGAGTACCGGCACCAGGGGCGTGCTGTCCGAGGCGGAACGCCGCCGCCCGCTGACCCGGATCAGCCTGGGTACGACGCAGCTGTTGCTGCTCGCGGCGCTGATCATCGAGGGCGCCGGGCCGATCTACTGGGTGTTCAAGGGCTCGGTCTCCTCGACCCAGGAATCGTTGCGGCACCCGCTGGCGTTGTGGCCGGCGGAGGCGCACTGGTCGAACATCTCCACCGCGTGGACCAGCCTGGACCTCGGCCGCTATCTGATGAACACCGTGGTGCTGGTGGGCGGTTCGTGGTTCGTGCAGTTGTTCGTCGCGGTCACCGGGGCCTATGCGCTGTCCATCCTGCGGCCGTACTACGGGAAGTACGTCTACGCCGCCGTGCTGGCCACGCTGTTCCTGCCGGGCACGGTGTCGATGGTCTCGCTCTATCTGACCATCCAGGACCTGCCGTTGACGGGCGGGTCGATCGCGAACACGCCGATGGCGGTATGGCTCCCGGCCGGCGCGCATGCCTTCAATGTGCTGCTGATCAAGCAGTTCTTCGACGGCATCCCGAAGGAACTCCTCGAGGCGGCCCGCCTGGACGGCGCCGGTCCGTGGCGGATCCTGACCCGCATCGTGCTGCCGATGTCCCGGCCGATCCTGGCCGTGGTGTCGCTGATCGCGGTGATGAACGCCTGGAAGGACTTCCTGTGGCCGATGATCGCGATCACCGATACGGACAAGCAACCATTGGCCGTGGCACTGCCGCGACTTGCCGACACGTCGGATCAGAGCCTGTTGATCGCGGGGATGTTGATCGCGATCATTCCGCCGGTGTTGGTGTTCCTGGTGTTCCAGCGGCAGATCGTGCGCGGCATCGCGTTCACGGGGCTCAAGTGAGTACGGGTCGGGGGAGCGTGGCCGGGTCCGCTCGTGTTCTGGTCACCGGCGCCGCCGGGCGACTCGGTACGGCCGTGCTGGCCGAACTCGCCGGGCAGGGCCTGGCGGTGACCGCATTGGTCGCCGAGGACCCCGGACCGTTGCGGGCCGATCGGGTCGTGGTCGGGGATGCTCGGGACCCGGTCGCCGTTGCGGATGCGCTCGACGAAGTCACCGCCGTGGTACACCTCGCCGCGTTGGCCTCACCCGAAGTGGCCGCGCCCGACGTGGTGTTCGCGACCAATACGCAGGCCACCTTCGTGGTGTTGAACGAGGCCGGCCGGGCGGGGGTGCGTCGCGCGGTGCTGGCGAGCAGTCTGTCCGTCACCGGGCTGCCGTTCGCCAGGTCCACGCCGCGACCTCGGCCGGCGTACCTGCCGTTGGATGTTGCGCTGCCCTTGCAGATCGAGGATCCGTACGCGCTGTCCAAGCAGGTGGACGAGGCCACCGCCGCGATGATGCATCGGCGGTACGGGATGACCGCCGTGGCGCTGCGCTTCCCGTTCCTCGGCGACCCGGACCGGCTCGCCGGGCATGCCGCGCGGTTGGCCCGGGATCCGGCCGTGGGCGCGTCGGAGGTGTGGAGCTACCTGGATCTGCGGGACGCGGCGCGGGCCTGCCTGCTCGGGTTGACCGCCGAACTGACGGGTGCTCCGGTGCTGTTCGTGGCGGCGCCGGAGACGTTGGTGTCCATCCCCACGCGCGAATTGCTTGCCGCGCACCTCCCGGACGTGCCCTGCCGCGCCGAATTGTTCGGTTGTGAGGTCGCGATCGACCTTGCTCCGGCCCGGACGCTGCTCGGTTTCTCGGCGCGGCATCCGTATCCGCCTTCGTAGTCCGCCTTCGTAGTCCATCTTCGTAGTCCGCCTTCGAAACCCGCCTTCGAAACCCGCCTTCGAATCTCCAGGAGCAACAGCCATGACACCGGCCGCCATGCCCGAGACCCAGGCCCCCTGGGCCGCTCGGGACGCCCTCCGGATCACCTCGGTTCGCACGATCGTCACCGCCCCCGGCGGCGTACCGCTCGTCGTGGTCCGGATCGACACCTCCGAGCCGGGTCTGTACGGCCTCGGCTGTGCCACCTTCACCCAGCGCTTCCACGCCGTGGTCGCGGCGGTCGAGGAGCACCTGGCGCCGATGGTGATCGGTCGGCATCCGGGCGATATCGAGGACATCTTTCGGCTGTTGCACTTCTCGCCGTACTGGCGCGGCGGACCGGTGCACAACAACGCGCTCTCCGGGATCGACCAGGCCCTGTGGGACATCGCGGGCAAGCGGTTCGGGGTGCCGGTGTACGAACTGCTCGGCGGGCGGGTGCGCGGCGCGGCGGCGGTGTACACCGGCGCGCAGGGCGGAAGTGTCGAGGAGACGATCGAGCGGGCGGCGGCGTTGGCCGAACGGGGCTACCGGCACGTGCGGTTGCAGGGTGGCGGGCCGGGATATGGGACGTACGGCGCGGACGGTACGCCGGGCGGCTACCCGGACGCTCCGTACCCGGATGGCTGGGACGTCGGCCACTACCTGCGCACCACGCCGCGCCTGTTCGAGCGGGCCCGGGAGGTGCTCGGCGACGAACTGAACCTGCTGCACGACGCGCACAACCGGCTGACCGCCAAGCAGGCGGTGGGACTGGCTCGTTCGTTGGAGCCGTACCGGCTGTTCTTCCTGGAGGATCCGCTGGCGCCGGAGTACTTCGACCGACTGCCCGAGGTGCGCTCCGCCGCGCCGATGCCGATTGCCTCCGGGGAGCTGCTCAGCTCGATGACGGACGCGACGCGGTTGGTCACCTCCGGCGGCGTCGACTTCCTGCGGGTGCATGTCTCGGCGGTGGGCGGGCTGACGCCGGCCCGGAAGCTGGCCACGCTGTGCGAGTTGTCCGGTGTACAGACCGCGTGGCACGGGCCGCCGGACGTGTCGCCGGTGGGCGCGGCAGTCAACGTCACGCTGGATGTGACCAGTTCGGCGTTCGGCATCCAGGAGCAGCACATCTACCCCGAGCCGGTGGACGAGGTCTTTCCCGGCACGCTGCGCACGGTGAACGGCTACATCACGCCGAACGACGCGCCGGGGTGGGGGATCGACCTGGACGAGGCGGCGGCGGCGAAGTATCCGCCGCAGACCCATCTGCACGAGCGCTGGGCCGCCCTGGTGCGCCGTCCGGATGGCGGGCTGGAAGCTCCGTGAGTCGCGGACCGTTTCCCGGAATGTTACCGGATATACTTGATCTGATACGCATTAGGCAGCCGTTGATGGTGGGCATTTGGAGGAGCAGATGAAGCCGAACGGCGGGCCCGGGCGGCCGGCCGGCTCGCGTCCGAACCGGCCTCGGCAGGCGGACATCGCCCGGCTGGCCGGCGTTTCGCAGCCGACGGTGTCCCTGATCCTCAGCGGCGGCTCGGCGGCGGTCGGCATCGCCGACGAGACCCGGCGCAAGGTGATGGCCGCCGCCGAGCAACTCGGCTACATGCCCGACCCGATAGCGAAGCGGCTGGCCGCGGGCCAGAACAACCTGCTCGGCCTGTACACGTTCACCGCGACGTTCCCCACCGAAATGTCGCACGCCTACCACCCGTTCCTGGTCGGCATCGAACAGGAGTCCGCGGTCCAGGGCTACGACCTGCTGATGTTCATCGCGTCGAGTGTCACCGGCGAACGGCCGCACGCGGAGGTGCTGAACCGGGTCCGGCTGGCCGATGGTTGCCTGTTCATGGGCCGACACCTGCCGATCCGGGAGATGGACCGGCTGTTGGCCACCGAGCTGCCGGTGGTCTATCTCGGCCGGCATGACGATTTCGGCGAGCGACTGCCCTACGTCGGTGCGGACTACGTGACCGCGTCGGCCGAAGTGGTGCGGCATCTGGCCGAGTTGGGGCACCGGGACATCCTGTACGTCCGCGAGCTCGACGACGCGATCAGTGCCGTCGACCGCGAGGCGGGCTTTCGGCGGGGGATGGCCGAGTGTGGGCTGGCGGTGGACCGGAACACGGTGGTGCGGACCGATGGTTCGGATCTGACCACGGATCGGCTGCGTGGCTGGTACGAGCGGGGCGTGACGGCGATCGTCACCGAGGCGACCGACACGGACGCCGCGCATCGGGCGCTGTTGGCCGCGGCTTCGGCGGCGGGGTATGGGTTCCCGGAGGATCTGTCGCTGGCCACGCTGGGTGCCCCCGAACACGCCGAGCAGGGGCCGGCCGGGCTGACCGGATTCGTGGTGCCGCGCCGGGAGATGGGGGCGGCGGCGGTGCGGTTGCTCACCGGGCTGATTGCCGGCGATCGTGCCTCGGCCAGGCATCAGTTGATGGATTGTGCACTGGAGGTCGGGCGAACGGCCGGGCCGGTGCGCTGAGTTCGGGCTGATCGCGGGCTGAGCTCGGGCTGAGCTCGGTTGAGCTCGGTTGAGCTCGGGCTGAGTTCCGGCCGACTGTTGGCCGAGTGCCAGCCGAGTGTGGCCATTGATCGGCCGAATGGCCGGACCCGCGTGCCCTGTTGTGGCTTCGGGACGCCCGGTCGATTCGTCATGCCCGATGGCCGGCGTTGTAGAACCCTTTTCTTGCCTACGGAAGGCTGCGTCATGTCCGAAATCAGTACCGAGGTTCTTGTCGTCGGCGGTGGGCTCGGTGGAGTCGCCGCCGCGCTGGCCGCGTGCCGCGCGGGTCGTACGGTCGTGCTCACCGAGGAAACCGACTGGATCGGCGGCCAGCTCACCGCTCAGGCCGTGCCGCCGGACGAACATCCCTGGATCGAGAGCTACGGCGCCACCGCGAGCTATCGCGAGCTGCGTACCGCGATCCGCGACTACTACCGGACCTGGTATCCGCTCACCGGCGCGGCCCGGGCCCGACGCGAACTCAACCCGGGGGCGGGCTTCGTCAGCAAGTTGTGCCACGAACCCCGGGTGTCGTTGGCCGTGTTGCAGGGCCTGCTCGCGCCGTATGCGGCGTCCGGGCGGCTACGCATACTCCTGGAGCACGTACCCGCCGAGGTGTTCGCGGACGGCGACCGGGTTCGGGCGGTGACGCTGTGGGGCGTGCGTACCGAGGAATCGCACACGATCACGGCGGACTTCGTGCTGGACGCGACGGAGACCGGCGAGTTGTTGCCGCTGGCGAAGGCGGAGTACGTCACCGGGGCCGAGGCCCGGGAGGAGTACGACGAGCCGAGCGCGGCGGCCGAGTATCAGCCGCTGAACATGCAGGGCATCACGTACTGCTTCGCGGTGTCGTATCACGAGGGTGAGAACCATGTGATCGACCGGCCGGCGGACTACGACTTCTGGCGGTCGTATCGGCCGGACTTCTGGCCGGGGCCGCTGGTGGGGTTCCTGGCGCCGGATCCGAGGTCGCTGGAGCCGGAGACGCGGACGTTCGACCCGCGGCCGAGCGCCGATCCGCTCGCGGTGAACGCGGATCAGAGCGCCAACGCCGGTGGCGACGACCTGTGGTTGTTCCGGCGGATCCTGGCGAAGGGGCTGTTCGAGCCGGGGGCGATCGACTCGGACATCACGCTGGTGAACTGGCCGCTCAACGACTATTGGTTGCGGCCGATCATCGAGGTCGGCGCGGACGAGGCCGCGGCGGCGCACCGGGAGGCCAAGCAACTTTCGTTGTCGGTGCTGTACTGGCTGCAAACCGAGGCGCCTCGGCCGGACGGGGGGAGCGGCTATCCGGGCCTGCGGCTGCGGCACGATGTGGTGGGCACGGCCGACGGATTGGCCAAGTCGGCGTATGTGCGCGAGTCGCGGCGGATCCGGGCGGTGACCACGGTGACCGAGCAGCACGTCTCGCGGGACATCCTGGGCACGCATGGGATCCACCACTTCCCGGACTCGGTGGGGGTCGGCGCGTATCGGATCGACCTGCATCCGTCGACGGGCGGGGACAACTACATCGACGTGGCCAGCGTGCCGTTCGAGATCCCGTTGGGCGCGTTGTTGCCGATTCGGATGCGGAATCTGCTGCCGGCGGCGAAGAACATCGGTACGACGCACATCTCGAACGGCTGCTTCCGGCTGCATCCGGTGGAGTGGAACATCGGCGAGGTGGTCGGGCACCTGGCGGCGTATTGCCTGCGGCGGGGGGTGGAGCCGCACGCGGTACGCGAAGACGCGGCGCTGTTCAAGGAGTTCGCGGCGGAGCTGGATGCGATCGGCGTGGAGCGGCGGTGGCCGGCGCCGGCGGGGTATTGACGCGGGGTTGCCGAGTGGGGTGATGGGCGGGGTGATGGGCGAGCCCGCCTCGGCAATTGCCGCTCAGGCTGGGGTGGTTGGCGGGACATGGATGCGCCGCGCTCGGCCTGGGCGCGGGGCGCGTCGGGCCGTCCCTCGTTCGGGGGGCGGGGTTGAGCGCCGTGAACCGGCCCGCCTCGGGAAGTTGTCCTCGAGGCGGGCCGGTTCACGTGTTTGTTGCCCGGTGTCGGTCGAGTTGCGCCGGGGTGGGCCGGACATACCACTCCCGCTTGGTACGTCCGGCCGGATGGCGCGTCAGGGTCGGGGGGCTCGGCTCAGACGGGGAGGAGGAACCACTGCTGGTTGTCGGAGCCGTCGCCACCCGGGTACCACTGGATGAGCTGGGTGCCCAGCGCGTCGGTCCCGCCCGGCATGTCCGCCACGAGCTGGTTGTAGTTGCTCATCAGCACGCTGCCGTAGCGCGCGTTGCGGGTGAACCATTTCTGGTTGGCCCCGCCGTTGCACTGCCACTGGACCAGGCCGACGCCGGCGTTCCTGGAGCCGCCGGGTATGTCGAGGCACAGGCCGCTGTTGACGTTGACGAGCTCCAGGCGACCCGACTCCCAGCGCTGGTACCACCGCTGGTCCGAGTTGTTGTTGCAGTTCCACTGGATGACGGGCGCGCCGTAGTTGACGCTGCCGCCCTGGATACCCAGGCACAGGTCCGGGTGCTCCCCGTCGGCGTAGGTCCGGTGGATCTCGAAGATCCTGCCCACGGCGGGTGCGTCGGCCGAGGCGGTCGGGGCGCCCATGGTCACCGCGCCGAGGGTGACGACGAGCGCCCCCAGGGTCGTGGCGATCTTTTTGAGCATGCTCATGTGCGGTGTTTCCGTTCTTTGGAATGGTTGTCGTCCGGAATTGTTGTCATGGTCGATTCCGCTCATGCAAATTTCCCGAACTGCCAATGCAGAGAGGGGAGTTGCCGGTCTCGACCTTGATCAAGTCTTGGCGGTTCCGGACCGATGATCAACTTCCGGGGCGTGAACGCGAGTTGGATGTGTGGTTGCCGGGTGATGCCCGATCGGGGCGGATGTTCACCGGCGGGTTCTTGATCATCGGGCTGCGCGGCGGGCTCGCCAAGGTGGCTCGAAACGGCTCGACCTCGAACCGACACCGGCCGGCCGGCCGGCTCGTTCCGGGGAATCGCTTCCCGGGACGAGCCGGCCGGCTTTGGCATGGCGGTCGGGCGGATCAGCGGCAGCGCGGGCCGTGATCGACCGGGCGACACGGGCGCCGGGCTCGGCGCCGGGTCGGCCCAGGTAGCCCAGTGCGCTGACCGGGCCCAGGCCGCCGGCGCCCATGAAGATCTGCTCCCGACCGGGCAGGCCGTCCCGAATTAGCCATGTGTGCACGGCCGTTCGGCGGTTCGGGTCGCCGACCGGTCCCGCCCCACGCGCAGTGAGGGGTGGGGCGGGCGGCGTGGTCGGGTGGGTCAGAGGTTGGTGCCTCGGGGGGTGGGGTCGAGGGTGTGGTCGGGGACGATGCGGATGGCGGTCCATTGGTAGCCGAGGGCGTTGAACCGGGCTTCGCTGGTGAAGGCGTGGCGGATGCCGCCGCGGACGAGGTAGACGTTGGGGTCGTTCTCCTCGCGGAGGAGGGTGCCGTCGCGCGGGAAGCGGGTGATGGCGTCGATGGTGGTCGGGGACAGGGTCTTGATGCGGTCCCAGGCGTAGCCGAGGCGGTTGAAGGTGGCCTCGTCGGGAATGGGGAAGCGCGCACCGCCCTGGACGACGGACACCTGGGCTGCGCCGGTGGCCTGGACGAGGGTGCCGTCGCTGAGATCGGTGAAGGAGGCCGGAGGCGTGGGGGCGAGGGCGAGGAGGATTGGTGGCGCGAACGCGCCACCGTTGGCGGGGTCTTGGCCGGGGTGGACCAGGATGCTTCCGTCGGAGGTTCGGGTCCACAGGTCGGGGCGGGTGTCGCCGGTGATGTTGCCGTCGGTGGACAGCAGGGGGTATGCGGCGGGCGTGTAGCCGGTGGCGATGGTGGTGGCGGTGGTGGTGTCGCCGAGTGCGGTGACGTCGACGGTTCCGTCGGGTTTGATTCGGCCGGCGAACTGCTTGATGGTTCCGTCGGGGTAGCGGGCCCACATGTCGGGGATGCCGTCGCCGGTGACGTCGCCGGGGGCGGCGAGGGTGACGCCGTCCCAGCCGGTGGCACCGATCTTGCGGGCCTCGCGGAAGTCTCCCGCGGCCCTGCGGTGGAAGAACCACAGGGCGGAGTTGCCGCCGGAGTCGGTTTCGATGGTGATCAGGTCGCCGAGGCGGTTGCCGTTCTCGTCGACGGCGCCGTCGGCGTTGCCGACGGCGAGGATCTGTTTGACGTTGCCCCAGTCCTGGCTGTTGTAGCCGGTGCACTCGCCGGCGCAGATGGGTCGGGGTCCCCGGCCTCAAGCAGTGGATCAACGCCGGCGACCTCAAACCCGGCCAATGGCTACAAACTTCGGTGGGTACACGGGTTCAAATCAGTGCGACGCGAATTCTCGCCCGCAAGCAGCGCACTCACGACCTGACGGTCGACGTTGACCATACGTACTATGTACTGGCCAGTGCTACGCCAGTACTTGTTCACAACAGCAGCTGTGAGAATATTGCGCTCGGTCTGTCAAGCACCGATGAGGATCCTGACGCTCTTTTCAACTTCGCAGACACCCTCGGGGCCAAGATGTACACCCACTGGCCTCAGGACAAGAGCTGGGAAACCTATGTCAGAGGGATTCTTCATCCGGATAGCGACGCAAAGATCCACTTCAATCTCGATGGGATCAGGGATCCCAAGACTTGGGCAAAGGAAACGGGTACTGCCAGTCCTAGCGGTGATTTCACGGGTTGGGAGCTTGCGATGATAGAGGCTGCTCCGGCGTCGGTGCAGGCCAGGGTTACTTGGTACCTTGATGGGAAGGTAGACAAGAGCCCATTTTCTGGAGGTTGAGACAGTGGCAGGCGAAGAAATGTCATACAGTCCGGTCGGCCTCCCTCTGCACTTCGATTTCATCTTTCGGCCCTGGCATTACTCGGTCTCGATGCGCAGGCTAATTCTACGTGGTCAGGCTGACGGGGATCCCGGCGCGGTGGTGGACGTCATGTTCTTGGATGTCGCAGGAATGAAGGTGCGGCGTGAGTATGCTGCCCTAACGATCACCGAAGCGGGTGAGGTTGCGGAGATCGAGAATTTCGTGGATATCTCCGATCGAAATGCGCGTCGCTTCATGAGGCTCCTTGTCTCTGATGGTACGCATGAAGGTTTTGTGGTGTGCGGGGCGATTCGTATGCGCGCTGGGAAGGCGTGAGGGTATGGCCGGTCGTTGGTTGTGGGTTTTGGAGGGGCATGTGGGCTGGGGTTTCGCTGTTGCGTCGGGCGCTTTTCGAGGTCGTGTGGTGGCGGGTCCAGGTCCACAGGAGGTCGTCGGGTGCGGTCGCCAAGTGCCCGAGTCTGAGTAGGCGACGTGTTCGAGGAACGCGATCCTGGTCGGGTTGAGGTTGCTTCGCTTTGACGGACACCGTCGCGGACCGAGTACGACGGCCAGGGCCGCACCACTGCCCGGATCTTCGCCTCCAAAGGCAAGGATCAATGGCGCAGCACCACCACCTACGCGGGCGCGGATCAGACCAGCGTCACTCCGCCGCCGGGCGGCACCGCGACCCTGTCGATCAGTGACGCCCGCGGCAAGCCGCAGGAACTGCGCGAGTACAACGGCGGAACCCCGACCGGCACCGACTTCTCGAAGATCACCTACGCGTACACCCCGCGCGAGGAACTGAAGTCGGTCACCGACGCGGGCGGCAACACCTGGACGTACACGTATGACTTCCTGGGCCGCAAGACCCACGTCGAGGACCCGGACAAGGGCCCGTCCGATACGCGCTACGACCTGGTCGGCCGGGTCGTCGGCACCACCGACGCGCAGGGCCGGAAGCTCGCGTACACCTACGACGCACTCGGCCGGAAGACGGCGTCGTACAAGGACACGGTCGCGGATTCGAACCTCCTCGCCGAGTGGACGTACGACCGCTACGCGAAGGGCCAGGCGGACGGCTCCTCCCGCTATGTCGGCGGCAAGTCCGGCGCGAAGTACACCACCGAGATCACCGGCTTCGAACCGGGCACCTACCGCCCCACCGGCTCCCGGGTCACGATCCCCGCGGTCGAGGGAAAGCTCGCCGGGATCTACCAGACCGGCGTCACCTACGAACCTCGCACCGGACAGCCGATCGTGACCAACCTGCCGGCCCAGGGCGGCCTTCCCGCCGAGACCCTCTCCTACCTCTACACGGCCGGCGGTCAGCTGGGTGCGTTGGGCAACGACACGCGCTCCTATCTCAACTACGCCGACTACGACGCCTTCGGCCGCAACACCCAGGTCATCCTCGGGGCCACGCCCAAGCAGGTCGCACTCACCAGCAAGTACGACGACGCCACCGGACGCCTGCTCAGCACCAACTGGGACAAGCAGAGCGGCACCGCGTCGGCCGGCGTCGACGCGACTTCGTACACGTACAAGCCCAGCGGCGATGTCACCTCGGTCAGCACCGTCCGCGACGGCGTCACCACCGACACCCAGTGCTTCGCCTACGACGGTCGGCGTCGCCTGAAGGAAGCCTGGACCGACAGCGGCGGTACCACCACCTTCCCGGCCTCGAGCGTCCCGGGCATCGGCGGTTGCGTCACGCAGGCCCCGTCGAAGAATACGGTCGGCGGCCCGGATCCGTATTGGCAGTCGTTCGACTACGACGTCGTCGGCAACCGCACCAGGCTGGTCGAGCACGACGTCACCGACGACCCGGCGAAGAACGTCACGACGCAGTACGGCTACCGCGCGGGCGTAGCCTCCACGGATCGCACCCACCGCCTGGACACGGTCACCGTCAAGACCGGCATCCGCGAGGCGGTCACCACCGGGCTGACCTACGACCAGGCGGGGAACACCAAGACCCGCCCGGGCGCCGACGCCAACCTCCAGACGCTCACCTGGAACGAAGAGGACAAGCTCACGTCGGTCGCCTCCGCGACCGGCAGCAGCGACTACCTCTACGACGCCGACGGCGGGCGGATCATCCGGCGCGAGGCCGGCAAGACCACCCTCTACGTCGGTGGCGACGAACTCACCACCAGCACCGACGGATCCGGCCCGGTAGTCGGCACCCGCTACTACCCCACGGCTGGGGGAGCCACCGTCGTTCGTAGTGGCGACGGCACGGTCACCTACATGGCGGCTGACCACCACGGCACCCCCACCAGCGCTCTCGACGCCGCGGCCCTGACCGCGACGCGGCGCCAATCCAAGCCCTTCGGCGAGCCCCGCGGCGCACAGCCGACCCAGGCCAACGGCCAATGGCCCGACGACAAGGGCTTCCTCGGCAAGCCCATGGACTCAACCGGGTTGACTCACGTCGGCGCCCGCGAATACGACCCGAGTCTCGGCCGGTTCATCAGCGTCGACCCGGTGATGGACCTGTCCGACGCAGGCCAGATGCACGGCTACACCTACAGCAACAACAACCCGTTGACGCAGTCCGACCCGTCCGGCATGAAGTACTGCGGCAACGTCATGGCCTGCGGCGACTCCGGCACGGACCAGACCACCACGTCGCCTACGGCCCCGGGTGGCACGGCGCACTGCGAGAACTACTGCATGGACAAGCCCAAACCCAGGGCGAAAAGGCAGGACAGCGGCGGCGGAAACCCCTTCAAGAAAGCCTGGGGCTGGACCAAGAAGAAGACCAGCCAAGCCGTCACCTACGCGAAGGACCACTGGCGCGAGGGCGTGGCCATCGTGGGCGGCGTCCTCGCCGAGGGAGGCTGCCTCTTCGCTGCCGGCACCGCGACCGCTGCCACCGGGGGCATCGCGGCGGGATCGGTCCTGATCTGCGCCGGCATCGGCGGCGCGACGACCGGATACCTCAACAACGCCCTCGATCCCAACGCCGACCACAGCCTCCTCGGCGCCACCAAGGACACGGTCACCGGCGGAGCCTGGGGCGTGACGGGCGGAGCGGCCGGCATCGTCGGCGGCAAGGTCGTTCAGCGCGTCTGCGGCGGCACCCACAGCTTCGTACCGGGAACCGGCGTCCTGATGGCCGACGGCACCCGCAAGGCTATCGAGGACATCACCTCCGGCGACGCCGTCCTCGCCACCGACCCCGAAACCGGCGAAAGCAAGCCGCGTACCGTCCTTGCCGCCATCACCACCGAAGACGACAAGGACTTCGTCGACCTCACCGTCAAGACCGACCTAGGCGACGCGTCCATCATCGCCACGACCAATCACCCCTTCTGGGTCCCGGACCTGAAGCAGTGGATCAACGCGGGCGACTTGAAGCAGGGGCAGTGGCTACAGACCTCTGCTGGTACCCGAGCCCAGATCGGCGCGACGCGAACCCATGCGCGTGAACAACGTACTCACGACCTGACTGTCGACGGCGACCACACGTACTATGTGCTGGCAGGAACCGCTCCGATATTGGTCCATAATTCTTGCGGAGATGCCCGGTTCATGGTGAGTCCGAACGGGGTCGTGGACGATCTACTTAATCCATTGCCAGCGCGCGGCGGTTACGTAAGGGTACCCAAACTCGACGGAGGAACAGTTCCCGGAGTTGGCAACAAGATCTGGGGAAACAGCGATCCAGAAGCCCTTATCGGCACACGTTCTGACGTTGAACTCCGTGGGCTTGCCAGCGTGGGAGATGCGCGGAAGCTCCAGGACTTCTATGCCGGGGCTGTGAATGCAGGAAGGGGTGGGGCGGCCGGACGTGGACCGCAGAACTCGAGGTCGCCAGTCAACTCGGCAGCCAACCGGGTGACACTGTTGCAGGAGATCATAGACGCCTGGGGAGGTTGAGGTGGTGGCTGTGCATTCGACCATTGATATCAAGCTGGCGGCTGCTGGTGGGCCTGCTCGAATTACATTCGAGCCCATTGGCACTGTTTTCGAGCTTGTCGATGGCGAGTACATCTCGCTGCGACTAGAATCCAATAGGGTCTCGTCAGTCGAGATCTATACCTGGCCGAATGGGCTATCTGTTTGGCTTCCCTACCCCGGAGACTCTGATTACATCATCCTTGACTCTGAAGGTCGTGAGTTGGAGCGACTATGGTGAATTTGATGGATGCAATTTGGACGCAGGCTTTGGGTCCTCCAGCGCTTGGGGCTTGCCGCCATGAGTGCCGGACACATGCGCCGTACGGACTGTACCTTGTGAGCCTTGGTGGCTCCGGGCTGTCGAGGACTGACGTGCCGTCGGCGCCTTGATCTGGTTGCGCGAGCGTCGCATTACGGCCAGCGTAGCCGCCGCGAGATTTCCATACTCCGAAGTCGTCATGCCGGCGGGACCGAATGATTTTCACTGGTAACGGTTGGGCTAGCTCATAGAGTGGCTGAGATGTCAGCGGAAGTAGAGGATTCCTGGTTGGCTTCGGTCTTGTCGGAATCCGGGTGGTCTCCGTCGCGCAAGGTTGACGTATCAGGGGCCATCGCGGCTTGGTCCAGCGACGGACATGTGCTATCCGAGGCGGCTATCGACCTCGTATCGAGGCTTGACGGAACTGGTTTCGAATATCCTCGTCTGATCCGTGTCAATGGGTTCGACAGCTGCTCGTTCGACGCCAAGGACGCGTCGCGGTCGATTTATCCGGAAGTCGTTCGGGATTATGAGCGATTCGTGGAGTTTCCCCTGTGTCCGATAGGCGTTTCTGCTTCGCGTCATATTGTTCTGCTGGTCTCCGGAGGCGGTGCGATCTATGGAGGTTATGATCGATTTCTAGCCTGTTGTGGAGAGGGCTGGAAGCAGGCGGTATGGAATATTTACCACCGGATCGGTGCCCGACTGTGAAGATGTACTCCCCCCGAACCTGGGCGAAACGTACACCGAGCATCAATCGATCGGAGTCGTTTCGTCGGGCGCGAGACTTCTGGATATTTGGATGCCTCTCACGGGTAGGATAATCAACATCAACCTGGAAATAGTGTCGAATCCGGGGCTCATAAACTCTGATCCATGCGCAGCGGGGCGGGTTGCGGAAATTAAGCCGCTTGATCCGCCGAAACCGCAGAATCTGATGACTGGCGCCGAGTATCGAGAGTATCTCCTGACCGATCCCCGAGTACCATGAGTGTGATCGGGTGGTGCGCCGGGCGGCGTTGTTTTCGCAATGTGGCTCCTGCGGCGGGCACTTCGATATCGCCGAGACGTACGAGGCCCAGTATTAGGACTACTTGGTCGCGCCAGCCCTGCGGTAGTGGTGTGACGAGGCCGCGTTGGGAGCAGGGTCAGCCCAGGTAGCCCAGGGCGCTGACTGCGCCCAGGCCGCCGGCGCCCATGAACATCGGCATCAGGACGCGGACTTCGACCTTGGCGCCGGCTCGGAAGCGCATGGACTTCGGGGGGCCGAGGGGGTACCAGCGCTTTCGGCCTATCGGGATCGGCCACAGGATCGGGCAGCCGGACACCGTGAGGGCGTCGCCGATGCAGTGGGTCAGGGCGCCCAGGGCTATGGGTAGGCCGACCCACCAGTACTCCTGGCCGGGGTCGGTGAAGAACCAATTCGAGCCGTTGCCGGGGCGGTTGAGGATTTCGACCAGCATCCAGGTGCTGGTGGCGCCGAGTAGCCAGACCAGGATGTCGCTGTGGATGCGGGCCTGGCGCCACAGCAGGCCCTCGATGGCCAGGACCATGTGTACGAACAGGACGCCCAGTACGCCCCATCGGCCGCCGAACGCGCAGATCGCGGACGCGGATACGCCCACGAGGGCGGCCCAGACCCAGGTGTGGGTGAGGGTGCGGTGGCCGCCGTGGCGGCGGGGGTCGCCCTTCATGCGGGTGGCGTTGTAGACGGCGGTGGCGATGGCGTCGACCAGGCCGCAGAGGAGGGCGGATATCGGGCCGAAGGAGCGGGATACGGTCGCGGCCTTGTGGTCCAGGTCCGGGCCGAGCGCGGCGCCGGCGCAGATCAGGCCACCGACTACCAGGACGGGCCAGGGCATTGGTTGGCCGTACGCCTCGGCGGCGGCGCCGGCGGCCATCCAGGCGCAGGCTCCGGAGAGGGAATGGGCCGGTCCCATCATGCTGTCGGTGCTCCTTCGGTACCCGGGCGAACCCCGAGCCCGCACACAGTGGAGGCAGCTTATCGGTGGTGATCTTGGCGGGTTGGGTGGGTTGGGTGGGTTGAGCGGGCTGAGCGGGATGGGCGGGCCGAGTGGGGAACATCCCCGGCCGGCCTCGGGTTTGCCTGCGCTGGTTGAGTCCGGTGCCTTGTGTGGGGGGATCTCCTGAACACGGCCCACGTGAAGGCTACCGGCTTTCGGTGCTTGTGGCCGTGTTGGTGAGGTTTGGCTTGATCACCATCGGCTTCTACGTATGTACCGTATCGGGGCCGGGGATTCGTCGTCGGCGGCGAACGTCACGGCCGTGGTGAAGGGCGCGGCCGTGGCCCGCATGCTCGGCCGCGCATCGGGCGCCGAGTAGGCGACGGGCGCCGCGGGTTTCTTGGCTGACGCGGTGTGGTGACGCCGGACGCGTTGGCGAACTCCCTTGCCGAGGGCGGATGGAGTGGGAGATGGAGTGGGGAGGCGGTTGCCGGGCATCCGTCCCCGTCCTTCGGGAACTCGACCGTGTCGAGCCGGTTCGCTCCGCGATATCGCGGATTCCCGTGCTTGCCCCCCGACTTGACCCGGCGGAAGAAGGCGGCGAACGCTCCACTCAATCGGCGAAGCGTCGCCTGCGTCGCGGTGAAGGGCCCGGCGCCGGTTTGGTGGCGTCGGGCCCTTCGGCCGGCGGCTCGACCCAGCCGGGTGGGTGGGTCAGGTGGACTTGGTGCGTTGGTCGCGTTGGTGGCGCCAGGTGGCCATGCCGTCGTAGATGCGCATGCGGGCCCGGGCCACCGCGCCGATGGCTCGGTGTTCCTTGAGGGTGTGCGTGAGGCTGAAGGCCAGTTCCTCGGCGAGTGTGTTGCGGTCCGCGGTGCGGAAGTCCTGCATGGGGATGGTCAGGGTGGCGACCTTGACCAGGGGTGCGGCGTCCTCCTTCCATTCCACGGCGATGTCTTCGACGGGCATGGTGTCCGGGTCGGTGCGTAGTTGGACCATGAAGTCGAAGGTGGCATCGGTTTGGGAGAGGTGTTCCTGGAGGTGGGTGCCGAGGTAGTCGTCGTCGTGCTTCTCGGGTTTGGGACTGGTGTACGTCGAGGTCGGTACCAGGACGTACTTGACGACCTGGTCGGGGCCCAGGAGGTAGGCGACGTTGCTCCAGTAGCGGATGTCGGCCGGTGAGGTGGGCGTGATGACCGCCTTGGCCAGACCGGCGACCACGTGCGGGTGGGTCGTGAGCATCTTCGCGGCGAACTTCGCCGGGCTGAGCGTGATGACCTCGTGGAAGAGTTTGACCGTGCCCAGCGGGATCGCCGGGGTGGCGAGGAGGATGAAGTCCTGCGTGGTCGGCTCGTCGCTCTCGGGAATGCGTTCGCCGGGGACGTCGTGCAGTTTGATGGCCGCCCCGCGCAGGTCCTTGACGTCGTCGGACTGCGGTGATCCGTTTCCGTTGGAGAAGCGCAGCCAGCCGTCGTAGGTGTGCGGCCGGGCGAAGACGCCGATGGCCAACTCCGGTGGCAGGTCGGGCTCGACGGCGAATTTGATGGCGAGCAGGGCGGTGTGTTTCGCGTGCGCGGCGCGGCGGGTGGCGCCGGGCGGGTAGTCCTTCTCTTGCTGTCGGTGCATCGCCTCGATCATCTCGGCGACGAGTTTGTCCTCGTTCGGTTCGGGTGTCTCGAACCTGGTCAGGGCGTCCATGGGGGTCCTCGGGGTCGGATTGCGGCGATTGCGCGACCCGGTCGGGACCTGCTGCGGCGGGCGCCGCGCGGATCGAGCCGCGCCATACACCTATATCAGGCGAAAAGGTGCAATCCATGCATCGTCGTCGCGGTGTCGGACAGCTGTGCCCGGTCGGCCCACGGCTCACGGCCCGCGCCCACGCGCGTCGGACGCGCCGTACCGACCTGGCCCCGGGCGCCCCCACCACCTGCACCGGGACCTGCCTCACGCCGCGCCGTCGACGCCCTCCTGGGGTGAGGGCTCGGAGGTTGCCGAGCGCCCCGGGCCCGCCTCGTCTTTCGAGGCGGGCCAACGCGGCGATTGGGCCGGTCAGGCTTGGTGCTTCATGGTGTCGAGGAAGGCTTCCCATGGGCGGGTCGAGAAGAGGAAGGCGCCTCGGGCGGGGTCTTTGGAGTCGCGTATGGCGATCGCGTTGCCCTCGAAGTAGGTGCCCTCGACGCATTGTCCGCCGCTGTTGTTGCTGTAGCTCGACTTGAACCAGGCGGTAGCGGGCGTTGCGGTCATCGATCAAAGCTCCTTGATTGCCGTGTGGATCAGGCTCAGAGACTCCTGAGGGCCCGGGGCGAGGGCCTGGAGATCGCTGAACGCCTCTTCGTACTTGTCGACATCGGTCTCCCGACGGGTGACCCATGCGTCGGCGAGATTCTCCAGGTAGACGATCGGCTTCAGCGCGGCACCCTTGGGGAACTTGAGGATGACGAACGGGCCCGCCATCCCCGGATGAACGCCCAGACGGTAGGGGACCACCTGCACTCGTACGCTGGGAAGCGTCGAGATCTCGGCGATGTGACTCAACTGGCCACGCATCACAGCCGCGTTGCCCACCTGGCGACGGAGCACAGCTTCGTTGATGATGGCGATCAACTTGAGCGGCGTCTGGGGCCGGAGAAGCACCTCTTGGCGAGTCATCCGGATCGAAACGAGCCGATCGACGTCGTCGGGAGGAAGCGCAGCATGTGAGATCTGGTGAATCGCTCGTACGTACGCCTCGGTTTGCAACAGCCCCGGAACGAACTCGGACTCGTAGTTGTGCAGGGCGCTTGCTGTCGCCTCAAGCCCGAGAAATGCCTTGAGACCCGGACGGATGATCGGCCGGTAGTTTTGTGATTGCCACCAGTCGCGCTTGGTCTTGGTTACTGCGGCGTAGTCGTCCAAGAGCGCACGCGTTTCCGGATCCGCGCCGTAGATCTCGCAGAGAGCCATGACATCGGACGGCTCGACGACGTAGTTCTCGCCTGCCTCCAGGCGCGTGAGCTTGGATGGGCTCCACAGCAACCGCTTGACGACCTGGGCAGACTTCATGCCTGCCTTCAGTCGTAGGCGTCGCAACTCGCCGCCAAGTTGCAGGCGGCACAAGGCCGGTGATGCAGACTCGCTGTCGCCGATCATCTGCGGTCCTTTCCATGCGCGAATCCAGTGTGTCGGCCAACCTTCCGCCGGAGCAAGAAACGTTCTGCGCCACAGCGGGAGCCTTCGTGACGACGTGAGTCAGGTTCACGACCCGCAAAAGCTCTCGCGGAATTTGAACAGCGGAATTCTGCCTTGCCCATACTTTTTGTCGGGCTCATGCCGGCATGCTAGTCACAGTTGCTCACACAGTGCAGCCGCTTCCGCGCAATCCGTGACGCTTGGCCTGGGTCCGTGTGCGGGCTGTACGAGCGGCAACTGTTCCCACGGGATCGAAGGCAGGGACCCGCGATGTCTCCAACTCCGTATAGGTCAACGACAAATGACCCGCTTTGGTACGTCCAGGCGGCCCGCTACGGACCTGACCCGTACCCCGAACCCCCGGGCAGTTGCATGACGTTGGCCGTCTACCGCGTGGGGCCGACCGGCGTGCAGGTCCTCGTACCGCCCGCCCGGCACCGGCTGTTCGGCAAGGAACCGTGGTGGCAGCAGAACGAACCGCCGTGCGCCTGCCCGCTCTTGGGTTGCCCGTTGAAGAGGCGCAGCGCCTGATACTCCTCCTCGCGTTCCGGTGGTCCCACCCGGACCGGCCCAGCGAGGAGCGCCCCGCGACCGACTCCTCCGTGGCGGTCGCGGCGGGGGAAGGGGCACCGGGCCGCACCCGTCGTCGGCGGCCCGGTGCTCGCCTCCCAACCATGAACTGCCCTGGCGTCGGTTCCCGTTCACGTCGCCCCGGCGCCAGGGCGCCCTTCCTCGTTGCCTGCGGATTGCTACGAAAGGAATGTGCGCATGAACCGAGACCACACCATCCGATTCACGTCGCCCTCGGATCAGCCCGCCCAGTTGACGCCCGCGGTTGTGTCGCCGCAACTCGGGAGAGTGGAGACCGACTTCGCGGTTGGCGATACGGTGCGGCGGACCGGTACACGGTGGCGGGACAGTGGGGAGATCGTCGGCATCCGGTGCACGGATGCGGGGGACGTGCTCCACACCGTTCGGCGCTGGTCGGACCGGGGCATGTACGACGCCATGGCCGATGAGCTGATCCACGATCCGTGAGCAGACCCCCTGTCCCGGACCCCTCAGCAGCGGCCTGCGCTACCTGCGTGATCGCGTGGGGACCTGCGGATGAGCCTGGCCGAGCCGTGGCTGGGCGGGCCGATGCCGAGGTGGGGAATGCCCATCTCGACCCTCCAGGTCACGTGTGTGCTCACCGGGTAGTCGGCGCCGGCCGGCGATTCGTGCGCGGAATTTGTCCGCTCGGCACGTCAAGATCGAAACGGCGGCTCCGACTCATGGGTGAGCGGCGCCGTCCGGGCGTCCGCACGACGAGGAGAGCAAGACGATGAAGTTCCTGCTGATCATGCATACCAACCCGCAGATCTGGGACGCGCTGACCGACGACGAGCGCAACGAGGTGATGCGCGGTCACGGTGCGTTCATGGAGACGGTCCGCAAGTCCGGGGAAATGCTCGACACGGCGGCGCTGGCCCACCCGTCGGAGAGTGTCGTGGTCGGGGTCCGGGACGGCGCGCCGGCGGTGACGGACGGGCCCTACCTGGAGGCCAAGGAGTTCCTCGGCGGCTACTACCTGATCGAGTGCGAGAGCCGCGAGCGTGCCGTGGAGCTGGCCGGGATGATCCCGGACGCCAAGGTGCCCGGGCTCGGCATCGAGGTACGCGAGGTGATCTTCTCGCTGGATCGGGCCGAGCCGGCCACGCCGTGAAGTTTCTCCTGAACGTGTATCTCGACCCCGCCGCCGGCGGCGTGGCCGACGAGGCGGCGTTCACCGGCCTGATCCGGCAGTCCGGCGAACTGGTCGACGGTCACCTGTTCGCGGACCCGGCCACCAGTGCGGTGGTCCGGGTCCGGGACGGCGTGGCGCAGGTCTCCGACGGGCCGTACCTCGACTCGGGGCCGTACGCGCGGGGCTACTACCTACTGGACTGCGAGAGCCTGGAGCGCGCCGTCGAGCTGGCCGCGCTGCATCCGGCCGCCCGGATCGACGCCGTGGAGGTACGCCCGCTGATGACCTCCGCCGGCTTGGAGATGTGACCATGGCCGCCGAGGACCTGGGGAACCTGCTGCGCGAGCTGGCGCCGCAGGTCCTCGGCGCGCTGCTGCGCCGCTACGACGGGTTCGACGCGTGCGAGGACGCGGTACAGGAGGCGTTGCTCGCGGCGGCGACGCAGTGGCCGGTCGAGGGCGTGCCGGACCACCCGCGCGCCTGGCTGATCACCGTGGCCTCGCGCCGGGTGGTCGACCAGGTACGCAGCGAACTGGCGCGCCGCCGCCGGGAGGAGGCGGTCGCGCTCCGGGAGGGCGCAGCCGAGGCGCAGCCGGGTCCGCAGCCCGGTGAGCCGGCGCCCGGGGACCGGGACGACACCCTCACCCTCCTCTTCATGTGTTGCCATCCGGCGCTCACCCCGGCCTCGCAGATCGCCCTGACGCTGCGCACGGTGGGCGGGCTGAGTACGGCCGAGGTGGCCCGGGCCTTCCTGGTGCCGGAGGCCACGATGGGGCCGCGCATCAGTCGGGCCAAGCAGCGGATCCGGGCGGCGGGGGCGACGTTCCGGATGCCGGTGGGGAAGGAGTACACCGAGCGGCTGGGCGCGGTACTCCATGTGTTGTACCTGGTCTTCAACGAGGGGTACACCGCCAGCTCCGGCCCGGAGCTGCACCGCCACGAACTGACCTCCGAGGCGATCCGGCTCACCCGCGCCGTGCACCGATCGCTCCCGGACGACGGCGAGGTGGCCGGGCTGCTGGCGCTGATGTTGCTGACGGACGCCCGGCGGCCGGCGCGGATCGACGCCGACGGGGGGTTGGTACCGCTGGCCGAGCAGGACCGGACCCGGTGGGACGGTGCGGCGATCGCGGAGGGCGTGGCCCTGGTCACCGACGCGATGTCGCGATCACCGCTCGGCCCGTACCAACTCCAGGCCGCCATCGCGTCGTTGCACGTTCAGGCACCCCGGGCCGAGGACACCGACTGGCCGCAGATCCGCACCCTGTATCGCATCCTCGACCGCATCGCACCCAACCCGATGGCCACCCTCAACCACGCCGTGGCCGTCGCGATGACCGACGGCCCACGCGCGGGCCTGGAGTTGCTGGCCGGCCTCGACGCCGACGACCGGATGGCCCGACACCACCGCCTGTACGCGGTCCGCGCCCACCTGTTGGAACTGGCCGGCGACCGGGCCGGGGCGCAGGAGGCCTACCGGCAGGCCGCCCAACGCACCACGAGCCTGCCGGAGCAGCGCTACCTGCTGGACCGGGCGGACCGGTTGTCCACGGACCGCTGACCGCGCCGCCCGTGCGAACCCTCCGCACGGGCACCGGACGCGCCGCTGCTCCACGCGATCTTGTTGCCGCTGCGCTGACAGGTTGGGTGGTGTTCGGCCGGGGAAGCCTCGGCTTTGAACGCAGCATCCAGTGCAGTGCAGTCCGGTCCGGTCCGGTCCGGTCCGGTCCGGTCGAGCCGAGTCGCCAGTCGCCGTGGGGGCATCCGTCATGTCGCTTCAATATTCGACGAACGGCGAGCGGTTCGACTTTCCGCGGTTTGCCGGGCTGCCGCCGGTTCGCTACGTGCTGGCGTCGAGTCCGCGATGCGGCAGTAACATGCTCGCCCGGGCGTTGTGGCATACCGGGGTGGCCGGGTTCGCCGAGGACTATTTGGCCGATACCCATGTGCTCGACTACTTCGAGCGCTGGGGGTTCGACGCGGATGATCCGGACGGACTGCCGGTCGGCTATGTCCGTGCGCTGATGCGGGTCCGGACCAGTCCCAACGGCGTATTCGGTATGAAGGTGCACGCGGGCCATCTGGCAGGTCTGGAAGTCGATCTGCACGAACTGCTGGCGCGCCCGTACTACATCCACATTCGGCGCAGGGACCGCCTGCGGCAGGCGATTTCGTACACCCTGGCGGAGCAGACCGGCGTTTGGATTGTCGACGGGACCTTCCTGCCGACCGGGCGGGTGCGGTCGACGCCTCGGTACAGCCGTGCCGAGATTCGGCGTCATCTGTGCATGCTCGATCACGACGAGGCGACCTGGGCCGGGTACTTCGACCGCCATGGCGTCACGCCGCATGTCGTCGTGTACGAGGATCTGGTCGCGGACTACGAGGACGGCATTCGGGACTGTCTGGGGTTTCTGGGTGTCGAGGCTCCTGGCCGGATTCCGGCGCCGGGCATTGCCCGCCAGGCCGACGAGCTGACCGAACAGTGGGTCGAGCGGTTCCGCTCGAACGCCAACTCCCCTTTGCCTGAAGGCTGTTGACACACGCCCGCACCCCGCTACGGTGAAATGCGTCAGCCACCATCGCGCTCCAGGGGAGGGACCATGAGTGTTGCATCGCCCGAGGTGACGGTAGAGACCGCCGCGGAAGAGGATGCGTTCGCCGAGCTCGACGAACTCGAGGTGATCGAGTCCAGCGAGTTGAAGATCGGTGGGGCGTACCACTCGTACACCTACATCGCGGCAACCAACGAGGACGACCTCGCTCTCTGAGACCCCGGACTGCCGAGGTGGAATGTGCCGTCCGAATGGGCCGGCGGCGGTGATCCGGTCGACGTCCTGCTGGTCTTTCCGCCACAGACCGAGGCCAGGTTCTTTCCGTACCTGAGCCTGCCCTACCTGACCGGCCACCTACGGCGCCGGGGTCGACGTGTGCACCAGGCCGATCTGAACATCGGCCTGGTGCATGACGTGTTGCGACATCCGGAGGTGCTCGTCGACGCGGTCCAGGCGCGGGACGGTGGCACCGGCACCGGCACCGGCACCGGTGTGGACGGCTGGTATCAGCGGGCCATGGCCGAGGTCGTGGTCCGGCATGCCGGCGACGTGCGCGCCCGTGTCATGCACAGGGCGCCGGAAGTATCGGGAGCACCGGAAGTAGCGGAAGTAGCGGACCCGTCAGGAGAGTTGGACGCGCTCCGGCTCGCCCGGAACGCGGTCGAGCTGCTTGTCCGGGACACTTTGCTCGCCCGGACCTGGCCTGATCTCGGGCAACTCGACGACGCGGTGCGTACGGCCGCCGCGGCGCCCCCCGGTGCATCCGGGGTCGCGGTCGAGCGGCTGTACCGCCTGGTCGTGGATCAGCTGACCCGGCATCACCCCCGCGTGGTCGGGCTGTCCGTGGCGTTCTTCAGCCAGTTGGGCCCGGCGCTGCTGATTGCCGCCTGGGTGCGGCGGCTGCGGCCGGAGGTCCGGATCTGCCTTGGCGGGCAACAGGTGATGCTCCGTCATGAGGCGCTGGTGGGGCTCGGATCCGTTTGCGACGTGGTCGACGCACTGTGTCATACGGCGGGTGAGGAGCCGCTGGAACGCTGGCTCGACGCACTGGACGGGACCGCGCCGCAGGCCGACGTACCCGGCATGATCTGGCTATCGCGCGACGGCGACGGCGACGGCGAGGGCAAAGGCGACGGCAAAGGCGACGTCGAAGGCGCAGGTGCCGTGCATCGGTCGATGGCCCCGGTGCGACTGCGATTTCGCGATCTCGGCCCACCGGACTTCGCCGGCCTGCCCATTCACGCCTACCTCTCGGAGACCACGCAGGTGGCCATCGTGTCCTGCGTCGGCTGCTACTGGGGTCGGTGTGCCTTCTGTTCCTACGGCAACCGCTCCCTCACCCCCGGTGCCTACCAACAGGGCACCGCCACGCAACTCGCCGACGCCGTCGAGTCCGTGGTGCGGGCCACCGGAGCCGAACTCCTCGCGATCGCCGACGAGAACACCAACCTCCGGCTGATCGCGCGCGCGATGCGGCTGGCCCGCGCTCGCGGCGTGCGGGTGCGCTTCGATGTGCGTGCGCGGTTGGAACACAGCCTGGTCGACCCGCAGTTCTGCCATGAGCTGGCCGAACTCGGCTGTGCGCAGCTCTCCATCGGCTACGAAGGCACCGCGCAGCGCCTGCTCGACCTACTGGACCGGGGCGTACGGGCGGCCGACTACCAACGCATCGTCGACAACCTCGCCGACGCGGGCATCACCATGCGGCTGTCGGTGATGGGGCATGTGCTCGACGAGACGCCGGCCGAGTTCGAGGCGTCGTTACGGTTCCTGACGGACAATCAGGCCAAGCTCGGGATCGACGCGCTGGAACTTCTGGTGGCCGAGCCCGGCAGCCGGCTCGCGCAACACCCGGAGCGGTTCGGGCTCGCGCTGGACACCTCGGGGCCGCTCACCGGCAATCCGGAACTCAACTACCTTGCCGGCCGAGTCGGTTACCCGATGGCGATCGATGGCGGCCCCGCGCGAGCCGAGGCGCTGGACCGACTGGAACGGGTCTTCCGTACCGTCACGCCGGGCCGGGCCGGGCGGCTTTCGCCCACGCGTGCCGAGCCGGGAGCCGGGCCGCGCGAGGCCGGGTCGGTCCGGCCGCACTCGTGGGTGCGGATCGTCCCCACCCACATCGACGACGGGCCCGAGCACCGGATCACGGTCGCCGATCTTGTTCAGGAGCGGCTGTACGCACTGCCGCGCCGCGACATCGAACACTGCGCCGACGGCCTGCTCGCGGCGCGCACCACACGCGGCCGGCTGCTGCTCGGCCGCCTGGTCGGCGCGCTTGCCGGCCGACCCGAACGGGGAACAGTCACCGAGACGGACATCGAGTACGCCGGGAGGCCGTTGTGACCGCAGCGTCCGCCACCGTGACCAGGCTGGGCCTCGGCCTGGTCATGGACATGCCGTGGAGTGGAGGCACCCTGGGCAACCGGGGCATCGGGTTCGTCGAGACGCCCGACGGGGGTGACATCTCACCGCGCGTACGTGCGTTCCTGCGGCGCCACGGCGACGAATTCGCCTACGCCTGCCCATCGTTCCAACCACGCTCACGGGCCGCCGTACGCCTGGCCGACTACGCGCACGCCTACGACCGCTTCTATGGCGAACTGCCCGCCGGGACCCTTCGGGCGCTGCACCAGACCGAGTTGAACATGGGCTCGCCCGAGCGCTACGACCGCGGCCCGGCAATCGAGTTCACCAACGAGCTGGCCGCCCGGCACGACCTCGCCTGGGTCGTCGAGGACCTCGGGATCTGGAGCCTGCGCGGCTGCCCGCTGCCGTATCCGCTGCCGCCGCCGCTGACCGAACGTGGCCTGGAGATCGCCACCCGGAATACCGCGGACACGGCCCGCCGCCTGGTCCCCCCGCTGCACGTCGAGTTCCCCGGGTTCACCGAGGGCGGGTCCTTCTACCTCGGCGGGGTCGACGCGTTCGAGTACTTCGCCAGGCTGGCCGAGGACGCCGATGTGTGGGTGACCCTCGATGTCGGCCACCTGCTCAGCTACCAGTGGTTGCGGGGCCGTACCGGGCGCAACATGCTCGACGGGATCGACGCGCTACCCCTGGAGCGTTGCCGCGAACTGCACCTGTCCGGCTGCCAGATCGTCGGTGGCAAGTTCCGCGACCTGCATCACGGCGTGCTTCTGGACGAGCAACTGGAGCTCACCGAGTATCTGTTGGCGCGTTGCCCGAATCTGCTCGGGGTCAGCTACGAGGACCCGATGTACCGGGAGGACGGCCGGCTGGTCGAACGGTCCCGGCGCAACTACGAGCGGCTGCGCGATGTGGCGGGCGGATGGCGGCGGGGGGAGGTGGACCTCGTCGGTACGACGGCAACCGCCGCGTCCGGGGAGTCGGCGCGCGAGGCGCCGTCCGGCTGGGCCGCACGCCGGGAAGTCCTGGGCGGCCGGGCCGCGCGCCATGAAGCGCCGGACGGCCGGGCCGCGCGCCGCGAAGCCCTGGACGGCCGGGTCGCACCCCGCGAAGCGCTGGACGGCGAGCAACTCGCCGACCTGCTCATGCGACTCCTGCTCGAACCCGACCTGCGGGCCCGGCTCGCCACCGAGGGCGCCGCCGAAGTGGCCACGAACGCGGGCGAGGCGGAGTGTCTGGAGACCGTCGCGCTCGACGAACTGGACGCTGCCGCACGGCGGTTCCGGTCGCGAATCTGGCGGCTCGGTCATGAGGGCGGGCTCACCGGCACGTTCCCGCGCAGCCTGCGCACACTCGGCGAGGCGGGCCATGCCGACGCCGGCCTGCTGAACGGGTTCCTGGCCTCCCCACACTTCGCCGAGTTTCGGCTGATCCCCTATCACGGGCCCGGCCTGTCGGTGGAGGAGGCGTTCGCCCGGTTCCTGCTCGACCTGCCGGACGTGGCGGCCCGCGCCGCCCTGCGCGAAACCGTGGGCCACGAACTGATGTTGTCCCTGTTCACCGCGCTGTGCCACGAGCAGCCGCTCTCGTTTGTGATCGGGGCCGAGGGCGTGATCCGGACCGACCACGGCCACGCGGCGCTGCGCCGGTACGCGCCGACATCCATCGTGGGATGGGACGCGGGCGCGGCCGTCCCGGCGGTGGACGCGGGGGAGGCCGTGCCGTACGCGTACTTCGCCACGCCCGCCGGGCTCGCGCACGGTGCGATCTCCGCGCGGGTGGCGGCGGCGTTCGAGGCCACCTCGACACCTGCGGGCGAGGCCGCCCGGGCCGCGCTGAGCCAGCGCGGGATGTGGTGACCGGCGTGCGGGTCGTGCTGGTGGACATGCCGTGGTCGTCGATCGACATGCCGTCGTTGGCGCTCGGCATCCTGCGGCGCCGGGTGCTCGACGTTTTCCCCGACGCGGACGTCCGGGTCGTGCACGCCAACCTGGACTATGTCGACTGGTTGGTGGACCGTACCGGCTTCACCTCCGAGGAGTACGAGTTCTGCGCCAACTCCTACTTCTCCGGGCTCAGCGAATGGATCTTCTCGGCCGCGTTGAACGACCGCCCGCGCTGGCAGGTTCCGGAGTTCACCGCGCGCCTGGCCGGCCGGGTGCCCGCCGGCATGACCGACCGGGCGCGCGAACTGCACGAACTGGCCCCGCTGTTCGTGCGCGAGACGGCGGAGCGGATCGTTGCCGCGGCGCCGGACGTGGTCGGCTTCACCACGACGTTCGCGCAGAACGCCGCGACGCTGGCCGCGGCGCGGGTGGTCAAGGAACTGGACCCGCGTGTGCTCACCGTGTTCGGCGGTGCCAACTGCGACGGGCCGCAGGGCGCGGCGCTGCACCGGAACTTCCCGTACGTGGACGTCGTCGTGCGCGGCGAAGGGGAGGCCGCCTTCCCGCAGTTGCTCGCGGCCACCCTGGGCGGTATCCGGGACGAGGCCGCGTTGGCCGGCATCGCGGGGCTGTGCTGGCGTACGTCGCACGGGGAGTGTGTGGTGAACCCGATGGACGCCGCGCCATTGCCGCCGGGGGCGCTGGTGCCGCCCGACTTCGGCGACTACTTCGAACGGCACGCGCGGTCCGCCGCGGGCTCCTGGGTCGAGCCGCGGCTGGTCCTGGAGAGTTCGCGCGGATGCTGGTGGGGAGCAAAGCACCACTGCACGTTCTGTGGGCTCAACGGCTCGTTCATGGAGTTCCGCAGCAAGGAAGCAGGGCGATTCGTCGAGGAGTTGCTGGCCCTGGTCGAACGGCATCGCATCCTCGACATCTGGATCACCGACAACATCATGGACATGGCCTACCTCGGCTCGGTGGCGCCGCGCCTCGCGGAGTCCGGGTACGACCTGCGGATCGGCTACGAGATCAAGTCGAACCTGCGTCGAGATCAGCTGGAAGTCCTGCACGCGGCCGGGATCACCCATGTACAGCCCGGGATCGAGAACCTGAGCAGTCGGGTGTTGCGGCTGATGGACAAGGGCGTGACGGCCTGTCAGAACGTCCGACTGCTGCGCGACGCGGAGGCGATCGGAACCGAAGTGAGCTGGAACTATCTCTATGGTTTTCCCGGCGAGCTCGACGACGACTACCACGACGTTGTCAACCAACTTCCCGCGCTGCACCACCTGATGCCACCGGCCGGGGCCACCCGGGTGAAGGTCGAACGGTTCAGCCCGTACTTCGATCGGCCGGAACTCGGGTTCGGCGAACCCCGACCGGCCGCGCACTATCGATACATCTACGACCTGCCCGAGGCGGAACTGGCCGACCTGGTCTACATCTTCGACTCCCCTCGGCGCGGCATCACGGACGCCTGCCTGGACCGGCTGCGGCCGGCAATCGCGAACTGGGCGGACGACTATCCGCGTTGTCGGCTCACCCACTGGGACCTGGGCGAGCACATCGTGCTGGTCGACACCCGTCCCGGCTTCGACTGGCACCTGCTCGACGTCGTCGACCCGATCGAGGTGAGCGTGTTCCGGCTGCTGGATACGCCGCACAGCCCGGCGGCGCTGCTGCGCAAGGTCGCGGCCCGGCACGACGGGGTCACCGAGGCGTGGATCGGCGAACTGCTGGCGCGGTGGCGGGCGTTGGGGGTGGTCTTCGCCGAGGGGGGTCAGGTGGTGCAGGTCGCGCCGACCGGGGCCGACCGGGAGGTGGCGCGGCGGGGCGAGCCGCTGGTGGGTGCGCCGATGGTGGTTCCGGCGGTGGTGCCGGTGGCGACGTCGGTGGTCGCGGAGCGTGCCGATGAGCGGTGAGCCGTCGGTGCGGTTGGGCCTGTGGCGCGACGGTGATCCGGCGGCGATGCGGGTCCCGGGGATGTACGTCGGCGAGGTCGACGTGGTCGGCGATCCGCTCGATGCGGTGGCGCGGGTTGCGGCGGATGGTGTGCGGTTCGTGCGGGTGGATGGTGTGGTCGACCTGGCCGAGGTCGGGGACGATGGCCGGGCGGCGGTGGCGGGTCTTGTGGTCGTGCGGGAGCTGACGAGCCACGGGATTGGCGTCGACTGGACGCTTCGGGCGCCTGCGGGGGGCTGGGACTGGCGAGCACTCGGCCACCTGTATCCACCGACGGCCGTGGTCGGGGACGGCGGGGACGGCCATGACGGCCGGGGCGACGGCGGTGCCGCGAGTGCGTGGCGGGCCGGGTTTCTGCCCGCGAAGTGTGGCTACCGGCATGGTCCCGGATTCATCGAGGTGCGGGACCAGCGCGGGGGCTCGTTGCGGCGGCTGGTGATCCGGAACCCCCGGTACGACCAGGTCATTTCGCCGCTGTTGCGGGGGGTCGCGGTGACGGACCTGGCCGAGGCGGTGACGGAACGCTACCGGGCGGCGGGGCTGTTGCACCGGGTGGGCTCGTTCGTGTGGTGGACGCCGTATCGGGTCCGAGGTGGGCTCCCGAGGGGGGCGTAGGCGGCCGTTGCACTTGGCTTGGGAGGGTGTACCCGCCCGCTCCACCCGTTGCCTTCGCCTCGATGGCTGGGGTTTGGCGGCAGCGGGGTGGCCCGGTCTGGCCTTGTGTCCTTTGTGGTAGCGGCGGTTCGGCCGAGGCCCGACCGTTCGAGGTGATCAAGCGGCCGGACGGCGGAATCCTGTTCAAGATCGCCGAGTTCCGCGACCCGAAGGCCCTGGAACAACGATTTCGGGACCTGGGGTTGCGGGCGGTGGTCGACTACGTGCCGTATGGCAAGAAGTGCGCACCGGGGCGGTTCACCGAGTCCCCGATCCCGCAGGACGACCTGAACGCGATCTATCACTCGCTCCCTGGGCCGACGGATCGGTTGTTGACGGACGAGGAGGTTGTGACGCCGCAGGTCATCCCCGCCCCGCTCCGCCCGCCGTGGCGAAGCCACTCTCGTAGGCGGCGATCACCGCCTGGGTGCGGTCGCGTACGCCCAACTTGCCCAGTACGCGTGCCACATGCGTCTTGACCGTCTCCAGGCCCAGGCCGGTTCGGGCCGCGATTTCGGGGTTGGACAGGCCGAACGTGATCAGGCGGAGGACTTCTCGCTCGCGGTCGGTGAGGCGGGCCAGTCGGGTTTCCAACTCGGTGTTCGCGGCTCGGGCCGACGAGCGGCTCAGGGCCAGGTCGCGGATGGCGGACGGGTAGAGGAGCGAGTCGCCGCGCGCCACGGTACGGATCGCGTGCAGCATTTCGTCGGTCCTCGCCCGCTTCAGGAGGAATCCGTGGGCGCCGGCGCGTAGCGCGTCGTAGATGTATTCGTCGTTTTCGAAGGTGGTTGCGACGAGGATTCGCGGCGGCGGGTTCGGGGCCTCGCGGAGGATTCGGGCGGTGGCTTCGATGCCGTTCAGGTCGGGCATGCGGACGTCCATCAGGATCAGGTCGGGGCGCAGTTCGAGGGCGCCGGCCACCGCCTCCGTGCCGGTGGCGGCCTCGCCGATCACCGTCAGGTCGGGTTCGGCGGCGACGATCGCGTGCAGGCCGGCGCGGACCAGGCTTTCGTCGTCGGCGATCAGGACGCGTACAGGGTCGGCGTTCACGAGTGTCCTTCCAGGGGGATGCGTGCGCTCAGCTGCCACCATCCGTCGCGTGGGCCGGCGGTGAAGGTGCCGCGCAGTACGGCGATTCGTTCGGCGGCGCCGCGCAGGCCGCGTCCGCCATCGGGTCGGGTGGGTCGTGCCGCGGGCGCGGGGTTGGCCAGGTCGATGGCCAACTCGTGGTCGACCACCGAGACTTGCAGGCGGATCGGGACCTCGCCGGCGTGCCGGAGGGCGTTGCTCAGGCCCTCTTGGATGATTCGGTACGCCTCGCGGGAGACGAGGAGGGGCAGGGCGGACATCCCGCCCGACAGGTCGAGTTCGACGTCCGCGCCGGCGGCTCGGGTACGCGCGACCAGGTCGGTCAGGTCGGCCAGGGAGGGGGTCGGGGCGGCACTGTCGGGGTCCGACTCCTCGCGCAACAGGCCGAGTACGTGGTCGAGTTCGGCGACGGCGTTGCGGGCGGTGTCCTCGATGGCGGCCAACGCCTGTGCGGCGAACGCCGGATCACGTTCGAGGAGGCGGCCGGCGGCGGCTGCCTGGATGCCCACCGCGCTGAGCGCGTGGCCGACCGAATCGTGCAGGTCGCGGGCTATTCGGGCGCGTTCGGCCAGGCGTTCGGCGCGTTGTTCGGCGAGGGCGAGGCGGTCGACGGGAGTTGGGCCGAGGAGGGTCGGGGCGAGCCGGGCCAACCAGGCGCCGGCCGCGGCGGATACCGGCGGCGGGAGCAGGATCAGGGCCAGGCCGAGGGGCAGCCAGGCGAGCGGGGCGGATTGGGCGGGCGCGGACCACGGGAGGCCGGCGGCGAGTGTCCGGGTCAGCGGCATGGCGATCAGCACCAGGCCGGCGGGCGGTGCGGCCAGGGAGATGCCGGCGACGATACCGCCGAGGAACGCATGCAGGGTGAACCACGCGGAGGCTCGGCGGCGGGCGGCCGGGCTGGTCGCGGGGGCGCTGAGCACCTCGCCGTCGGCGGCGCACAGGACGCGTGCGGCGCTGCCCTCGAGGGTGCGGACGAGGGGGACCAGGCCGGCCAGGGCGACGAACGGCAGGGCGACGATCAGGGCGAGGACCTGGATCGTGTACGCGGAGCCCGGCGTATCGCGCAGCGGCCCGATGGTGGCGAGTACGGTGACCGCGGTGAGCTGGAAGGGCATCAACAGGGCGCCCCCGAGGACCAGATGCACCCAGCGCAGGCGCGCCCGCCGACCGAGCAGCGGGCGCGCGAGGCGACGGACGGTCATCCGACGGGGTGGGGTGCGTGGCCGTGGGCCACGTGCTCGGCGTGCTCGGCGTGCTTGGCGTGTGTGGTGTGGCGGGAGTATTCGGTCAGGAAGAACCAACCGATGGTCAATACCAGGACGCCGGTGATCATTTCGGCAGTGTAGACAGTGTGGAGCAGCGGGGATGTGCGCTTCGCCGCCGCACTGCCGGACGGCGCCGCGGCGGTCGCCAGGGCCAGCCAGCCGCCCCAGCCGAAGGAGCTGCCGGCGCCGAACCAGACCATCGCGAGCGGGCCGCGCACCCGGGCGCCGCCGAGTCGGTGGACGAGGATGATCAGGCCCGCCGCGCCGATCAGGGCGAGGCTGCCCTGAACACCGTCCAACCAACGGCCGGACGCGTTGCGGTCGCCGATCCAACGGTCGCTCATGCCGAGGTCGGCGCCCAGGCCCCAGGCGAGCCGCAGTACGCCCGAGAAGGCGAGCAGCACGGCGGCGGCCGTACCGAGGAAGCGCTGGGCGTCGCGGGTGCCGGCGGGGTCGGGGAGAGTCCGGACGCGGGTGTGCAGGAGGGTCGGCCAGCGGTCGTTGGCGTACAGGACGAAGGCGCCGAGCAGTACCGCGCCCTCGACGATGAAGCCGCCGTAGACGATGGCGTAAACCCACGGCTGTAGGAAGTCGTCGCCCGTGAAGGGGTTGGTGGTCGCGCCGACCACCGCGCTGAGCAGGTTGAGCGGGACGGCGGTCATGATCACCGCGAGCAGCCCGGACGCGACCCACAGCGGGAGCAGGATCAGCCACGCGCGGACCCGGGCCCCGCCGGGGCGGGCCAGGGTGTACGCGATCAGCGCGGCGATGCCGTCCATCCCGAAGGTGAGGGCGTTGGCGGCGATCCATTTCCCGCGACTGAGGTCGTCGGGGTGGACGACGCCGACGTTCACGCCGAACACCCAGAGCAGCTTGAGCGTCAGGTAGGGAGAGCAGGCCACGATCGCGATCCAGGCGAGGCGGCGACGGAGGGCGAGTCGGGTCGGGGCCGGCGGGGTCGGGTCTGCGTTCTCCGTGGTTTCCATGGCCACAACCTTCGCGGGGCGAGGGTGGCGTGCGCGTCGTCGTGGACGCTGATGTGGGTCCCTCGGATGGGGGATGGGCGGGTCACCCGGCGTGCGTGTGCGTTGCACTTGGCTCGGCAGGGTGTACCCGCCCGCTCCACCCGTTGCGTTCACCTCGATGGCTGCGGGTTCACGGGCTCGTGGGTGGCCTGGTCAGGCCCGCCGGCACCCGGCGTGGCCGCGCGCTTTGTTTGCGATCGGGGTCCGTGGATCGGATGCGCCGCCGACTCGGCCGACCCGCTTCGCCTGTGGCCTACGCCCTGCGGCACGGTTGCGGGTCCGGCCCCCGCCGACTCGCTTTGCTCGCGGCCCGGCCCTGGGCTCTGTCTCTGTGTAACAGCCCCGCTGCGGTTTTGGGTCCGGCTCGCGGCGTGAAATGGGCCGGGTCGGCCGGCCCGCCTTCCGACTCGGCCCCGCCGCACTCCTTGAGGCTGCTGCGAATTCGGCTGTTTCCCGGCGTGTCAGCGTCCACGACTTCATCGATGACCGGAGATCGACGAGCGCGGCGAGGAGAGCGGCGGAGCCGCCTTCCGAAATCTCGCATGGCAGGATTGCGCCGGTGAGGATTTCCGCGCTTCGTCGTCGACGGCATACCGAGGACACCGGTTCGTTTGCCCGGGTCGATCGGCGTACCAAGGACCTCACCAAGCGGCTTCGCCCCGGGGACATCGCGATCATCAACCACGGCGATCTCGACCGGGTCGCCGCCGAGGCGCTGGTCAAGTGTCGGCCCGCCGCCGTGGTCAACGCCGCGCCCAGCATCAGCGGGCGCTACCCCAATATCGGGCCGCAGCTGCTCGTGGAGGCCGGCGTACCGCTCCTGGACGACGTCGGGGGCAGCGTGCTCGACCGGATCCGCGAGGGGGAAATGGTCCGGATCGAGGACAACATCCTCTATCGCGGCAACGATCCGATCGCCGTCGGCACCCTCCTCGACGCGGAGTCGGTCGCGGCCTCGATGGAGGAGGCCCGGGCCGGGCTGTCCGAGCAGATCGAGGCGTTCGCCGAGAACACCCTCAAGTACATCCGCGAGGAGCGCGAACTGCTCCTCGACGGCGTCGGCGTACCCGAGATCCGGACCCGGATCGACGGCCGCCAGGTGCTCATCGTGGTGCGCGGCTACCACTACCGCGAGGACATCGCCGCGTTGCGGCCGTATATCCGCGAGTATCGCCCGGTGATGATCGGCGTCGACGGCGGCGCCGACGCGCTGCTCCAGGCCGGCTACAAGCCGGACATGATCGTCGGCGACATGGACTCGGTGTCCGACCAGGCGCTGCGCTGCGGTGCGGAGATCATCGTGCACGCGTACCGGGACGGGCGCGCCCCCGGGATGGAGCGCCTGGTCGAACTGGGCGTGGACGGGATCGCCTTCCCGGCCACCGGGACCAGCGAGGACATCGCGATGTTGCTCGCCGACGACGGCGGCGCCAGCCTGATCGTCGCGGTCGGTACACATCTCACGCTCGTCGAGTTCCTGGACAAGGGCCGGGCCGGCATGGCGAGTACCTTTCTCACCCGGCTTCGGGTCGGCGGCAAGCTCGTGGACGCCAAGGGTGTCAGCCGTCTGTACCGCAGCCGCATCTCCACGACTTCGCTGCTCATGTTGTGCCTCGCCGCGCTGGTCACCATCGCGGTCACCGTGCGGGTCACCCCGCTCGGGCGCGCGTACTTCCACGTGTTCGGGGCACAGTGGGACGCCTTCGTCTACTGGCTCCAGGGACTGTTCAGTTGATCGACTTCAGATACCACGTCGTCTCCATCATCGCGGTCTTCCTGGCCCTTTCGGTCGGGCTCGTCCTCGGCGCGTCCTTCCTCAAGGAGGCGGCCGTGTCCGGGCTCGACACCTCGGTTCAGGACCTGGCCCGGAACAACGAAGGGCTGCGGCGCGAACTCGACCGGGCCAACGCCGGCCAGAAGTACCTGAACGGCATCATGAACACCGTCGGCCCCGAACTGACCAAGGGCCGGCTCGCCGGGCACAAGGCGGTCGTGGTCGCGCTGCCCGGCTCGGACACCAAGCTCACGGACAGCATGACCAAGCTGCTCGACGGCGCCTCCGCGACGGTCACCGGCCAGGTGGCGATCAAGGGCGCGTGGGCCGACCCCAAGCGCGACGCCGACCTGGTCACCGCGCTGGGCGCGAACGCGACGACGTACCCGACCGGGTCGACCACCGAGCGGGCGGCGAAGGCGCTGGCGGGGGCGATCACCGAGAAGTTGCCGCCGCCGCAGACGGGTACCTCGGGCACACCGGGTACGCCGGGGACCACACCGCCGGCCACGGGGGCCGCGACGAACCCGCCCGCCACGGGTGCACCGCCCGCCACGACGGGCACCCCCACCGGCACCGGCAACAGCTCCCCGCCCCCCGGCAGCCAGGCACCGGGCCAGACCCCCGGCTCGAACAACGGCACCCCCCCCACCCCCCCCACGCACAACACCCAGGCCGCTACCGAGACGCTGACCAAGCTCAAGGAAGCCGGCTTCGTCGACGTCAAGGACAATCCGGCCATCGGCGCCGACCTGGTCGTGATCGTCGCGCCGTCGGGGGCCACCGGGGGCGAGGACCCGGGGCGGACGAACGGTGTACATCTGGCGCTGGCCCGGGCCCTGGACACCGGCGATGACGGTACGGTCGTGGCCGGCACCTCGTCCGCCGCGCAGGAGAACGGCGTGATCTGGGCGCTGCGCCGTAACGAGCAGACCGCCAAGGTCGTTTCCACCGTGGACACCGCCGACACACCCGTGGGGCAGGTCGCGGTGGTCTGGGCCCTGGTGATCGAGGCCAAGCAGGGCAGTTCGGGTCAATACGGTACGACGGGCAATGCCGACGGTCCGTTGCCGGAGCTGCCGAAGAAGGAGACGTAGTGACGAAGGCCGCCGCATCCTCCGTACCTCCCGCTCCCGCTCGCGCCGGATCGCGTCGCGGCCGATCGGGCCGGCTGATCACCGCGCTGGCCGCGACCGGCGCGGCGCGCGCCGCGTACGCCGCGCTGACCCGCCGCCCCCCGGGCGAGGCCGCGATGTGGGAGCGGCGCAACCACCGGGGCGAGGTATTGACCCTGCTCGAAGGCCCGGCGACGGCGGTCGGCGCGGCGCTGGCCACCGCGTGCGCGCCGGGCGTACCGGGCCGGTGGCGGGCGGCCGGTGTGCTGGCGGCGGTGGCCGGGGCCGGGCTCGGGACCTACGACGACCTGGCCGGGTCCAGTGATCGACGCGGCTTCAAGGGCCACCTCGGCGCGCTCGCGAAGGGCGAACTGACCACGGGCGGCGCCAAGATCGTCGGGCTCGGCGCGGCGGGCCTGGCGGCCGGCGCGCTCGTGCAGCGGCGGCCGGTGGACAAGCTGCTCGCGGGGGTGGTCGTGGCCGGTACGGCCAACCTGATCAACCTGTTCGACCTGCGTCCGGGCCGGGCGGCCAAGGCGGTGCTGCTCGCGGGGGCGCCCACGCTGCTGCGCGGCGGTCCGGCGGCATCGCTGGCGGCGGCGCCGGTGGGCGCGGCGGCGGCGCTGCTCCCGGAGGACCTCGGCGAGCGGGCGATGCTCGGCGACGCCGGCGCGAACGCGCTCGGCGCGGCGCTGGGCGTGGCGTTGGCGGCCGGCTCGTCCCGGACGAGCCTCCTGGCCAAGGCGCTGGTGGTCGGCGCGCTCACCGCGGCCAGCGAAAAGGTCAGCTTCACCAAGGTGATCGCCGGCAACCCGACCCTGAACGCCATCGACATGCTCGGCCGCCGGGCCCCGGCTCCCGCCGCGGTCCCGAGGCAGCTGTCCGCCGAGGACCCCGTCGCATCGGCATGACGGGCAGCGCCCCCCCACCTCCGAGCAGCCTCGCCCCCACCACCCCCCGCCGCGCCGTCCGCGGCCTCGTCGGTGCCGCGGCCCTGATGGGCATCGTCACCGTGTTCGCCCGACTCGCCGGATTCGGGCGGCAGTTGGTGTTCTCCGGGACCGTCGGGGACACCGTCCTCGGCACCGCGTACAGCACCGTCAACTCCGTCCCCAACATCGTCTTCGAGATCGTCGCCGGCGGAGCCCTCGCCAGTGTCGTGGTCCCGGTACTCGCCGGCCCGGTCGCCAACCACGCCTGGGCCGACGCCGGACGGATCGCGTCCGCGCTGCTCACCTGGGTCGTCCTGGTGCTGACCCCGATCGTGCTGCTCGGGGCCCTGCTCGCGCGCCCGATCGCCGAACTGCTCCTGGCCGGCAAGGCCGACGGCCCCGGTGTGGCCGGCGTGGCCACCCGGATGTTGCTGGTGTTCCTGCCGCAGGTGTTGCTGTACGGGATCGCCGTGGTCGCCGGCGGCATCCTCCAGGCGCATCACCGCTTCCTGGCCGGCACCCTCGCGCCGCTCGTGTCCAGCCTGGTCGTGGCCGGGAGCTATCTGCTCTTCGCCAACCGGTACGACGTCGACCTCGACGACCTCGCCCACCTGCCGCGTGGCGCCGAGCTCACCCTCTCGCTCGGCACCACGGCGGGCGTCCTTGCCCTCGCGCTGGTCACCGTCGTCCCGCTGCGCTCCACCGGCCTGCGGCTGCGCCCCACGCTGCGCTTCCCGGCCGGCGTGGCCCGGCGGGTCCGTACCCTCGCCCTGGCCGGCGTCGCCACGCTGCTCGCCCAGCAGGCCGCGACGATCGCGGTGATCCTGCTCGCCAACGGGCGCGGAACGCACGGATCCCTGGTCGTCTACCAGACCACGTGGATGGTCTACCTGCTCCCGTACGCCGTGCTCGCCGTACCGATCGCCACCGCCGCCTTCCCGCGCCTGAGCGCGCACGCGCACGACGGCGACCGGGCGGCATTCGCCGCGGCGGTGGCCGCGACCACCCGTACCGTGCTGCTCGCGGGCGCCGCCGGGACCGCATTGTTGCTGGCCGCCGCCGCGCCGCTCGGGCGGTTCTTCGCGTTGTTCATGACCGGCTCCACCGAACCGGAGCAAATGGCCTGGGCGCTGGCCGCGTTCGCCCCCGGCCTGATCGGCTACGCGCTGATCGCGCACCTGGGCCGGGTGCTGAACGCCTCCGGCCACGGGCGCGCCGCCGCCGGCTGCGTGGTGGTCGGGTGGGTCGTGGTCGTGGTCGCGGACGTGATCCTGGCGTACGCGCTGCCCGCGCGTTGGACGGTGGCCGCGCTCGGCCTGGGCAACTCGATCGGCATGACGGTGGCCGGCCTGCTGCTGACGTATCCCGTCACCAGGACGGCCGGCCCCGAGGCGTTGGCCGGCCGGAGCACGGTCCGGGTCGCGCTCGGCGCGACGGTGGCCGCGGGCGCCGCCGGCGCGGTCGGGTTCGGGGTGTCCCGGACATTCGGTACCGGCGGCATCGTCTGCACGTTGATCATCGCGGCGGTTGCCGCCATCGTGGGCACTCTGGTGTTCGCGGGAGTCGTACTCGCGACCGCGGGCGAGGCCGGCAAGGCCGCGTTGCGCGGGCGGCGGACGGCCGAATCGGAAGGGGAGCAGCGACGTGGACACGACGACTTCGACTGAGTCGACCGAATCGCGAGGGCGCGCCGAGCCGGCCCGGCTGCGCGCCGTCCTGGTGCTGGCCGGCTCCACCGGCGGGATCGGCGCGCATGTGCGCTCGCTCGCGGCGGGGCTGGTCGGGCGCGGGGTCGCGGTGACGGTATGCGGCCCGGCCGCGACCGAGGAGCACTTCGACTTCTCGGCCACCGGCGCGCGGTTTCGACCGGTCGAGATCGCGGCCGGGCCGCGCCCCTCGGACCGGGCCGCGGCCCGTGAGTTGCGCGCGGCCTGCACCCACGCGCATGTCGTACACGCGCACGGGCTGCGCGCCGGGTTGGTGGCGGGCAACGCGCTGGGGCGGCATCGGGTGCGGCGTACGCCGTTGGTGCTGACCCTGCACAACGCGGTCCTGGTCGGCGGTGCGAAGGGCGCGCTGACCCGGGTGTTGGAGGGCCGGGCGGTCCGGGCGGCCGACGTCGTCCTGGGCGCCTCCGCCGACCTGGTCGACCGGGCCCGCGGGCTCGGCGCGCGCGATGCCCGGCTCGGCCCGGTGTCGGCGCCGGCGCTGGCGCCGGCCGGGCGGGATCGGGCGGCGGTCCGGGCCGAGTTCGGCGCGGCGGATCGGCCGCTGTTGCTCGCGGTGGGGCGGCTGGCCCCGCAGAAGGCCTACCCGGTGCTTCTGGACGCCGCGCGGCGCTGGACCGAGGACCGGCCCACCCCGCTGCTGGTGATCGCCGGAGACGGCCCGTTGCGCGAGTCGCTGCAGGAACGCATCGACGCCGAGTCGCTGCCGGTGCGGCTGCTGGGCCACCGCGCCGATGTGGCCGACCTGTTGGGCGCGGCCGACGTCGCGGTGTTGTCGAGCCGCTGGGAGGCCCGGGCCCTGGTCGCCCAGGAGGCGCTGCGCACCGGCGTGCCGCTGGTCGCGACGGCGGTCGGTGGGGTGCCCGAACTGGTCGGCGACGCGGCGGTATTGGTCCCCCACGACGACGCCGACGCGCTCGCCGACGCGGTCACCGCGCTGCTCGCCGACCCGGCCCGACGCAGCGAACTCGCCGCCGCGGGCCGGGTCCAGGCCGGCACGTGGCCCGACGCACGCGAGACGATCGCCCAGGTGCTGAGCATCTACGAGGAGCTGGGTCCGGTATAGCCACCGGGCCCGGTACAGCCACGCTCCGGACGCCGCTCACCCGATCCCCTGCCGGTCCGGCTCGAGCGCGAACTGCCGCCCGGGCGCGTCCGGATGCGCCCGCTCGACCGCCTCGCGCAGCAGCGTGCGCTGGCGGAGCAGGTCCGGGCAGCGGGCGGGCGGGGTGATCTCGAGCAGGTCGGCCAGCACCGCGCTGAGGCGCCGGGTCACCTGCGGCGCGCCGGCGCCGTACAGGCGGATCTCGGTCAGGCTCAGATCGACCACGTCCGACCACAGGGCGACCGGTTCGATCAGGCGCAGTGCGTCACGTCGGTCGAAGTGGGCCCGGTCGCCGAGGTCGATGCCGCTCATCAGGGTGAGCAGGGCGTGGATCCGGTCCAGGGCCTGTACGGCGGTGGTCGGGTCGTTGACCGCGGGGGAGAGCGCCTTGCTCGCGATGTCGACCAGTTGCCGCAGCCCGAAGGTCAGGTCCTGGTGCATCGTGCGTTCGACGCCGATGGTCAGGCACGGCCACAACGTGCTCGGCGCCGGGAGGCCCCGCCGGTTGGGGGTGCCGTGGATCTCGGCGAGCGGCATGCCGTGCGTGAGGTAGTCGCCCACCCGGGGGATCAGCGCGATCACCACGTCGTGCCGCCGGGCCCGGTGGACCAACCGCGCGATGTCGACGTCCTGGAGCACCCCGGGCGGGCCCCGATACGGGATCGGCGTCGCCGGCGCCGCCGGGAGCGCGGGTACGGGCCGGGCGTGGGCCTGGGCGACCAGCAGGTCGATCGACTCCTGGGTGACGTAGCCGATCACGTGGGTGACCCGCATCAGCCGGATCGTCGAGTGCACGTAGACCACGAACACCACCAGGCTGGTCACCACGAGCCCCATCGCCAGGGACGCGGCCAGCGCAGGCGGGTGGTCGCCCGAGGTACCGAACTCCTTCTGCACCCGCAGGGCGTAGAGGAAGGTCATCAGGAACACCGCGAAGGTGACCTTGGTGACCCGGCTGCGGACGTACACCCGCACCACGCGCGGGGTGAACTGACTCGCCATCTGGAGCGCCACCAGGGTGATCGAGAAGACCACGCCGATAAAGGTGAGCATCGCCGAACTCATGGTCGCGATGGCCTCTTTGGCCCCGGTGGCGACATGCAGGAACCAGTCGTAGCCGTCCTTGAGCCAGGGCCGACGGTGGTGCGCCAGATAGTCCGGGATCCACCGGTCCAGCGACAACATCAAGGTGGCCAGCGCCCACCCGGAGGCCAGCCCGATCAGCGGCGCGAACCAGAAGCCGTCCCGCAGATGTTCCCGCCAGGGGGTGAGCGGACGCCGCCGGCGGGCCGTGGGCAGGAACGGCAACGACGAAACGGGCGACGAGCCGGCCGGCTCGTCGCCCGTGGTGGCGGTCGTGGAACGTTCGCGGGTCATGGTGTCGGGAGGTACCACCCCGAACCGGTACGCACACCTGCACAGCGCGCATACCGCCCCCGGCGCCGTCCCTGCCCGCGCCGGTGCGGTACTAGTCCTGTTCGGCAGCCGCCGCCGCGCGCATCGTGGCGGTCAGCCGCAGTGCCGTGTCGATCAGTGGCACGTGACTGAACGCCTGCGGGAAGTTGCCCACCTGGCGCTGCAGGCGCGGGTCCCACTCCTCGGCGAGCAGGCCCAGGTCGTTGCGCAGCGCCAGGAGCCGCTCGAACAACTCGCGCGCCTCCTCGACCCGGCCGATCATCGCCAGGTCGTCGGCGAGCCAGAACGAGCAGGCCAGGAACGCGCCTTCGTCGCCGGGCAGGCCGTCCAGACCGACGCTGGAGCCGTTGGTGGGGTAGCGGCGGACGAAGCCGTCCTCGGTCAGCTCGCGCTGGATCGCCTCGATCGTGCCGATCACCCGCTTGTCCTCCGGCGGCAGGAAGCCCACCTGCGGGATCAGCAGCAGCGAGGCGTCCAACTCGGTGGAGCCGTAGTACTGGGTGAAGGTGTTGCGGTTGGCGTCGTAGCCGTACGCGCACACCTCGCGGTGGATCTCCTCGCGTACCCCTTCGAGGTGTTCGAGCATCTTTTGGGTATCGGAGTCCATCGGTTCGTCGACGAGCATCCTGATGGTGCGGTCCACCGCGACCCAGGCCATCACCTTCGAGTGCACGAAGTGCCGGCGCGGCCCGCGCACCTCCCAGATGCCCTCGTCCGGGTCGCGCCAGTGCTGCTCCATGTAGTCCATCAGCTTGAGCTGCAGCGCGTGCGCGTGGTCGTTGCCCTCCATGCCGGAGACCCGGCCCAGGTGCAGCGCGTCGACCACTTCGCCGTAGACGTCGAGCTGGAACTGCTCGGCGGCGGCGTTGCCGATCCGGACCGGGTGCGAGCCCTCGTAGCCGGGCAGCCAGGTCGCCTCGTACTCGGTCAACCGGCGCTCGCCGCCCACGCCGTACATGATCTGCAGGTTCTCCGGATCGCCCGCGACCGCGCGCAGCAGCCACTCGCGCCACGCCTTCGCCTCGTCCACGAACCCGGTCTTGAGCAACGCGCCCAGCGTCATCGCCGCGTCGCGCAACCACGTGTAGCGGTAGTCCCAGTTGCGCACGCCGCCCACGTCCTCGGGCAACGACGTGGTCGGCGCGGCGACGATGCCGCCGGTGGGCGCGTAGGTGAGCGCCTTGAGGGTGATCAGCGAGCGGACCACCGGCTCGCGCCACGGGCCCTGGTAGGTGCAGCGGGTCATCCAGTCGGCCCAGAACACCTCGGTGTCCGCGAGCGCGGACAGCGCGTCGGTGCGCAGCGGGCCCTCGACGTGCGAGGGATGCCACGTGAGGGTGAAGGTGACCCGGTCGCCCTCGCCGAGGGTGACGTCCGAATAGGTGGTCAGGCCGCGCCCGTAGGACTCGGCGTCGCTGTCGAACCACACCGCGTCGGGGCCGGCCACCGCGACGGTACGGCCGTCCGCCTCGCGGCGCACCCACGGCACGACCTTGCCGTAGTGGAATCGCATGCGCAGTTCCGAGCGCACCGGTACCTGGCCCGACACGCCCTCGACGATGCGCACCACGACCGGCGCGCCGACCAGCGCGTCGGCGGGCGGCATGAAGTCGATCACCCGAACGGTCCCCCGGGGGGTCTCCCATTCCGATTCGAGGATCAGCGAGTCGCCGCGATACCGGCGGCGCGTCGCGGGGCCGCCGGAGAGCGGCGCGACCCGCCACGACCCGTGTTCCTCGCTGCCGAGCAGGCCGGCGAACACGGCGGGGGAGTCGAAGCGGGGGAGGCAGAGCCAATCCATGGAACCGTCGCGGCCCACGAGCGCGGCGGTCTGCATGTCCCCGATGAGGGCGTAGTCCTCGATGCGGCTGGTCACGGGCAACGCTTTCCGTTCCTGGTCGTCCTGATGGTGCCGGTCGTCCTGGCTGTGCGACCTGCTGGGTACGTACTGGGGCGTGGGGCTCCGTTGTGCGCTCCACGCGCGCTGATCGACTGTTTTGATCGCCAGTCGTCAGAGGTTGATCGATTCATTGCGTTTCGGTACGTCGATCGCTTCAATCGCTTCATCCAGGGTGCACCACACGCGCGTGATCGACCGCCACAGCGGTGGTCGAATCGACCGGTGCTCCCGAAATGTCGTCCCGTCGGGATCCGGGGGACGGGCACCCGTCGCGCGCGTGGGTTCCGCTGCGCGCAGGTGTCGGCGAACGGAGGAAGGCTCGCGCGCCGCCTGCGTAGCATAGTGCGCCTGCGGCGCCGAAACGTGCCTGCGGCCCACCCCGCCTGTGCCGAGTCGGTGCCGCGTTTGTGCCGAGGTCGGCCGACTCGATCGTTGACTCTGTGTCGAATCCGACTCGGCCGTTCCGTCGGCATGTGCCCGGATTCTCCCGTGCGTTGTCACTGTGGGCAATCGCCGTATGGTGTCGCAGTTGTTCCGCACCGGGTGCGGGACCTCGGCCCCCGACGCTGTTAGGCTGGTATCCCGTGGACTTGGTGGGACTGTTCCGGGCCCGCATCGGCCCAACAGCGTCCCCTTCGAAATCCCCTCCATCCAAACCACGGGAGCCCCTCCTTGGCAGTGCCTCAGACGCCCAGTCGCACCCGGCAGGCGAAGCACCTTTTCGTCACCGGAGGCGTCGCCTCCTCGCTCGGCAAGGGGCTCACCGCGTCGAGCCTCGGAGCGCTCCTCAAGGCGCGCGGCCTGCGGGTCACGATGCAGAAGCTGGACCCCTACCTCAACGTCGACCCCGGGACGATGAACCCGTTCCAGCACGGCGAGGTGTTCGTCACCAACGACGGCGCCGAGACCGACCTGGACGTCGGCCACTACGAGCGCTTCCTCGACGTCGACCTGCACGGCTCGGCGAATGTGACCACCGGTCAGGTGTACTCGACGGTGATCGCCAAGGAACGGCGCGGCGAGTACCTCGGTGACACCGTGCAGGTCATCCCGCACATCACCAACGAGATCAAGTCGCGGATCCGGGCGATGGCCGCGGACGACGTGGACATCGTGATCACCGAGGTCGGCGGCACCGTCGGCGACATCGAATCGTTGCCCTTCCTCGAATCCATCCGCCAGGTCCGACACGAGGTCGGCCGGGACAACGTGTTCTTCCTGCACGTCTCGCTGCTGCCCTACATCGGCCCGTCGGGCGAGCTGAAGACCAAGCCGACCCAGCACTCGGTGGCCGCGCTGCGCAGCATCGGCATCCAGCCGGACGCGATCGTGCTGCGCGCGGACCGCGCGGTGCCGCAGGACATCAAGCGCAAGATCTCGCTGATGTGCGACGTGGACGAGGAGGCCGTGGTCGCGGCCATCGACGCCCCCTCGATCTACGACATCCCCAAGGTCCTGCACTCCGAGGGCCTGGACGCCTACGTGGTGCGCCGGCTCGGGCTCAACTTCCGGGACGTGGACTGGACCCAGTGGGACGACCTGCTGCGCCGGGTGCACCAGCCCGAGCGGGAGGTCACCGTCGCCCTGGTCGGCAAGTACATCGACCTGCCCGACGCCTACCTCTCGGTCACCGAGGCGATCCGCGCGGGCGGCTTCGCCAACAATGTGCGCACCCGGATCAAGTGGGTGACCTCGGACAACACCGCCACGCCCGAGGGCGCCGCGCGCGAACTCGGCGACTGCGACGCGGTGCTGGTCCCCGGCGGCTTCGGCGACCGGGGCGTCGAGGGCAAGGTGCAGGCGATCACCTACGCCCGCGAGCACCGGATCCCGACCCTGGGCATCTGCCTGGGCCTGCAGTGCATGGTGATCGAGGCGGCCCGCAACCTGGCCGGCCTGGCCGGCGCCAACTCGCTCGAATTCGACCCGGAGGCCACCCACCCGGTGGTCGCCACGATGGCCGACCAGCTCGACATCGTCGCGGGCCAGGGCGACCTGGGCGGCACGATGCGGCTCGGCCTGTACACCGCGGACCTGGCCGAGGGCACGATCGCGCGCGAGGTCTACGGCGCGACCCAGTCCGAGGAACGACACCGGCACCGCTACGAGGTCAACAACGCCTACCGCGCCCAACTGGAGGAGACCGGCCTGGTCTTCTCCGGCCTGTCGCCCGACGGCCGATTGGTCGAGTACGTCGAACTCCCGCGCGAGCAACACCCGTACTTCATCGCCACCCAGGCCCACCCGGAACTCAAATCCCGCCCCACCCGCCCACACCCCCTCTTCGCCGGCCTGGTCGCCGCAGCGGTCCGCCGCATCAAGGGCGAGGACCGCGTGGCCGAGACGACGTCCTGACCCCGGGCCGCCGGCGCTCGACCTGACCGGCAACCCGAAACAGCCACCCGCCCGGAGACCCGGGCGGGTGGCTGTTCTCTTGCCCGGACCGCCGCAACACCGCAGCACCGGGGCACCGCAGAGCGTCGACCGTCGTCCTACCGCGCCCGGATTTCGCCGCTATCGACCGGGCTTGGCGGACTTCTCGCATCTGGAGATCGTCTTTCGCTTCCACCTCACCGATCCGACCGACCTGAACCTCGGCGCCTGCCGGCCTCGGGACAACCCGGACTGGCCGGAGGTCGGGATCTTCGGCCACCGCAACATGCGGCGCCTGAACTGGCTGGGGGTATCCCGTTGCCGCCTGGTTGCGGTCGACGGCCTGGACCTGCACGTCGAAGACCTCGATGCCGTGGACGGGACACCCGTACCGGACGTGAAGCCGTGGTTCGGTGAGATGGGTCCGCGCGGACCACAGCATCAGGCCGACTGGACCACCGTCATGCTCCGCGACTACTTCGCGCAGCAGCCCCGGAGCAACGGCAGCCGGTAGCCGACCACCCGGGTCGGCACCTCCGGGCCGACCCTCCGAACCCGGGCGCGCTCCAAGCCGAAACCGGCCACCCGCTCGAACGTCGGGTAGCTAGCTTCTCGGTGTCGGAACGGTCGTCATGTCAGCGCCCGACAAGCGGTGCTCGGGGTCGAGTACCCGGTGGGGAGTGCACCCTGATCCGGGGGCGGTGGGCCGCCCGATTTCGACGGAGCGCGCCGCCACTCCCGCAGACCCGAACGTCCCGTGATGTCCGCAGTGTTCCCGACCGTGCGGCGACCGTCGGGGAAACGTGGGATGAAGCCCTTCGCCAACCATGGCGCTTGTTGGTGCCAGGTCCCCAGGATCGAAACCGCGTCGCTTGCGGCGTGTGGGGTCCGGGGAGGACCGGACGTCGCGATGCCCGGACCCGGGATCCGGGATCGCGGCTTCCGCCGTGGCTCGTGGGGGGCCGGCGATGGTGATTCGTGCACGTGTGGGGTTGGTCGGGGTCGTGATTCCGGCCCTGTTGTCGGGACTGCTGTCGTCGTGGGCCGCGACCGCCGACGATCGGTCCACGCCCTCCCGATCCGGTGCGTTGCCACCGGGCGTGGTCTCGGTCGCGCCGACCGCGCCGCCGCCGCTGCCGAACACCCGGACCGAGGCCAAGCCGGGCGAAGCCCTGTACGAGGCGCGCGAGCGGCTCAAGCGGTCGGTCGCGGAACGGGAGAGCCCGCCGGCGCCCCCGTCGGCTCCGGTGGCGATGAGCGACGCGCTGCGGGCCAACGAGAGTGCGCTGGAGCGTCGCGGCGCGGTGGTGGACACGCCCAACCCCGATCACCTCGACATCGCGCGTCCGCCTCGCGTCGAGAAGGGGCCGCGACTGGCCGAGTTGCCGCTCGCGAAGGACGGCGCCAACGCGGACCTGCCACGCGCCGACCCCGCTCAGGAGAAGGCACCGGCACCGGGGAAGGTCTCACGGCCGACCGAAGCCGCAGCCCCACGCACCGGTGCGATCGCCGCGGACAAGGTCTACGGCGCGCAGTACGCGAGTCCTTCGGCGTTCACGGTGGACCCGACCTACGCCCAACGCGGCTACGCGTGGGTGACCATCACCAACGACTCGAACTTCACCTGGCCCGCCGACTCGCCAATCCGGCTCTCCTACCACGTCTACCGGCCCAACGGAACGATCTACAACTTGGTCGGCCTCTCCACCCCGCTGCCGATCACCTTGGAGCCCGGGCACTGGCTCCAGATGAGCACCGTGGTGGAGCAGTTGCCCGCCGGAGCTTTCAAGATCGTGTGGGATCTGCTCGATGGAGGCTCGTGGTTCACCGAACACGGTGTGCCGGGAGTGACCTGGGACATCAACCTGCCCCACCAACCCCCCTCGGCCCGCGCCTACACGCCGACCGACGGGAGCACCCAGTCCACCCTGGACACCTCGTTCTACATCGGCGTATTCGGCGACGACACCCAACCGATCGACATCGAGTACGAACTGTGCGCGCAGGGCGGATCGAGCGGGCCGCAGCCGCAATGTCGGGACAGCGGCTGGCTGCGCGTCGGCACACCCACGCAGAGTTTCTCGATGTCCCATCATTGGACCCCGCCATCGGGCTGGATCCTGTGGAACACCACATACCGCTGGCGTGTGCGGGTCCGGGACGCCGCCGCGACCACCCCGTGGAGCGGACAGGCAAGCCTGACCACCATCGTGCAACCCGTCGAGGGGCTCGGTCGCCTCGGCGTCGACCCCACCTCGGTCGACGCGGCCGGCGTCGGCCTGTTCCGCGGCAACTACACCCGTCGTGAGATCGACATGGCGATTCCCGGGCGCGGACTGCCGCTACAGATCGAGCGGATCTACAACAGCGCCAACCCGACACGCGGGGTGTTCGGCCAAGGCTGGTCGTCCGTACTGGACATGCGGTCCGCCACCGAGGCCGACGGTTCGGTGCTGATCACCTACGCCGACGGCCGCCGGGTCCGCTACGGCCACAACCCGGACGGGGGATACGTCGCGGCATATGGCGAAGGCAGCGGCGCCGAAGTCTCCGGCCCGAACGAGGTGCGGATGGAGGACGGCACCAGATACCTCTTCAACGCCAACGGCAGGCTCACCACGATCGTCGGCGCGAGCGGCCAGGCCCAGTTCCTGACCTACGACACGCAGGGCCGGCCCGCCTCGATCCGCGAGGGCTTCGAGTCGTGGTCGCGCACGCTGTACTTCGGTTGGGTCGACGGCGGCATCGGCTGGGTGGCCACCGGCCCCAACGGCGTCGGGAGCGCCCGTTGGCAGACCTACAGCTACCAGAACGGCTACCTCGCCGGCACCTGTGAGGCGACCAACTGGTGCCACTCCTACCGATACGGGTACGCCCAACCCCCCGACAGCATCGCCCGCATGGTGTACGTGGAAGGAACCCGGCCGGGCATCGGGACCGAAATCTTCTACACCGGCGACTACGTCGGCTTGGTGAAGTTCGCCGACGGCGCGGCGTGGACCTATGTACGCGGCCCGGGCCGATCGGCCAACGGCGCATTGGTCGTCAAGGTACACGCACCGAACGGGCTCGTCACCCAGTACGAATTCGATGCCAGAGCCTCGCTCTGGTATCGGTGGACCGGGGAGAACCCGACCCCGTCCACGACCAAGGTCTGGGGATACGACGCCTTCGGCCGGCCGTCGTCCACGTTGGACGAGAACGGCAACGTCACCGAGACCTACTGGGGCAACGGGCGCGCCACCGACCACAACACGTACCGCGACGCCAACACGATCGTCAACACACACCTCGTCTACCACCTCGGGCTGCCCAACGACCCATGGAACGGCCGGCTGGTCGGAACCCAGGACGCGAACGGTCACAAGACCTCGTACAGCTACGAAACCGCCGACTCCGGAAACGAGTTCGTCGGCCTGGTGGAGTCGAGCACGGCTGCGGACGGCGGCGTCACCAGACGCACCTACACCTGCGTGAACCCCGAGCCTCGCCCACTCGTGGTGAACGACCCCGGGGCGCCCCTGGCTTCGCTGCAACCATGCGGCCTGGTGCGCAGTGTCACCGACCCGGACGGGCGGGTGACACGCTACGAGTACAACCGGTTCGGCGATCAGACTCGTGCCATCTCGCCGAGCGGTCAGGTCACCGACGCCTTCTACGACGATCTGGGCCAGGCGGTGCGCCGCGTCGTCGACGGCGTCGAGACCACCTACACCTACGACGCCGTCGGCCGGGTCGCGACGGTCACCGACGCCGCCGTCACCAACCCGATCTCCGGAGTTCGCCACCAAAGGCACGTCCGCAACCTCTACGACGGCGACGGCAACCTGACCGAGCGCCGCGACACCGACCTCACGCCCTACGCGTCCGGGGGCGACGTGGCCCGCGTCACCGCCTACAAGTACGACGTGCGGGGCCGTCGGACGGAGGAACTGCGGGACGGGCAGACCGTCGGATACACCACCTACGGGCCGATGGGCGAAGTGCTCACCAGCATGGAGCCGAACACCAACACCTACTCCTTCACCTACGACTCGTTCGGCAGGCTGTCCGAGACATGGCTGCGCCAGTACACGGAGCCGGGCACGCGCACCGAACGTCCCGTACGGATCGAGGCGCGCGCGTACGACCCGGTCGGGCGACTGACCTTCCTGGGCGACTCGATGAACCGCTGGGTCACCTACGGCTATACGACCGACGACCTGCGCCTGACCGAGACCCTCACGGTCTATCACGACCCGGTGACCAATCAGTCCCGGGACATACCACTGCGCACCCTCACCTACGACCGGGCCGGCAACGTACTCACCGACGTCAAGGGCGGCGGAGACACCAAACTGGTGACGGCGCTCGGGTACGACGACGCAAACCGCAACATCGCCACGACCATCGACCCGGGTGGCGTCAACCGGGTCACCACGACCGCCTACAGCAAGGCCGGGACGCTGCTCCGGACCGCCCGCTCGGACGGCCGTGACGAGGTCGACCGCAGCACCCACATCTACGACGCGCGCGGCCGACTGACCGCCACCGCGACGCGGTCCAAGCGGGCGCCGGCGGATCCGGGTTTGCTCACCTCGTTCCGGCGGGACACGGCGGGCCGGGTGTTGTCGACCACGGATCCGCGTGGCACTCCGCCGATCGGCTCGACCGATCCGCCCGACGCGCGATTCACCACCGATCAGACCTACGACGTCCTCGGCCGGGTGAGCACCATCACCGGGCCGCCGATCCCGGTCGAGGACGGTGCCGGCGGTCCCACGCGCTCGGAACGCCCAGTGGACACCCGCGGCTACAACACCTTCGGCGAACTCACCCACACCCGGGACGCCCTCGGCCGGGTGACCACCACCGTCTACGACGTGCGAGGCCGACGTATCAAGATCGTCCACCCGCAGGTCACCAACCCGGACGGGTCGACGGTGTCGCCGTCCGAATCCTGGTGGTACGACGACGCAGGCAATCCGACCGCGTATCAGGACCGGTCCGGCCAGGTCACCCGGACCGAGTACGACAACCGCAACCGCCCGTTTCGGGTCACCCTGCCCCCGGCCGCGGACAAGGCGGATCCGTATGTGGTGACGACCGTTCGCGACGATGCGGGCAATGTGCTCTCGCAGCGCGATTCGCTGGGCGCACAGCAGTTGTGGACATACGACGGCATGGATCGCATGCTGACCTCCGCCGTCACCCAGCGCGGATTCGGCGGGCAGGTCAAGCAGTTCGTCACCGGCTATCGCTACGACGACCTCGGCCGGCTTCTCGAGGTCACCTCTCCGACCAAGACCCAGTCCACCCGCTACACCTACAACGCCGCCGGCGACAGGTTGACCGAGACCGTGGCCGGACACGGTTCGACGAGGTACGAGTACGACCCCGTCGGCCGGTTGACGAAGACCGTCGATCCGGTGGGACGCTCCCGCGAGAGCCGGTTGGACTTCGACGGGACGGTGTCCTCGGTCGTCGACACCGGCGCGGACGGGTCGTCGATCGGCGCCGAGGAATACACGCGCGACGCGGTGGGCAACGTCACCCGCCTGAATGTCCTGCGCGGCGGGAGCATCGGCTGGACCTCGCGGTACCTGGAGTACGACGCCGAGAGTCGCCTCACCTCGCTGCGCGAGGGCGTCGCCGACCCGACCGTGCCCGGCCAGACCACCACGTTCGGGTACGACCCGGTGGGCAACCGGGTCCGCACCACCGACCCGCTCGCGCACTCGACCTACACCGCGTACAACGCGTGGGACCTGCCGAGCACCCGCACCGAACCTGCCACCGCCGCGCAACCGGCGCCGGCCGATCGTACGTGGAACACGTCCTACGACGCGGCGGGGCGCACCACCACCGCTGTCGAACCGGGCGGGGTGGTCCGCAAGTTCGAGTACGACCGGCTCGGCCGTACCGTGCGCGACAGCGGCACCGGAGCCGACCGGGCGGCGGAACGCACCTTCAGCTACGACGCGGCCGGTCGCGTCACCGGAAGCCGCAGCGGCAACACCACGACGCTGTACGAGTACGACGACCGCGGGTTGCTCACCACGGCGAGTGGTCCGGTGATCGGGCGCACCGTCTACGCCTACGACGACGACGGCCGGGTGACCAACCGGGTCGGGCCGTCGGCCGTGGACGGCGTGGGCTGGAGCTACGACAGGTCCGACCTGGCGACCGTGAGCGACACCATGTCCGGCATCCAGCGCACCTACACGCACGACGCGGCGGGCCGCACGACCGGGGAGGAACAGAAGCGCGGGATCAAGCCGTTGGCCACGCGCGCCTACACGTACGACCAGGCCGGTCGACTCGACAGCGACACCGTGCGCGACCCGGCGGGTGGGGTCACCGCCAAGCAGTCGTTTCGCTGGGACCTGCAGGGCAATCTGGTCGGCAGCAAGACCGAGGGAGCGCTCGCCGGCACCAAGTCACAGGACTACACCTACGACTTCGCCGGTCGACTGACCAGCGACTACGACCCGGCAGCGGGGACCGGCACCGACTACACCTGGGACGCGGTCGGCAACCGCACCGCCGCCACGAAGTGGGAGGGGACCCCGGACAAGCATGTCGCCACCGGCGGCAGCAGCTTCAGCTACGACGAGCGCAACCGCATCACCCGGGCGACCGACCCCGCCGGCGGCACCACCGACTACACGTGGCGGCCCACCGGCACGCTCGCCTCGACCACGAACCGCACCGTCGGCAAACCCGTTGTCACCACCAACCAGACCTTCGACGCGTTCGCCCGACTGATCGGCGACGGCACGTCCGCCTACACCTATGACGCGTTCGATCGATTGACAAGCGAGAAGAACACGGCCGCCGGGTCGGGGCACACCTTCGGCTACACCGGATTCGACAAGGAGCCGGCCACCGACGGTCAATGGTGGTTCTCCCGGGCGGGCAGCACCGTACTGGGCGCGCGCAACGGCGCCCCCGACGTGACGTTCGCCGCCGGCTCGGGCGGCGGCCTGCCGAAGTCGGCCGCCGCGGACCCGGGCGCCGCCGCGACGTACGGCGTGCTGGCCAACGCGCACCACGATGTCGTGGCGCTCACGGACAGCACCACCGGCGCGGTCAGCGGGTCGCGCGCGTTCGACGCGTTCGGCCGGGTCACTGCGTCGACCGGGGTCCTGGCGCCACTCGGCTTCCAGGGCTCGTGGACCGACGAGAGCACCGGGCGGGTCCAGGCGCAGGCCCGTTGGTACGACCCGAAGACGGGTTCGTTCGCGTCGGGCGACACGGCGTCCGTCCCCTTCGTCGGTGCGGCGTCGACCAACCGCTACACCTACGCCGAGGGCAACCCGACCAGCAGGTGGGATCCCAGCGGCCACTTCTGGGGCATCGACCTGGGCTTCGACCTCGAAGACGTGGGCCACTTGGCCTCGGCGGCGCTGCACAACGTGCACGCCCGGGAGCTGGTCAACGCGGTGGGCCGCGAGACCGAGCAACTCGCGCGATCGGCCGGCGGTGGTGTGGCCTCGGGAGCGGTGAGCGCGGGCCGCCAGGCGGCCCGGGTCGTGAAGAGCGCCGCGTTCCGCAACGGTGTGCGGTTCGCGATACGCGGACTCGGCGGCGCGGTCGAGGCGATCGCGCTACCGGAGGAACTGGTCATCGGCGCGGTCGTCTTGGTCGTCGTGGGTGGCATCGCGCTGTACGTCGTGATCAACGCGGACGGTACGGGCACGCCGGTGGAGGACGGCCGCCGGCGCGATCCGCTCCCGCAGCAGGCACCCGGTGGCGACACCGGGCCAAAGGGGCCGAAGAGCCAGGAAAAACCGGTCGACGCCACCCCCACACCGCCCGCGGCGCCGAGCGTGGTCGGCAGCTACACGGGCCGGACCTCGAACACGGTCTCGACCGTCACCAAGTGGTTCGACTCGACGTTCGCCTACACCCGCACCGACTGGTACCGGCTCACCGTCGTCCACCAGTGGAACCGCTGGTCCGACGGCACCGAGACCTGGGCCGGCACAGGGTGGGCCAAGCAGCACTGGTGGCGCACGGTCGCCCAGCCGCTCATCGACCTGAAGCACGGCGTCCACGTCGCCGTCAACCCGACCCCGAGAACCGCGACCGCCCCGGCCTTGCCCATACAGGCCCCACCGAGCGGATCCTGCGGCGCCGGCGGCCCGATCAGCGCCTGCGGCGACGGCATCGGCACCGGCTCCGCACGCCCACACTCCCTCGGCCGCTGCACCGGCAACTTCGACCCCACCGACGCCATCCAGGCATGCCGGACCGCCGACCCCCCGAGCTCCCCCGCCGACCCCAACACCCGACTCGAACCCTGCAAGAGCACCACCGGCGCCGGCGCGGCCTGCGGCAACCCCGACCCGGCCTGCCACAGCTTCCCCACCGACACCCGAGTCCTCCTCGCCGACGGCACCCACAAACCCATCCAGGACATCAAGCCGGGCGACAAGGTACTCGCCACCGACCCGGCAAGCGGCCGATCCACACCCCGCGAAGTTCTCAAGACCTTCACCACCGAAAACGACAAAGACTTCGCCGACATCACCGTCAAAACCGACCAGGGCAACGCCTCCCTCACCGCCACCACCAACCACCCATTCTGGGCCCCGGACCTGAAGCAATGGGTCCACGCCGGCAACCTCGCGCCGGGCCGCTGGCTGCAAACCTCGCAAGGCACCTGGGTGCAGGTCGACGCGGTCCGCACATTCCACCATCGGCAGCGCACATATGACCTCACGGTCGATATCGACCACACGTACCATGTGCTCGCGGGGTCTGCTCCAGTTCTTGTTCACAACTGCGGCGGCCATATGCCGGGTCATGCCGAATCGTGCATGTGCAACGGCATCGGCGACGACATCATCCTTAAAGATATCCCTGCCGCCTACGGCGAGGACGACACTGGTGGCGGCAACCACATCGGCAGCCGAGATATCCACGGAGTATTGGCATCCGGCGACGACCAAATGACTGAGACTGACATCCAGGACCTTGTCGCCAACGCGGATCAAGTTCTCTGGCAAGGGAGCGGGGGAAGTCTTGCGAGGGTCTATCTCAGGCGGGCTGCGCATGGAAAATATGATGCTGTCATCCGGAGGTTCGAAGACGGTGGGCCGATCACCAGTTTTCGAAATCTGACGGAGTCGTCGTACCAGAAGCGGTTGAATGATGGAAGGTGGTATCACCCGAATGGTTGAAATGAATTCTGATCCGACATGCTGTTTCTGTTACGGCGTAATTCGGAGCGCGGAAGACCCGTTGGCAATGCGAATCAGGGTCGGCTTTCTGATCGGCGATGCCAACCAAGTTCTTTATGCGCACTCGGATTGCTTCCGAGCTCGGCTGCACAGGGATATCGACTTCTGGTGGGAGTAAGAAAAGGCCACCCGCCCGGGGGGTGTGGGCGGGTGGGGCGGGATTTGAGTTCCGGGTGGGCCTGGGTGGCGATGAAGTACGGGTGTTGTTCGCGCGGGAGTTCGACGTACTCGACCAATCGGCCGTCGGGCGACAGGCCGGAGAAGACCAGGCCGGTCTCCTCCAGTTGGGCGCGGTAGGCGTTGTTGACCTCGTAGCGGTGCCGGTGTCGTTCCTCGGACTGCGTTGCGCCGTAGACCTCGCGCGCGATCGTGCCCTCGGCCAGGTCCGCGGTGTACAGGCCGAGCCGCATCGTGCCGCCCAGGTCGCCCTGGCCCGCGACGATGTCGAGTTGGTCGGCCATCCGACCCTGGATCTCGGCTCGCCCCGCGGGCGTCTTCTGCTCGCTGCGGCTTCAGGTCCGCATGCGGTCTACAGGAGGAGATGTCTCGCGGTGTCGATGGTCAGGACGGGGGCCGCGCATCAGCTCAGAGCCCGGATGCCTTTCCGCACCGGGTAGTGGGCGCTTCGCCGTTGTCGCATACCGGTGGCGCAGCCCCGGAGCACTAGGCTGATCGGCCTGGGCGGCGGTATTCGGCCGGCGGTCGGGTGGAGGGGAGCGGGCGTGGACGAGCCGGGTACTCGGGTGGGGATCGTGGATGCGGCCGAGGCGTGGCCCGTGGCGGAGAGCGAGACGCCGTTCAAGGGGCGGGTCTGGTCGATGCGCAGTGATCTGGTCGAGATGCCGGATGGGAGCAGCGCTCGGCGGGATTACCTCGATCATCCCGGGTCGGTGGGCGTGGTGGCGCTGGACGAGGCCGGGCGGTTGTTGGTGCTGCGGCAGTATCGGCATCCGGTGCGGCACAAGCTTTGGGAGGTGCCGGCCGGGCTGCTCGACGTGCCGGGGGAGAACCCGTTGCACGCGGCTCGGCGGGAGTTGTTCGAGGAGGCCCACTACGAGGCCGAGACCTGGAATGTGCTCGTGGATATTTATACGACGCCCGGGTCTTCGGACGAGGCGATTCGGGTGTTCCTGGCGCGTGGGTTGGCCGAGTCGACGGCCGAGCGGTTCGCGGTGGAGCACGAAGAGGTCGGGATGGAGTTGGCCTGGCTGCCGCTCGACGAGGCGATCGGGTCGATCCTGGCGGGGCGGTTGCACAACCCGATTCTGGTTTCGGGGGCGTTGGCGCTCTCGGCCGCGTTGGCCGGGGACGGGTTGGCCGCGCTCCGGGCGGCGGACGCGCCGTGGGCCGCGCGGCCGTATTGATCGGCGACTGGGATATTGGTGCCCGCCCCTGCCGAATCAGCGCCTCGGGGTTGGCGCGTCGGGCCTCGTGGCCGGGTGCGGGTGGCTAGCCTGCGGGCTGGGTGCGGTCGCGGCTCGTGAGGGTGGGGGCAACCGGGGCCTTCGGGTCGGCAGCGGGTGGGACAGGGGGCGGCTGCGGTGGGTGTGACCGGGGAGTCCGGTGTCGGGTGCGCCACGGCCGAGGCGCTGGTTCCCGGAATGCGCGCGCCGGTCGAGGTGTTGCCCGCGATCGTGGACCAACTGCCGCCCGGCGGACCCGACTTCGTCGGGCGTGCCGACGAACTCGACACCCTTTATACGTGGGTGACCGGACCCGGTCAGGCGATCCCCGCGCAGCTTGCCCCCGCCGACCCCGAGCAGCAGGGCGCCGGCCGCACCGTGTGGTTGCCTCGGGACCGGGTGGTGGCGATCACCGGGCCGGTGGGAGTGGGGCGGACCGAGTTCGCGGTGCGGCTCGCGCATCGGCTCGCGCCGCATTTTCCGGATGGGCGGTTGTACGCCCGGCTCACCGGGCCGCGCGGCGAGTTGATCCCGCCCGGCGATGTGCTGGAATCGTTGTTGTACGCGCTGGGCACGGTGGTCATACCGGCCGCGCACGAGGAGCGGATCCGGCTCTTTCGGGAGCATTTGGACGGCAAGAGTTTCCTGATTCTGCTGGAGGACGTGACCGGGACGGCGCAGTTGCGGCCGTTGCTTCCGGAGTCGCCGACCGCGCTCGTGGTCTTGACCACGGTGTCCCCGCTCACCGGCCTGGGGCGGGCCGCCGCGGTGCGCACGTGTGCGCTCGACATGTTGGACGCGCGGGCCTCGGCGGAGTTGCTCGGCAATCTGGCCGGGCATACCCGGGTGGCCTGCGATCCGCGGGCCGCCGACGACCTGGCCGCGCTGTGCGACTTCCATCCGGCGGCGTTGCGGATGGCCGGGGCGTGGCTGCGGGCTCGGCCGCGGTACGCGATGGCCGATGTCGGGCGGCGGTTGCGGGCCGAGCGGTTGCGGCTGCACGAGCAGGCCGGGGACGACCTCGCGGTACGGGCGTGTTTTTCGTTGATCCACCGGGAGCTGGTGCCCTCGGCGGCTCGGCTGTTGCGGTTGTTGGCGCTGGTGCCGGGGCGCGAGTTCGGGGCGGACGCGGCGGCGGCGTTGGCGGACTGCGGTCCGGACGCGGCTACCCGGTCGTTGATCGAGCTGCGTGAGCTGCATCTGCTGGAGCAGGGCTCGGTGCCGGGGCGGTTCCGCTTTCACGACTTGGTGCGCGGCTATGTACAGGAGCGCCTGGACGCGGAGGAGCGGCCCGGCGAGCGGCGCAACGCGCGGGTGCGCCTGTTGGACCGGTATGTCCGGCTGGCCCGGTCGGCGGAGCGGATCATCGTCGGGGTGGACGGTCCGGATCCGGCGGCCGACGTGCGGTTCGAGACCGCCGACGAGGCGCGGGCCTGGCTGCGCGACGAGCGGCCCGAGCTGTTGGCCGCGGCGCGGGTGGCGGCGGCGGCCGGGTTGGACGCGGCGACTCGGCGGCTGGTGTCGGTGCTCACCCGGTTGTTGGATCGGCGGGCGCACTGGAGCGATGTGCGTGAGCTGCACGAGTTGGCGCTGACCACCGCGCGGCGGGCCGGGTCGGGCCGGCAGGAGGCGGTCGCGCTGCTGAATCTGGGCAATCTGCATGTGGCCCGGGAGGAGCTGGAGGAGGCGCTGTCCTGTTATCGGGCGGCGTTGGAGGTCTCGCGCGGGTTGGGCGATCCGGCCGGCGAGGGGCGGGCGATGGTCAACCTGGGCAATGCCTACGCCGACCTGGGCGATCTGCAACGGGCCGCCGACTGGTACGACCGGTCGCTGCTGCTGCGCCGCACGATCGGCGACGCGGCCGGGCAGGCCCGGGTGCTCTCCCACCTCGGGCGGCTGCATGCGCGGATGGGGCGGTTCGAGCAGTCGGTACGCGATCACCGCGCCGCGCTCGGGGTGCGTCGGCGGATCGGCGATCCGGCCGACATCGGGCGGGTGCTGACGGATATCGCGGCCGTACTCGGTGAGGCGGGGCGGGCGCAGGAGGCGCTCGCGGTCTACCGGGACGCGATGGAGGCGTTCCGCGCGGCGGGCGACGAGCGACTCGAGGCCCTCGCGCTGTTGCAGAGCGCCGAGCTGGCGCTGGAATCCGGCGACGTGCGGGACGCCCGCTCGCGCCGTCGGCAGGCGTTGGCTCTGCTCGTGGACGCGGGCGCGCCCGAGGCGGACGAGGTTCGTCGCTTCCTGGGTGACGAATAGCACCCCTGCGGGTACTCGCTTTCGTCCATGATCCCGGGCGCAACCTACGAAATAGACAAGCGGTAGACCCCTCACTGCCACTTTGTAAGGTTGGCGGGGCGTTAGAACCGCATTAAGCTAGGAACACCGCGAGGTACGGCGTGCATTCGCATGCCTGGACTCGCTGGTGCCCAACCCTCTGTCGACAGGACTTGATAGCCGTGAAGGTCGGTATCCCCCGCGAGGTCAAGAACCACGAATACCGCGTGGCGATCACGCCCGCCGGCGTGCACGAGCTCGTGCGCAACGGTCACGAGGTCTTCATCGAGCACGACGCCGGTGTCGGCTCGTCCATCCCGAACGAGGAGTACGTGGCCGCGGGGGCGACCATCCTCGCCACGGCGGACGACGTCTGGGCGACCGGCGATCTGATCCTGAAGGTCAAGGAGCCGATCGCCTCGGAGTTCGGGCGCCTGCGCAAGAACCAGACGCTCTTCACCTACCTGCACCTGGCCGCGGGCCGCGAGTGCACGGAGGCCCTGCTGAACGCGGGGACCACGTCGATCGCGTACGAGACGGTGCAGCTGCCCAGCGGCGCGCTGCCGCTGCTCGCGCCGATGTCCGAGGTGGCCGGGCGGCTCGCGCCGCAGGTCGGCTCGTACCACCTGATGGCGCAGGGCGGCGGGCGCGGCACCCTGATGGGCGGCGTGTCCGGGGTCTACGCGGCGAAGGTCGTGGTGATCGGCGCGGGTGTGTCGGGGATGAACGCCGCGGCGATCGCGCTCGGCATGCAGGCCGAGGTGCTGCTGCTGGACCGGAACATCCAGGCGCTGCGCGACGCGGACCGGATCTACCAGGGTCACCTGCAGACCGTCGCCTCGAACTCGTACGAGATCGAGAAGGCCGTGCTCGACGCGGACCTGGTGATCGGCGCGGTGCTGATCCCCGGGGCGAAGGCGCCGAAGCTGATCACCAACGAGCTGGTGTCCCGGATGAAGCCGGGTTCGGTGCTGGTCGACATCGCGATCGACCAGGGCGGGTGCTTCGAGGACTCGCACGCGACGACGCACGACGACCCGGTGTACAAGGTGCACAACTCGATCTTCTACTGCGTCGCGAACATGCCGGGCGCGGTGCCGCACACCTCTACGTACGCGCTGACCAACGCGACGCTGCCGTACATCGTGCAGCTCGCCAACCGCGGGTGGCGGGACGCGGCGAAGGCGGACCGGGCGCTGGCGCTCGGTCTGTCGACGCACGAGGGTCGGCTCACCAACGCCGCGGTCGGCGAGGCGCTGGGCCTGCCGGCGGTGTCGTTGGAGGAGATCCTGGGTTCCTGACTTGTCCTCGGGCGCCGGACGGGTCGATGTTTGCTCGGTCGGTGCCCGAGGGTTGCGGACGCGCTGTGTTGTCTTCAGGCGCCGGACGGGCTGATGGATGCCTGCTCGGTGTCGGACCCGCAGCCGAGCTTCCGTAGGACATTGCATGCCGTACACCCCCAATGACGTGGGTGTGCGGCATGTGGTGTTTTGCTGGGGAGAATGGGGGCGTGGATACGGTAGTTGGGGAGTATTTGGCCGGTTTGGGGTTGGCGCGGAACACCGTGCTCGCCTATCGGGGGGACCTGGCGCGTTACCTCTCTTATTTGGCGGGGCTCGGGGTTCGCGACCTCGGTGCGGTTCGGGGGGTGGATGTCGGCGGGTTTGTGCGGGACTTGCGGGATCAGGGGCTCGCGGAGGCCTCGGTGGCCCGGTGTCTGGTCGCGGTGCGGGGGTTGCATCGGTTCGCGGTGCGGCGCGGGTTGGTCGCGGTCGATGTGACTCGGGGCGTCGCGGTGCCGTCGGTGCCGGTGCGGCGGGCCCCGGTGTTGTCCGTGCAGCGCGTCGAGGCGTTGTTCGCCGCCGCCTCGGCGGGTGCGGCGCCGTTCGGGGTGCGGGATCGGGCCTTGGTCGAACTGTTGTACGCGGGTGGGGCGCGGGTTTCGGAGGCCGTCGGGGCGGATCTGGCCGGTGTGGACCTGGCCGTCGGCACGATTCGGTTGGGTGGTGGGCGGGTTGTCCCGTTGGCGCAGTCCGCTTTGGTCGCGCTCGACGCGTACCTGATCCGCGCCCGTCCCGGGCTGGTCGCCTCCGGGGGTGATGGCGCCGCCGTCTTTCTCAACGCGCGAGGCGGGAGATTGTCACGGCAGAGCGGGTGGGCGGTGCTCGCCGGGGCCGCCGCGCGGATGGCGCCCGCGGACCGGATCTCCCCTCGTATGTTGCGCAGTTCGTTCGCCGCGCATTTGCTCGACGGTGGGGCCGATGTCCGGGTCGTCCAGGAACTCCTGGGTCATTCCTCGGTGTCCACGACCCGGGTCCACGTGCGCGAAACCTCCGATCGAGCACGTCAGGTGTACTCAGGATCCCACCCTCGGGCGCTTGACTAGATCGCCTCACATGTTGCATACGTCGGGCGGTTCGCCTTGCTGCGACCGTCCGCAACGCCATAGAGTCGCGATCCGTCGGCAAGGATTCAGGCTGACGAAGCAAGAAATGACCTGGTCGGCAAGGAGGTAAGACGACTTGTGAACGAGTCGACATTTGCTCCCGGGGGTGCCCAGCCAGGGGCGGCGCCGGGCCGTGCAGCGCCGACTACCTCTTCCTACGGGCCCGCCGACGGCCTACAGGACCAGCAGGGGACGCGCACGGACAGCGCCGCCCAGGCGGGCCAGACCGCCCCGGCCGGCCAGGCCGGGCAAGACGGGCTCGATGGTCCCGACGCGCACGAGTACGCCTACGATATGTACTACTACGACGACGAGTTGCGCTACGCCGAGGAACTGCGTGGCGGGCCGTTCGACCCCGACGCGGACTACGAACCGGATCCGGAGTACGCCGCGACCCTCGCCCCCGACGCCGCCACGCAGCGGCGCGAGCGGGTCGGCCCGACCGGCCGCGCCCTGCCGTACTTCCCGATTCCGGCGCCCGTGAGCGAACACGGTCCGGCGAAGATCATCGCGATGTGCAACCAGAAGGGCGGCGTCGGCAAGACCACGTCGACCATCAACCTGGGTGCCGCGCTGGCCGAATACGGTCGACGGGTCCTGCTCGTGGACTTCGACCCCCAGGGCGCGCTGTCGGTGGGCCTGGGCGTCAACCCCATGGAGCTCGAACTCACGGTCTACAACCTGCTGATGGAAAGTCATCTCAGCGCGGACGACGTGCTGCTGAAGACGATCATCCCCGGCATGGACCTGTTGCCCAGCAACATCGACTTGTCGGCGGCGGAGGTCCAGCTGGTCACCGAGGTGGCCCGCGAGACCACGCTCTCGCGCGCGATCCGGCCGCTGGTCAACGACTACGACTACATCATCATCGACTGCCAGCCCTCGCTCGGGCTGCTCACGGTCAACGCGCTCACCGCGGCGAACAGCGTCATCGTGCCGCTGGAGTGCGAGTTCTTCGCACTGCGCGGGGTGGCGCTGCTGACCGAGACGATCGAGAAGGTGCACGAGCGGCTCAACCCCGACCTCGTGCTCGACGGCATCCTGGCGACCATGTACGACGTTCGCACGGTGCATGGGCGCGAGGTATTGGCCCGGGTCACCGAGGCGTTCGGCGACCAGGTCTTCCACACGGTGATCGGACGGACCGTCAGGTTCCCCGAGACCACCGTCGCGGGCGAGCCGATCACCACGTACGCCTCCAACTCGGTGGGCGCGGCTGCCTACCGCCAACTGGCCAGGGAGGTGCTCGCCCGGTGTCGCGCCGAGTGAGTCTCCCGGGTGCCGACGAACTCTTCCGGACCACCGGTGGCGCGATGTTGCGGCAACAGCAGCAGCAGAGCGCCGGCGGCGATTCGGCGGAGTCGCGCGGCACCGTTCCGGCCCAGGTGCCGCCGGTCGGGGCCAACCCCGACAGTGCCGAGCGGCACGAGTCGTCCGGTACGGACGGCGTCGCCGGCGAACCCGATCAGCGTCCCGCCCAGCACCCGATGCCGGGCCGCCGCGAGGCGCCCACGCCGTCGGGGGCGTCCTCGATGTCCGCCGCCGCCGCAGGCGTGGACCCCAACGCGCGTCCGGCACACCGGCGGACCCGTGCGCAGCGCCGACCGAGCGGGCGCGAGCGACACGACGAGAAGATCACGGTCTACGTCTCGGCCGAGGAACTGATGGACCTCGAACACGCGCGCCTCAGCCTGCGCGGTGACTACGGCCTGGCCGTGGACCGCGGTCGGATAGTGCGTGAGGCGGTCGCGGTGGTCCTGGCGGACCTGGAGGCGCGCGGCGAGGCGAGCATTCTCGTCCGTCGGCTGCGTGGCTCTTAAGCGACATTCGAGCGACCCACGGGGTCGTGAAGTCTCGACGGACCCGCCGGTCCCCTGAGTGGCCCAATTCGGACCACCGCCCGGCGGGTCCGTGCCGTTTCCCGCAGTCGCGGCCCGCACCATTGAGCGCACGATGTCCAACACCAACGGTTCCGTCCCCACCCGACGCCCGCTCGGGCACGGCCCGGCCCGCGTGGCGGCCGCGCCGGGCGAGCGGGGCTCGGCGGACGAGCCGCACCCGGCTGCGCAGCAGGCCGAGGCCCCGGCCGGGTCGGCTACTGCGCAGCCGGCCGAGGCCCCGGTGGCGTCAGCCAGCGCGCACCCGGCCGAGACCCCGGCGGCGTCGGCTACCGCGCCCCCGGCTGCGCAGCCGGCCAAGGGCCGGGTAGTCGGCCCCACCCCGCCGGCCGACCCGGAACCGGGCGCGGCGCCGGACCCGCGCCCGACCTCGGCGCACGCCGCCGAGCCGGCCTCGGCCGACCCGATCCCGGCCGCCGGGTGCGCGCCGCCGGCCGACCCGGACCCGGGTTCGGCCCCGGCCCGCGTTCCCGATTCGGCCATGGCCGTCGGGTCTGCCGCAGCCACCGACCCGGACTCGCGCCCGGTGCCGGCCGGCGTCCCTGAATCGGCTTCGCCCGGCCTGGCTTCGGCCGGTGTGTCCGCCGCGCTTGTGCCGGACGCGGAAGCGGATTTGCGCCCGGTGCCGGCCCGCGACCCCGAATCGGCCTCGGCCGGCCACGCCCCGGCCGCCGTGTCCGCCGCGCTCGCGCCGGAGGCGGACCCGCGCTGGCACCCGCCCCGCGTTGCCGATCCCGCCGGGCCCGTTCCGGCCGCGCCCGCCCCGGCGCCGGAGGCCGACCCGCACCGGGCCCGCGTCGCCGTTCCGGCCGCGCCCGTTCCGGCCGCGCCCGCTCCGGCGCCGGAGGCCGACCCGCACCCGCCCCGCGTTGCCGATCCCGCCGCGCCCGCCCCGGCCGCCCCCGGTTCCGTTGCCTCCGTGGCGCTCCCAGCCGACGGCGGCGGCGGGTTTCGGGTCAATCTGCATAACTTCGAAGGGCCCTTCGACCTCCTCCTCGGGTTGATCGCCAAGCACAAGTTGGATCTCACCGAGGTGGCGTTGTCGCAGGTCACCGAAGAGTTCATCGGCTATATCCGGGCTCGGGGGGCGGATTGGGATCTCGGGCAGGCGACCGAGTTCCTGTTGATCGCGGCGACCCTGCTCGACCTCAAGACCGCCCGGCTGCTGCCCGTTGCCGAGGTGGAGGACGAGGAGGATCTGGCGCTGCTCGAGGCGCGGGACGTGTTGTTCGCGCGGCTGTTGCAGTATCGGGCGTACAAGCAGATCGCCGGGATCCTGGCGGATCGGTGGGCGCAGGAATCGCGGCGATATCCGCGCGACGTCGCGTTGGAGCCGCGTTATCAGGGGCTGCTGCCGGAGGTGGTGATCACCACCAGCCTGGAGCGGTTCGCCCGGATGGCGGCGAAGGCGATGACGCCCAAGGCGCCCAAGGTGGTCTCGATCGAGCACATCCACGTACAGCGGGTCAGCGTGCGCGAGCAGGCGGCGATCGTGGTCGAGCGGCTGCGCCGGATGGGCAGCGCGTCGTTCGCCGAGCTGGCCGCCGACGCCCCGGACACGCTGCACGTGATCGCCCGGTTCCTGGTCCTGCTCGAACTCTTCCGCGAACTGGCGGTGGCCTTCGATCAGGTCGAGGCACTGGGCGAGCTCAACGTGAAGTGGACCGCCGGTGCGGACGAGGAGTTGGTGGTGGGGGCCGAGTTCGACGAGTTCGACACGGTGGTGCGCGCGCACGGCGAGGAGGAGGACGCGTGAGCGACGAGCGACACGAGGGCTATTGGGTCGAGCCGCCGGACGAGGCCGCCGTGCCGCCGCCTCGGGCCGCCGCGGGCAAGACCCCACCGCCCACCCTCCCGGTGTCGGACAGCCCGCTCCCGGCCGCCCTGGAGGCCATCCTGATGGTGGTCCAGGAGCCGGTGTCCGAACACCTGCTCGCCGAGGTGCTCGACCACCCGCTCGCCGACGTGCTCGCCACGCTGCGCACGTTGTCCCTGGAGTACACCGCGCAGGGTCGCGGCTTCGACCTGCGCGAGGTGGCCGGCGGCTGGCGCTTCTACAGCCGGCCCGAGCACGCCGCCGCGGTCGAGCGCTTCGTGCTGGACGGGCAACAGTCCAAGCTGACCCAGGCCGCCCTGGAGACGCTCGCCGTGGTCGCCTACCGCCAGCCGGTCAGCCGGGGCCGGATCGCCGCGGTGCGCGGGGTCAACTGCGACGGAGTGATGCGCACGCTGCTCGCGCGCGGTCTGGTCGAGGAGTACGGCGTCGAGTACGAGACGCAGGCCACCCTGTACCGCACCACCGAGTTCTTCCTGGAGCGGATGGGCCTGCGCACGCTGGACGAGTTGCCGGAATTGGCCCCCTTCCTGCCGGAGATGGACGCCCTGGAGGCGGAGGGCGAGGGCGGTGCGGAGCTGTTCCCGACCCGCGCGGCGTCCCCGCTTGCGCGGAGCGGGGATACTGGGAGGGATACCGGGGCGGTGCACGCCTACCCCGACGACGGCGAGACGACTACGGAAGATTGATGGCACCCACCAACAGGCAAGGCTCCGGCGGCAACGACCGAGGCAACGGACGCTCGGTGAACAAGCGCGGGGGCACCGGGCGCGGCAGCAACACTCCGCAGCCCCGGCGGGTCGCCGACGACAACCGTCGCGGCGGCGCGGGTGGGCAGCCGAAGTCGGGCGCCGCGGGCGGCAAGGACCGCCGCCCCTCGACGGGCACCGGCCGCCCGGACCGGCGGCCGACCACGATGCGCTCCAGCGAGCGCAACGAGCGCGAGCAGCAGGAGGGCGTCCGCCTGCAGAAGGTGATGGCGGACGCGGGCATCGGCAGCCGCCGGCACTGCGAGAACCTGATCGAGGCCGGCCGCGTCCAGGTCAACGACGAGCGGGTCACCGAGCAGGGCAAGCGGGTGGACCCGGACACGGTGGAGATCAAGGTCGACGGGATGCGCATCCCGACCCGCCCGGCCGAGACCTACATCGCGTTCAACAAGCCGACCGGCGTGGTGTCCACCATGTTCGACCCGGACGGCCGGTTCACCATCGCGGACTACATCACCGAGTTCGAGCAGCGTCTGTTCCACGTCGGCCGGCTCGACACCGAGACCGAGGGCCTGATCCTGCTCACCAACCACGGTGAGCTCTCCAACCGGCTGACCCACCCCCGGTACGAGGTGCGCAAGACCTACCTCGCCTCGATCCAGGGCCCGATCCCGCGCGACCTGGGCAAGCAGCTCAAGGCCGGCGTCGAGCTGGAGGACGGGGTCGCGCGCGCGGACAGCTTCCGGATCGTGGACAGCGTCGGCAACAACTACCTCGTCGAGGTGGTGCTGCACGAGGGCCGCAAGCACATCGTCCGGCGCATGCTGGCCGAGCTGGGCTTCCCGGTCGAGCGGCTGGTGCGTACCCAGTTCGGGCCGATCCAGCTGGGCGACCAGAAGCCGGGGCGCACCCGCCGGTTGTCCAACGACGAGATCGGGCTGCTGTTCCGCCAGGTCGACCTGTAACCATCCGGGCGGCCAACTGCCTTGACGGCCGCGACCGTTCCACTTCCGAGTGGAACGGTCGCGGCCGTTGTTCGGATCTGGTCGATGCGGTTCCGCAGGCCGGCGACATGGTGCATCGTGGAAGCCCGCACGGGGGTGTCCGGGTCCTGGCCGAATAACGGTTCGGGACCGGGCGTGTGCCAGTGATCGCGAACGGCGCCCGAAACCCCCCGAGTTGCTGCTAGAACGTTGCCGATACCCGAGGTGTGCCTCGCGTACGCGGGGCCGACAGCAGGGGGGACGCCACCTTGGTGCTGCCTGTCCGCCGGGGAGCGCCGCGGCCGGCGCCCTCCACACGGCGTGCCCGACGGCCGGTCGCCGCACTGGGCCTCGCCGGACTCGCCCTTGCGCTGCTCCCGGGCGCGGCCCGGGCCGCCGACCCGCCCGCGGGCGATGCCAATCTCAAGGTGCAGCCGATCTCCTACGTGGTCCTGGTCGACGAGTCCGGCAGCCTCAGCGTCCCCGACCTGGACCGGGAGAAGGACGCCGCCGCGCTCGCCGCGATCGGCGAACTCTCGCCCGACTCGCGCGTGGGCATGGTCGGCTTCGGCAGCGGCGCCGGCGCCACGTCGGCGGTCGACGTGGTCTGCCCGATGACCGCCGTCGCCGACCCGGCGGTGGCCGGCTGCGCGGGCAGGCTGCACAAACGCACCGACCGGGAGGGGAACAACACCGACATCCCGGCGGCGATCCGGCAGGGCGTGAGCATGTTGCGCTCGGCGCCCGCGCAGCAGCCCAAGGTCTTGTTCATCACCACCGACGGGGCGATGGAGGCGCAGCCCGGCGAGGGCTACGGCAACGACGCCGCGCGCATCCCGGGCGAGCTGGACAAGGCGCTCACCGGTGCGCTGGCCGAGGCCAGGGCGGCCGGCGTACAGATCTGGCCACTGGGTTTCGGCGGCGCGATCAACGCCGAGCAGCTGAGCCGGATCGCGGGTGGCGGGGCGCCGTCGACGTGTTCCCAGCGTCCCGAGGACAAGCCGGCGGCGGCTACCGCCAAGGACTCGGGCGAGGTCGTGCAGTTTCTGCGCAAGGCGTTCGGCAGCGCGCGCTGCGCCGGGGTCACCCAGACCGACTCGACCGACGTCGACGGCGAGGCCGATCTGCATGTGACGATCCCGGCGATCGCCACCGACGTGGTCATCCAGGTACACAAGGCCGACGAGCGGATCGAGACCACCTTCTTCGACCCGGACGGCAGGCAGGCCGACACCGCACCCGGTACCGAGCGGCGCGGCCAGGGCTCGCGGACCGAGACGTTGCGGATCACCGACCCGGCGGCGGGCGGTTGGCGGATCCACCTCAAGGCCCCCGCCGGGGTCTCCGGGCCGGTCAGCGCCGCCGCGGTATGGCAGGGCGTGGTCAAGTCGTACGTGCAACTCAACCCGCCGCAACCGAGCGCGGGCGATTCGGTGCGGCTCAGCGTCTTCCTACAGACCCGGGAGAAGAACCTGACCGACCCGGGCGCGCTCAAGGGCGTCGTGGTCTCCGGGCACGTCGACGGCAACGGGCTCAAGGCGGACATCCCGCTCAAGGCCGGTGACAAGGGCGAGTTCTACAGCGACTACAAGATCCCGAGCGGGACCACCGGCGAGGTGACCTTCACCGGGACGGTCACCGCGCCCGGCGTGGCCGGCACCCGCGAGGGCAGGAAGGTCACCCTGGGCCGGGGGCCGGCGCCGGTGGGCGTCGAACTCAAGTGGGGCGACACCACCATCGAACCCGGCGGCAGCGTCGGCGGCACGGTGCAGTGGAAGGTCAACGACGGCAGGTCGCACACCCTGCGGGTGATCGCCGACTTCCCGGCGGACGTCGGGCTGAGGATCAACGGCGGCGAGCAGAAGGTGAGCGCCGGGTCCGACTCGTTCGACTTCAAGCTGAGCTTCGGCGACTCGATCGCCAAGGGCGACCACACCGGGCGGATCCGGGTGGTGGACGCCGACGACGGCGACAAGGTGCTCGCCGACACCACCCGCACCATCACCGTCGAACCGCCGCCCGGCTTTTGGGACAGGTATCTGTGGGTGGTGATCGGCGCCGTCGTGCTGCTCCTGCTCGTGGTCGGTGTGCTCGGCTACCTCGCCAAGCGGCGCGGTCGGGCCCGCCGGATCGGACCGATCACGCTGCGCCTGTACCGCGACGGGCAACCGATCGGGGTGGAGACCAGGCCGCTGGACGAGCGCGCCGAGGCGATGTGGTTCCGACTCGACACGGCCGGCTTCCCGCCCCAGCTGGTCCCGCTCTACCAACACGAGCCCGGCAGTTCGTGGATCGTGCGGCGGACCGCCGCGACCGGCACTCTGGACGTGGAGACCCCGCTCGGCGCACACCTGCACCTGGACATGGGCCGGCCCACCGAGATCGAACCCGGACTCGCGCTCGGGTTCGGCGACGACCGGGTCCAGGCCGCAGGCGCGTCGGACGGGGGCGCCGGTGCCGCCGATCCGTACAGCCCGTACGGCGCCGGCGGGCCGCCGACTCCGCCCGCACGGCCGTACGGCGACGGTGCCTACGGATCCGACCAGCCCGACAACCCCTACGGCCCGTACGGCACGGGACCGGCCGCCGACCCGGGGTCGGGCCCGGGGTCGGGTTCGGGCCCCGACGACACCCCGTTCGGCTACGGACCACCGCGCACCTAGCACCGCGAAAGTGCCGGCCCGGCGCCGGTCCGAGCACCCGAACTCGCACGTCACGTACTTTTCGAGGAGGGCCCGTGGCAGCGCAAGGCCGCAGGGGCATGTCCATCCACCAGTCCATGCTGTTCGTGGGCCTGGGCGGCACCGGTTGTCTGATCGGCGCCGAACTCGAGCGACGGCTGCGCGAGGAACTGTGCGGCGCCGACGGCACCGGCCTGATGCAGCGGCTCGGCGGCCAACTGGCGCCGTACCAACTGCCCAACTGCATCCAGTTCGTCTACGCCGACCTGAACGAGAACGAGTTGCAGCGGCAGCGACTGCGCGCCGCGCCGCCCGCGCACCGGGCCGCCGCGGATCGCAACGCGCACCTGACCACCCAGCTGGTGCCGCCGCTGAACACCTATCCGGAGGTGGCCCGTTCGTTGCGGATCAACGCGGCGGAGGAGACCATCCCGTGGTTGCCGGCGCGTGAGGGCGAGCCGCGGGTGACCCCGCTGCGGCGCGGCGCGGGGCAGTTGCCCACGGTCGGCCGCGCCGCCCTGTTCGAGACCTTCCGGCACGGACTGGCGCCCGCGATGGACCCGTTGCGCCGCGCGGTCGGGCTGATCAGCAACGGCAACGACCACCTGATGGCGCTCAGCGGCAGCCAGAACAACCGCAACACATGCGATGTGTTCGTCGCCTTCTCGATCGCCGGCGGCACCGGCTGCGGGATCTTCTACGACTATCTGCACCTGATCGGCGAGGCGTTCGCGCAGGGCTACGACGGGATCAAGATCTATCCGCTGGTGCTGATGCCGTCCGCGTTCGACGAGGAACGCGGCGGCGGGCGACCGGCGGTGCTCAACGCCGGTCGGGCGCTGCTCGACCTGTTCCAGCTGGTCGACGACCAGAACGGGCAGTACGCGCAGGAGGAGTTGGACACCGGGCTCGGCGCGCCGGCGGGCAACCTGGCGGTGCGCTACCCGGGGCTGGAGTCCACCCGGCTCCGGGCCGGCACCGTGCAGACCGGCTTCCTGTTCAGCCGCACCAGTGGGATCGAGCGCGAGGACCTGCACCGCTCGGTGGTCTCGCTGGTGATGTCGCTGATCGGGACCGGACTCAACCCGGGTGGGCCCGAGTTGGAGAACGCGGTCATCCAGGGCGACCTGTACCAGTCCTTCGCGGACAGCTTCATCAACGAGGGGGTGCGGCGCGAGGTGCCCGCGCCCAGCGGGATCGGCGCGTGCGGGGTCTCCACCAGCCTGGTCGCCTCGATGACCGTGCCGGTGGACGAACTCGCCGACATCGTCGCGGGTCGCCTGCTCGCCCACGCCGTGCGCGAGCTGACCCACGACAGCCGGGTGGCCGCCGAGGCCAACCTGGACCGGATCAAGTCCTTCATGTCGGTGGCCGGGCTCGGCGAACTGTGGTTGTGCGCACCGCCGCACGTGGCCGACCCGGCACCGGCGAGGGGCGCGGCGGGCATCATGCAGGCGCTCAACGCCCGATCCCGGGCGATGGAGCAGGCGCTTCGCCAGCAGGAGGCCCAACTGCGCACCCATACCGCGCAGTTGGCCGAGGAGTTCAACCACGCCCGGGGGATCCGGCAACTGCTGGCCGACGGCGACCTGTTCCGGGCCCGTCGGGTGCTCTTCGGGGATCGCCGGCTCCACGGCGACAGCGACCGGCCCGGGGTGGCCGGGCTGCTCGCCCATTGCAGCACCGAACCCACCCCGCCGCCCGGGATCACCGTCAACGCCCCGCACGTCCCCGCGATCAAGGACCGGGCCGGCGGGGTGGTCAAGGCCAAGTGGGGCGACCCCGAGGTGCAGCGCGCGCTGAGTGCCCAGCAGCAGTGGTTCGAATGGCGCTCGCGGCGCAACTGGCATGCCCAGTGGGGCAGTCAGGCCGAGGTGTGGGACCGCAGGATGAACTACCTGCGGGCCGTGGTGGACGGCCTCGCGCAGGCCTTCAACGACCACCGCGACCAGGAGGAGGCCAACTTCGGCCGGGCCACCCGGGAGCTGTACCGGCAGCGCTCGGGGGTCTCCTACCTGCTGCCGCCGCAGGGCAACCTGGAGTCGTTCTACCGCCAGGTGCTGCGCCGCTTCGTGGACCGCGAACGACTGCCCGAGACGGCCGGCGCCGCGCAACTCCTCGGCAAGCTGCTCGGCGCGGGCATCTGGCAACACGCCTACGAGATGGGCGAGGAACGTGAAGGCGGCCCGGCGGCGGTCACCTATGTGCGTGACCAGATAAAGCAGCAGGTCAAGACGTTGTTCGTGGAGGCCGGCGAGCTCAACGCGCAACCACTGCTGCCGCCGGTGCGCGATCTGCTCACCCGCGCGGCCACCCGGCGCGGCGCCTCGGTGGGCGAGGAGGACCTGGAGCAGTTCGTGCAAAAGCTCGCGGGTATGTTGCCCAACGGCTTCTCGCCGGAGGGCAGCGGCGAACTCAAGGTGCTGATCGCGCACCCGGGCACCACCCAGGATGCGGAGGTGCGCCGCTACCTGGAACGGATGTTGAACATCCCCAACGAGCCGTCCCGCAAGATCGAGTTCCGCGCGGTCGAGCAGGAGTCGATCGTGGTGGTGCTCTTCCGCAGCGCGATGAGCCTGACCGAAGTGCCCGAGGTGCGGCAGGTGTTGGCCCAGTGGTCGCGCTCGCTCGACCGGCAGGACCCGGTCGACTTCCTCAAATGGCGACAACGACTCGGCTTCGGCTACGACTGGTTGGCCACCACCGAGGGGCATCGGGCCTACATCCTGCACCGGTTGTTGTGCGCGATGTGGAACGGGCAGGTGGAGGTGGCGCGCGGGGATCGTTCCTCGCCGGAGGTGGTGGACATCCGGCTGCCGCACGGGTCGACCACGATGAGGCTGCCGCTGCGACCGTTCGACCGGGCCTCGTCCTGGGGCAGCCTGCTGCGCGCGTACGAGGAGTGGACGCTGACCGACGACGCCTCGGTGCGGCGGGAGTTCGCCAAGCAGCTGATGCTCACCCAGCCCGACGGATTGGGCTCGCGCGTGCGCGAACCGGCGCCGCTGTACCGGCACTTCGTACACGAGGTGGCACCTCGGCAGGTCAAATCGCTGAAGGAGCTGCGGGATCGGTTGCCGGAGCGCAGCCGGGGGTGGGCGGAGGAGCTGTTGCGGCTGTGGGAGGTCACGCTGCCGGCGGCACTGGACCTGTCCTTCGCGCACCAGGGGGCGAACCGGGACTCGTTGCGGGAGTTGGAGTACCTCGACGAGGGGCCCGGGGACGACTTCGGGACGCGTGGTGGTGCGCCGGAGTGGGCCGGGGAGGACCGGGGGCGGGGGCGCGACGAGCGTTACGACCGGGAGCGGCGCGGGCCGGAGTGGGACCAGCGCCACCACGACGACCGGGAGCTGCGCGGCCGGGAGCGCGAGCGCGACGAGTGGGACCGCGAGCCGCGCCGGCCGAGGCAGCCGCCCGAGCCCCGGGACGCCGGCGAGTGGGAGCGCCGGTCGGGCACCGAGTCGGGCCGGGCGACGTTCGACGACGTGGGAGGGCGCCGGGAGCGTCGGGACGTGCCGGAGCCGCGCCGGCGGGACGAGTGGCGGGACCCGGGCGAGCCCGAGGTCACCCGCGACCTCGGCCGGCCGAACCTGGACAAGCCCGGCGACCACCGCCGCGAGGAGCGCGACCACCCGCCCGGGCCGGAACGACGCGGGTGGCCCGATCCGTACGACCCCTACGACGATCCGTACGACGCGCGCCCTCCGCGCCCGGACCGCGAACCCCGCGCCGCCGCGCGCCGGGAGCCGCCGGTCGACCCGTACGCCGCGCCCGAGTCCCGTGCTCCGGTGGGCGGTTCGGCTCGCCACGATCGCTACGACGAGCCCGGGCGCGACCAACGGCCCGAGCCGCGTGGGCCGTTGCCCGGGGACGACCCCGGTGACGGGCCGGATCCACGGGCCGCGTCGGCCGGATCGGACCGCTACGAAGGGCCCGAGTCGCGTGCTTCGTTCGGCGGCGGCGATCCGTCCGACGTGACCCGCCCGCTCGGCGCGTTCGATCCTCGGGATCGGCGCGAGCCCGGGGATCCGGACGACCGGACGGTGCGGTTGCCCGGATTGGACCACACCCGGCGGTCGGACCCACCGGGCGAACTCGACGAGCGGGACGGGCGCGAGTTGCCCGGGGGTGGCCGGTGACCGAGAGCGCCGTTCCCGCGGCGAGTGTGCCGCACCCGCTGGTGATCGTGGTGGACCTGCGCACCGAGTACGACACCGTGCTGGCCGCACGCCGCTTCGCCGACGTGCAGACCGCCTACGCGCGCACCCGGGTGCCCGCCGGGACACGAAACGTGGACGCCGATCGGGTACTCGTGCTCGACTCGGTCGACGACCTGGTGGCGCACCGGCAGGCGTACGAGCGCATCTTCGCCGGCATGTACAGCAAGGTCGTATGCGTCGCGGTGGGCACACCGGTGGCCGGCTCGGTCGTACTGCGCCGACCCGGGCAACTCGCGGGCAGCGACGCCGCGACGTTGTGGGTGGGCGACGTCCGGGGCACCGAGTGGGCGCCGGGCCGGGCGCCCGGGGTCAGCCTCGGTCCGGACGACGCGGACGCGCTCGGGCCGCTGGTGGACGTACTCAGCCAGCCCGAGGTGTTCGACCAGGTGCTCGCCGGGGTGACCGAGATGCCCAGGTCGATCGCCGCGCCCGGGATGAGTGTGTTCGTCCATCGGATCCGCGACGACGCGGTCCGGCGGGCCCGGATCCGCGCGGTGCAGCGGCTGGTCGGCGCCGAGGGCGGGGTCGACCAGCCGTGGCCCGAACCGCTCGCGGCGCTCGCCGACGACCAGGGCGCGGGGCTTGCCTCGGCGGCCGGCGGCAGTCGGGAGTGTGTGCGTGCCGACGGGCTGCTCGCCGCCCGTTGGGCACAGGCCGAGCACGGCTTCGAGCGGGCCCGACAGCGATTGACCGGGCTGGCCGCGCCACTGGCCCTGTACGGTTCCACCGGCCGCGACGGGCGGCCGATCGACGCGGAGATCGCCGACTCGGCAGTCCTCCTGCGCGAATACCGGGACCTGGTCCGGCAGACCGTGGGACGCGGTGCGGCCGGCCTCGACGCGGACGGGCGGGCCTGGTTGGACCGACTCGGCGTGCTCGTCCCCGAACCGCCCGGCCTGGGCGCGACCTCCGTGGCCGCCGCGCTGCGCGAGCGCACCACCGCCGCGTTCGAACGCCCCGAGGGGCTGCGCGGGTTGGCCGGGCGGCTGCGCGAACTCGCCGACCGGATCGCCCCGGGCGCGGGCGCCTCGCGGGCCCACGAGGTCGATCAGACCTGCTCGGACGGCTTCCTGACCCGCTACCTGCGTCCGGCCGTGTTCCCGCTCGGCCCCGGGCAGGTCGGCATCGTCGGCGGGCTGCTCGTCGGGGCCTTCCTGACCGCGCTGTGGCCCGCGCTCGGGCTGCTCGGCGCCGGTCTCGCGGTGTTGCTCGGGGTGCTCGGGCCGACGCTGATCACGATGCGCCGCCCCGACCGAGGGACCCGGCCGATATTGCCCACCGAGGCGCTGCCGATGATCGTGGTGGCCGGCCTGGTGACCCTGGTCGGTGCGGTCCTCGGGGTGCTCGCGGGGCGCGCGTGGGGTCCGCCGACCGGCGTGGGGCCGCTCGCCCTGCTGCTCGGCCCGGCCGTACTGGTCGTGCTGCCCGGTCTGGACTGGATGGTGCGGGTGCGGCACTGGGACCGGGCCCTCGGGCTGGGCGCGGCGAGCCGGGCGCTGCACGGACTGCACGGCGTGCTCGTACGCACCGTGTGGAACGACTGGGCGCTGGCCGCGCCGCGCCGCGAGGCGGTGGACCGGGCGACCGTACTGGCCGCCCTGTTGGAGGAGAGCGCGACCATCCTGGCCGAGGACGCGGCCCCGCCGGCGCGGCAGTTCACCGATGAGCCGGCCGCCCCCGAGCCGGTCGGCGCGATGTTCGGCACCGGCGCCCCGCCGACGCCGGGTCGATCGGCCCGGCCGACGACTCCGCCGCCGGGCGCGGGCGCGAGTACGGGCGGGAGTGTGGGCGCGAGTCTCCACGACACGGTGCTCGGCGATCTGGTGGACGCGCTGCACGCCGCGTTCGAACCGCTGTGGCCGCTCCTGGAACGTGATCCGGCGGAGGCGTCGCGCCGTGGCGCCGGGCCCGAACTGCGGCCGGTACTGCACGCGTACACCGACCACCTCGCGCACCACGGTGTGCAGGCCGCGCCGCCGTTCGGGCGCGGCAGCCAGGACCGTCCGCACGTGGGGGAGGCGGTCGGCGGCGACGCGGACCGGATCGCCGAACTGCTCGCCCAGCCCGCCGACCGCTCGATGTTGCAACTGTGCGCGGCGGACCAGCTGATCCTGCTCGACCACACGCCCACCCACGCACGAGGGGTGCGCTTCGCGCCGCGCGGGGTGCGCCCGGCGGTGCGCGAGGCGTTGCGCGAACGCAGCGCCGGGCACCTGCTCGAGCCCGAGCTGGTGTGGACCGGCGGCGGCCGGCTGGCCGGCGTACTGCGCCTGTTGCCGCTGCTCCCGGGATCCGTGGACGACGCGCGGATCTGGGAGGAGGGCGCCGGCGGCGCGCCGACCGACCCGGAGCGCGACGGCGGATGGGCCCGATGAGCCCGGCGCCCGGGGACGCCCGCGAGGAAAAGCTCGGCTACACCGACCCCGAGGGCCGGTCGGTGGAGCGCCGGGTGGAGTACGGCCCGGATCGACCCGCCGCACCGGGGGAGCCGTTCCGGATCCGCGACGTGCGCGACGTGGAGGACGGCAGCGTCTTCGTCCAGAAGCGGCTCGGCGTGCTCGATCCGCGCCGCCGGGTGGGCGCCGAGGCGGGCCTGGAGACGGAGATCCGGGTGTTGTTGCGGCTGGTGCGCAGCTTCGGCGCGGCCGGGTATCCGCGCGAGCTGGCCCGGATCGCCGGCCACGACTTCGACGGCGTCGAACCGTTCCTCCTGCTCGAGGCGGTGCCCGGTCCACCCGCCGAGGAGGTGGTCGGCAGGCTGCTGACCGAGGAGCAGGACGCGTTTCGGCGCGCACTCTTTCGCGCGGTCCGCTACCTGGAGACGGCCGGCGTCGTACACGGCGACCTGACCCCCACCAGCGTGCGCTGGCACCGTGAGCAACGCCGGCTCTGCGTCACCGACTTCGGCCACGCGGCGCTGGCCGGCGAACCACGCAGCAGCCTGGGTGTCGCACAGTGGGCCGCGCCGGGGCCGCTGCGCGGACCCGGGCCCGCCGACTCGCGCGACGACGTCTGGTCGGCCGGGCAGGTCGCCTACCACGTCACCACCGCCCGCCCGGTCCGCCAGGGCCTGGCCCCGGTCGGCGTGGAGACCCAGGGTGTCCTGCTCGACCTGCTCCAGGGCGTGTTCGCGGCCGACCCGCAGGGCCGGCCGGGACCGGCCGAACTGCTGCGCCGGTTGGCCGAGCCGGATCCGTACGTACCCGGCCACGCCCAGTACGACCCGCTCGCCGAGGGGCGGCGCGGCTACGCGGCGGCCCTGGAGCGCAAGCGGCAGCGCATGCCGCTGCCCGGCCAACCGGCGCCGCCCCGCGCCGCGCCCGAGGAGCGCCCGTACCCCGTACTGCCGCCGAAGCCCGCCGAACCGCCCGGCGCCGCGCCGAAGCCGGGTCGATTCCGGCTCTTCGGAAAGAACCAACCCGGTTGAACGCCATGGCAGGTACGGCAGGTACGGCAGGTGAGGTCGGCTGATGTTGCATCAGATCGTGTACCGATGGGACCCGGACGGACTGCTCGGGCGACGCGGCATCGTTCCGGTCGCCACGTCGCTCGGCCGCGACGAGGTGTTCGGTTGGCATACCCGCACCCGGCTGGGCCGGGCGGTCACCATGGACTACGGCGACCCCGCGTGCCCGGCGTCCAGCCTGTGTCTGCTCGACACCCCGCTCGGCGTCGCGCTGATCCGCCGCGAGTTCAGCCCGGACGCGCGCCGGCAGCGGCTGAACAACTCGGCCCACGTCCTGGTCGGCCCCCGGGACAGCATCGCGCCGTTCGACGCGATCGCGTGGGGCTCGATGGGCCGGAAGGGGCCCGGCGCGCTCGACCTGGACACGGTGCCGCCCGGCTACGGACTGCGGCCGCTGTCCGACGACCGGCTGGCCGCGGCCTTCGAGGTCGCGGCCGGCGAACTGCACGAGCGGGCCCGCCGCCTCGCCGACCCGCTGGAGGTGCTGGTCGCCGCGGTACTGCGCAGGCCCCGGGCCCGGCTGGCGCTGCTGCCCGCCACGGCCGAGGACGCCACCGTGCTGCTGTGGGGCCTGCAGCACCTCCTGACCGCGCTGCTCCCGGGCCCGTGGACGTTCTCCACCTTCGAGGTGGACGACGCGGCGCCCGACCCCGAGGACGCGCCCCGGTTCATCGCGCTGCCCCGAGTGCCGAACAATCCGCCGGGGACCCGGGTCCGGGTCGACCTGACCGGGCACGGCGAGCCCTACGACGCGCCGCGCGAACTGGCCCGGCGGATCGTGAAGTACTACGTGGGCGCCGGCTGGGCGGGCTTCCACCGGCTGCTCAACGTGCCCACCGAGGTACACACGCTGCCGGAGGCAGGCCGGGTGGACGCGGTGCGCGAACGCCTCGACGCGCTCGGCAGCCGCCAGGAGGCGCGGAGTCGGCCGCGCGAGACGGGGCCCGGAACGGGCGGAGCATCCGGTGCGCCCGGTACATCCGGAACCCCTGGAACTCCCGGAACTTCCGGAGCGGTTGGGATGCCCGGGGGTGCCGGCGCCCCCGGGACGACCGGGACGACCGGGACGCCCGGGAGCGCCGGGGCGCGGGGGACGTCCGGAACGCGGGGGACCTCCGGAACGCCCGCGCCCACGCCGTCGCGGGAGAGCGCCGGCGACGTCCGACGCGCGACGCCCGAACCGGCCTCCGCCGAGGCCCCGCCGGCCGCCGTCCGGGCCGCCGGTCCCATCGACCCGAATCGACCCGTGGTGCGCTGCCCCTACTGCCTGGACCTGGTCCGCTGGAACGAACACGACCTCTACGAACGCGACGCGCGGCTGCGCTACGAACGGGTGGACCTGAGCACGGTCACCGACCCGATCAAGCGGCACGACCGACTGCGCGCCACCTTCATGCGCTGCCCCAACCCGACCGGGGACGAGGAGCGCGAACACTACCTGCCGACCAACTATCTGATCCACGAACCGCCGCTGGTGATCGGCCTGATCGGCGACGGCCTCTCCGGCAAGACGCACCTGCTCGCCGCGATGATCGCCGAGATCGACGCGGGCGGGCTTCGACCGTACGGGGTCACCCACATGCCGGTGGACGCCGATCAGCACCAGGACTACCTGCACAACCGGGTCGATCCGCTCCAGCGCGGGCACATGCTCGCGACCACGGTCAACCACCAGGGCAACCTGGTCCAGTTCGCGGACGCGCTGCTCCTGCGCACCGCCGGGCGGACCCGGCCGATCGCGTTCTTCGACGTCAGCGGGGAGGACCTGGCCCGGGGCGGCCGGGAGATGCAATTCCTGGCCGCCGCGGACGCGTTCGTCTTCGTGGTGGACCCGGTGGTCGCGGTCGACCTGCCGGAGCTGCGCGGGTTGACCGGGGACGGGGACGAGCCGACCGGCCTGCGCCGGGGTGACCGGACGTTCGCCGCGGTGATGGACCGGCTGCCCCGTACCGACGAGTTGCTCGGCCAACCGGTCGCCGTCGCGGTGACCAAGTCCGACCTGATCCGGTTCGAGCCGCCCGTGGACGCGTGGTTGGGCTCGCAGGCGCCCCGGATCGGGGTGGTCGACCCGGCCAGGGTGGCCGCCGAGTGCCGAGACGTGTACTCGTTCCTGTCCGCGCACGACGCGGCGGCCTGGCTGAGCCCGTTCGAGGAATTCCGGCGCTGCACGATGCACTTCGTCTCGGCCACCGGCGCGCGGGATCGGGACGGCCGATTCCCCGGCGGCATCCGGCCGCGCCGGGTTCTCGAACCCATCGTGTCCATCCTCGCGATGTGCGACATGCTCGATCAGGCCGGCATCGAGCGGGTGGGGGTGTGAGATGGCATCGGACGCCACAGGGGACGCACTGGACCAGATCGTCTATCGCTGGAGCTACGAGCACCTGCTCGGCGGTCGGGGGATGGGTCCGGTCGCCACCTCGCTGACCCCCGACCGGCTCCGGGACTGGCACGGCGGTCTGGACAACCACGTCTCGATGGACCGTTCGTTCCCGGAGACACCCGCGTGGAGCTTCAGCCGGGTGCGCCTGGAGGAGCGGCACGCGCTGATCCTGCGCGAGGCCGCGATCCACGGCACCAACCGGCCCGGCACCAACGCACACGTCCTCCTGGACCCCACGCTCGGCGTCTCCGGGCACCGGATGCTGGCCACCGCGTGGCTGCACGAGCGGCAGGGCGGCGGGCTCACCGGATCCGGGGTCCCGCTCGCCGACGTGCCCGAGAACGTACCGATGCGCACCGGCTCGATCCGCCCGGACTCGGTGGACCGGGCGGTGTGCGCACGGATCCGCGAACAGGCGCGGGCGCACGCCGAGTTGCTCGAAGTGGTGCTCGCCGCCGTGTTGCGCGACCACCTGCGGACCTTCACCCTGCATCTGCACCACGTCGGCCCGGACATCGTGCCGCTGCTCTGGGGCGTGTTCGATCTGGCCCAGCCGCTCGCGCCGGGGATGTGGACCTTCTCCACGTACGAGACCAGCGACGCGTCGCTCAAGCCGCGCTTCGTCCTGGTCCCGCGCTGGCCCAACACGCCGGAGCCGAGCAACCGGCTGCGGATCGACCCGCGTGCGGAACCACAGCCGGGACAGGACGTGTTCCGGGACGCGGCGGGCTTCCTGGTGCAGCTGTACTGCACACGCCCGTGGGCCGAGGTGGACGCGTTGCTGCTGAAGCTGGAGCAGGCGGCGGGGAAGAACGCCTCGTACGCGGACGTCGCCGATCTGGTGCTGCGGCTGGAGGCGGACCGCACGGGCGCGGTGCGGACGGTGGGACCGGGGGTGGGGCTCGAATCGGGGTCCGGGGTCGGGTCGGGAGCGGGGCCGGTGACGGGGCCGGTGGCGGGGCCGTACGGCGACCCGGCGGCGCAGGGTGCCGACGACCTCGGCGTGATCGGATACACGGAGACGTGGATCACCGGCGATGCGCAGGATGAGTCGCATGAATCGTACGAGTTGCCTGAATTACACGAGTTGCACGAGTTGCACGAGTCGGATACGCCCGGTGAGCCGGATCGGGACGGGTTCGGTCGGGCCACTCCGCGACCCGGGCGGGCTGTGCCGGTCCGACCCGAGAGGCCCGACGAGCCGGACGAGCCCGACGAGCCGTGGCAGGGGCCGTCGGCGGGTGCCGGTGGGGCCGGGCCGATGCCGTCGTTTCGGCCGACCGTCGGCGGCGGTGGGCCGTTCGTGCCGATCCCGCCCCGACCGGACCGGCTCGCGGCGCCGCCGGCCGGCAGGACCGCCCGGCCCGCGCCGGGCGACTCCGGGGGCCGTCCGGTGTTGCCGACGAACCCCTCGGCGAACCCGGCCGGGCGCGGCAGTTGGGACCGGGCCGGATGGGAGCGACTGGGCGCGGGCCGCAACGGCTTCACCGCGCTCGACCAGGCCGCCCGGCAACTGGCCCGGAGTGGTGGGCAGCCGACCCGCGAGTTCCACGAGCTGCTGGCCCGGGTCGACCCCGCCACCCTGGCGGTCGCACTCCTGCTGGCCCGGCCGCCGCTGCTGGCCCCGGTGGTCCACCTGCTCGACCGACTCCTGGACCGCGACGATGTGGCGGGGGTGCGGCAGAGTACGCACACCAGGGAGACGTACGCGCGGGTGCTCGGCCGGCTGCACGAGGACATCAACACCCTGGACGGGTGCGGCGCGCCGCGTGAGACGGTGTGTCGGCTGGTGGGGACGATGACCCGGCTCACCGTGGGCGACGGCAAACGGACCAGGTTCGGCGGCGATGTGTTGCCCACGCTCGGCACCGACATCGCGGGCACGGTCTGGGCCCTTCGCACGTCCTTGAAGGTGTGGGCGGATTATCAGTGCGTGCTTCGGGACGGGCTGCGCGCCTCGCCCCGACACCGCGAGTCGTACCTGCTCGAACTCGGCAGACTGGTCGACGAGAGCTTCCGGAACACGCCGCACAGGACGGAACCGCAACCATGACGGCACGCACGGCCCAACCGGCCGGGAAGGACGCACCGGTCGACGCCGCGGCGAGTGGATTTCGGCAGATCGTCTACCGACGCCAGGACGACAGCCTGCTCGGCGGGCGCGGCCTGGGGCCGATCGCGGCCTCGGTGTCCCGGGACGAACTGATCGGTTGGCACGACGAGTTGCGGGAACACGTGGCGATCGACGCGGACGACCGGGGGGCGCCGGTGACCAGTGTCGCGCTGGTGCACACCGGGCGGGGCGCGGCGGTGATCCGACGCGAGTACGTGGTGGACGGGAACAACGCCCGCGTGCTGCTCGATCCGGGCCGCGATCTGGGGCCGCATGCCGCGCTGGTGCTCGCCCAGGACGACGTGTGGGCGGGTGAGCCGGCCCTGGAGGACATCCCGCGCGGCTACGGACTCGCGCCGCTGGCACCGGACTTCATGGCGGGCGCGCTGGCCGGGCAGGCCGAGCGGTTGCGCGGGCGGGCGCGGGACCAGGCGTATCTGCTCGAGGTCGCGGTGGCCGCGGTGTTGCGGCACCCGGGGCGGTTCTTCTCGTTTCGGCAGGCCGACGTCGGGATCGATCCGGTGCCGATGTTGTGGGGGTTGTCCGACCTGCTGTTGTGGCTGGTGCCGGTCTCGTTCACGTTCTCGACGTTCGAGACGCACGACCACTCGGGCAAGCCGAGGTTCGTGGTGTTGCCGCGCCGGCCGCGGGACGCGGAGCCGTGGGCGGGCCGGTATCGGCTGGTGGTGGGGGAGGAGCCGAAGGCCGGTTCGGATGTGCACGCGCATGCGGCGGCGCTGTTGGTGAGCCGGTACACGGACACCGACTGGGCGGGGATTCACCGCCTCCTGGAGGGCATGCGCGACCTGCGGCGTTTCCCGCACGAACGGGCCGAGCAGCGGTCCCGGGAGATCTGCGCGCGGCTGGGCCGGCGGACGGTGGCCGTGCCGACGCCCGTGCCGGCGCCGGCGCCGGTGCCCTCGCCCTCGGCCGAGCCGGTCGTCGACCGGGCGTTGGTGACCGAGAAGGCGTTGGTGGCCGCGACCGCTCGGGCGGAGCGGGCCGGGCAGCGGGCGCGGCCGGTCCGGGCCGAACGTGAGCGCGAACATGAGCCGCGGGTGGTCACCGTGTCGGCGGCCGAGGAGGAACCGGCCTTCCCACCGGCGGAATCCGCCCGCGCGGCGCGGCCGGAACCGACGCCCGAACCCGAACCCGAGTCCGAACCCCGGCGCGAACCCGAACCGGCCGCCGAACCGGCCGACGTCACCTGGTACGCCGACGAGGGCACGGTGTTCGAGGAGTTGGAGGACGCCTTCGCCGGGCCGTGGCCGGGCTTCGAGGAGGAGCGGGGCGAACTGCCGATCCCCGCGCTGCCGATCGTCGAGGACGACCCGGACGACCCGGACGGCCGGCCCGAGGTGGGCGCCGCCGACGGCCCGGGGAGCCCGCCGACCCCGGGCGCGCCGCCGACCAGCGCCGGGAACGCGCCGTGGAGTGTGTGGGCCGAGTACGGCGTTCCGGACACCGAGGTGGACAAGATACGGCGTGCGGTCAAGCGCCTCCCGGACAAGCCGACGTTGCGCGAACGTGCCCTCGGCGGCGGCGCGGCCAAGACCGAGGTCGCCGGCATCGACAATGTGGTCACGCTGGCCGTCGCGCTACGGCTGGCAGACCTGCGCGTATTGCCCGTCCTGGCCGACCGGCTGATCACCCGCCTGGAACAACGCCGCCGGCAACTGGCCCCGGAGGCCTGGAACCCCGACGACCTCCGAGCCATGCGGGAAACCCTCCTGGACGCCGAACAGTTCGGCGACCGCCTGGCGGCGGCCGGCGCGGGCGAAAAACGCACCCGAAAACTCCTCGAACAACTCCTGGTCGTGGTCCTGGCCCCGAAAACCGACACCAAGGGCATCCTCCGCCAGGTGGCCATCTGTACCCTGTCCGACCGCCGGGACCGCTCCCCCAACCCGCTGATCGAGGAAATCCTCCTCAACTCCCAATGGGCCGAAGCCTTCCGCACCGAACTGGGCCGCCGCTGGTCGGAACAGAACCCACCCCGGTGACCATCGGGTGCCCGGAGTGGGTCAGATGTCCAGCATCAGCCGGAGGTAGGCGCGGATGTCGTCGGCCTCCTTGTCGCCGACGCGGCCGAGCGGGCGCCCGGTGAGCCGCTGTTCGGAGACCGCTCGAACGTCGTCGGTCCGTGCCCAGCTCGGACGGCGGAGACCGGACTGCGGCGAGGACACCGGGACGTGATGGGGCAGACCCCGGTCCTGAGTGGTCAGCGGCACGACGATCACCATTGCGATGGGGAAGGAGGCGTAGAAGGGCGAATTGACGACCACGACCGGCCGTCGACCGGACTGCTCCGAGCCGATGACCGGGGAGAGGTCGGCCATCCACACCTCCCACGGGGCGGCCTTTCGGCTCACTGCCCACCCCCCAGGCCATCGCCGGCCAGGCCGTCCCACTCGTCGAGTTCGTGCTCGTAGTCCTGCCACGCCGAGGAGTCGGCCGCCAAACGCGCGTACGCGGCGAGGACTGCCGCTTTGCGGTGCTCGGTGAGCAGATGGGCGAGTGCGGCGTTGAGCGTGACGCCACCGAGCTCATCCGCGGCTACCCGGGCAAGGTCGTCCCGGACGCCCATTTCAACCTTTATCGTGGTCGAAGTCATACTCCACAGTATACCTCGGGGTATGCGAGGGGCGGCGATCGGCGCGCGAGGCGGGGAGCGGCGAGGCCGCCCGACGAGGGCAACGCTCCCGAACCGACACCGCCCGGCCCGGCCCGGCCCGACGCGCCGCACTCGCCTCCCGGCCGTCCCGCCGCCCCGGGGCACCGCGTGTGTTCAGCGCTGTACGGTCCAGCCGCCCGCGCGCAGGGCCGTGGTGAGGGACTCCGCTCGTTTGGGGTCGACCTGGAGTTCGACCAGGCCGGTCGGGCGGCCCTGGGCGTGGTCGATGCGGATGTCCTCGATGTTGACCTCGGCCCGGCCGACGTCGGCGAACAGGCGGGCCAACTCGCCCGGGCGGTCGGGGATCACCACCGGGATCGCCTCGTAGTGGGCCGCGGGCGCGCCGTGTTTGCCCGGGATTCGGGCGTGGCCGGCATTGCCCCGGCGCAACAGCGCGGCCACCCGGCGCGAGCCCTCCTCGCGTTCGGATACGTCGGCGGCGGCCAGCGAGCGCAGCGAGCCGACCACCGTGTCCAGGTCGGCGGCCAGGCCCGCCAGGACGTCGGCGACCGCCGTCGCGTTGGCACCCAGGATGTCGATCCACAGGCGCGGGTCGGAGCCCGCGATCCGGGTCACGTCGCGTACCCCCTGCCCGGCCAGCCGGGTGTCGGTGTCCGCCGCGTGTTCGAGCCGCGCGGCCATCAGCGCGGACACCAGGTGCGGCGCGTGCGACACCAGCGCCACCGCGTGGTCGTGATCGCGCGGCGCCATCACCACCGGCACCGCCCGACACAGCGACACCATCTCCAGCGCCCGGTTGAGCGTTTCGGTGCCGGTCTCCGCCGAAGGCGTCAGCACCCAGGGCCGGCCCTCGAACAGTTCGGCCCGCCCCGCCAACGGCCCCGAGCGCTCGCGCCCGGCCAGCGGATGCCCGCCGATGTAGCGCGAGAGATCACAGCCGAGCGCGGCCACCTCGGCCAGTGGTTGCTCCTTGACGCTGGCCACATCCGTGTAGCTGTGCGCCAGTTCGGCCTTCTGTACCTGGCGCAGGGTCTCGGCGATCCGCCCGGGCGGCACCGCGAGTACGGCCAGGTCGACCGGCTCCGGCGGCTCCTCGGCCAGTCCCGCGCCCATCGCCGCCGCCGTCTGTACCGCGGTGTCGTCCCGGTCGCGCAGATACACGGTGACCCCGCGCGCGGTGAGCGCGAGTGCGACGGATGTGCCGATCAGTCCGGTGCCGACCACGGCGGCGCTACGCACGACGGGAACTCCAAGGGACGCGGGGCGGAATAATGGCGGAACCGATCAAGGCTATCCGTGACGGTACCCTCGGGCGGTGTCCCATCGCCCCGCGGCATCCGCAGCGCCGCCCGGTTCGGCAATACCCGCGATATCCGCACCACCCGAGCCGGCCGCAGGGCCGGCAATCAGCGAATCAAGCGAAAGGTCGGCGACCGTGGAAGCCCGTACGCCGCTCGCGACCGCCGTGGTCGCCATTGACGGCCCGTCAGGTTCCGGCAAGTCCAGCGTCTCGCGCGCGGTCGCCGCGCGCCTGGGCCTGCGCTACCTCGACACGGGCGCGATGTACCGGGCGATGACGTGGTGGATGCTCCTCAACGGCGTCGACATCCACGACCCGGCCGCGGTCGCCGCCGCCGCGGACAAGCCGCAGATCGTCTCCGGCACCGAGCCGGACGGACCCACCATCACGGTCGACGGCAAGGACGCGGCGGGCCCGATCCGGACCGACGAGGTGACCAGGGCGGTCAGCGCGGTCAGCGCGGTCCCCGAGGTGCGTACGCGGCTGGTCGACCTGCAGCGGGCGGTGATCGGCGCGGGCGGGATCGTGGTCGAGGGCCGCGACATCGCGAGCGTGGTGGCCCCCGACGCGCCGGTCAAGGTCTACCTGACCGCGTCCGAGGCGGCCCGCGCGGCCCGGCGCAACGCCGAACTGACCGGCGCGCAGGCCAAGAGCGTCGAAGCCACGCAGGCCGACCTGGCCCGGCGCGACGCGCTGGACTCGGGCCGCGCGGTCGCCCCGGCCGGCATGGCCGAGGGCGCGATCCTGGTGGACACCACCGAGCTGGACCGCGACCAGGTCGTCGACCACCTGCTCGCCCTGGTCGCGGAACACGTGCGGTGAGCGCGGCACTCGGGACCACCTCGAAACCCCCGCTGGCCGGTGCCGCGCACTTCATCGGCGAGCCGCTTCTGCGCAGCTTCTGGCGGATACGCGCGCTGGGTGCGTGGCACGTACCGCTCGCCGGCCCGGTGATCCTGGCCGGGAACCACGCCAACTTCGTCGACGGGCCGATGCTCTTCGCATTCGCCCCTCGGCCCACCCAGGTGCTGGTCAAGCGCGAGATGTTCGCCGGCGCGCTGGGCCCGGTACTGCGCGGGATCGGGCACATCCCGGTCCAGCGCGGGGTCGCCGACCGCAAGATGATCACCGATTCGCTCGCCGTACTGGCCGGCGGCGGCGCGCTCGGCGTGTTCCCGGAGGGCACGCGGGGACAGGCCGACTTCTCGGCAGTGCACAATGGACTTGCATATCTGGCATTGCGCTCCGGGGCACCCATCGTCCCGGTGGCCTGCCTCGGCACCGGTGCGCGGGGATCCTCGATCGGTGCATTGCCGGGTCTGCGCTCCCGGATCGACGTGGTCTACGGCAAGCCCTTCCAGGCGGTCGAGAACGCCGACCGCCGGGCCACCCGCAAGGCCGTCCAGGCCGCGTCCGATCGCATCGTCGAACGGCTCACCGCGCATCTGCGCGAGGCCGAGCGGATGACCGGCCGCGCCGGCTGACCACGATCTCACCCGTACCGCTACCCGAACGAGGAACACCCCCATGGAGCAGCACGCCGACGCCACCACCGAGGGCGCCTTCGACCCGGAGGCGTGGGAGGCGGGCTACGACCCGGACGAGTGGGTCGACCTGGAAGGGGACGGCCCCGACCGCGGCGAGCACGGCGACGAGGCCGGCGGCCCGCTGCCGGTGCTCGCCGTCGTCGGCCGCCCCAACGTGGGCAAGTCCACGCTGGTCAACCGGATCATCGGGCGCCGCGAGGCGGTCGTCGAGGACACCCCCGGGGTGACCCGGGACCGGGTCTACTACGAGGCCACCTGGAACGGCCGCCGGTTCACCGTCGTGGACACCGGCGGCTGGGAGCGCGACGTGGTCGGCATCGACCTGTCGGTGGCGGTCCAGGCCGAGTACGCGATCGACTCGGCGGACGCGGTGATGTTCGTGGTGGACGCCATCGTCGGCCCCACCGACAGCGACGAGGCCGTGGTCCGGGTGCTGCGCAAGGCCGGCAAGCCGGTCGTGCTGGCCGCCAACAAGGTCGACAACATGGCCCAGGAGGCGGATGCCGCCGCGCTGTGGTCACTCGGCCTGGGCCAGCCCTGGCCGGTCTCGGCCGTACACGGCCGCGGCAGCGGCGACCTGCTCGACGCGGCGCTCGCGATCCTGCCCGAGGCCCCCGCGCAGCGCTTCGGCGTGCAGGAGGGCGGCCCGCGCCGGGTGGCCCTGCTCGGCCGCCCGAACGTGGGCAAGTCGAGCATGCTGAACAAGGTCGCCGGCGAGAACCGGGTGGTCGTGGACAAGATCGCGGGCACCACCCGCGACCCGGTCGACGAGCTGATCCAGCTCGGCGGCAAGACCTGGAAGTTCATCGACACCGCGGGCATCCGACGCCGCGTGCACCTGACCCAGGGCGCCGACTTCTACGCGTCGCTGCGCACCACGGCGGCGCTCGAGAAGGCCGAGGTCGGGGTGATCCTGATCGACGCCAGCGAGCGGCTGACCGAGCAGGACACCCGGATCATCTCGCTCGCGGTCGAGGCGGGCCGCGCGATCGTGATCGCGTACAACAAGTGGGACCTGATGGACGAGGAGCGCCGCTACTACCTCGAACGCGAGATCGAGCAGGACCTGGTCCAGGTCACCTGGGCGCCTCGGGTGAACGTCTCGGCGCTGACCGGGCGGCACATGGAGAAGCTGGTCCCGGCCATCGAGACCGCGCTCGCCAGCTGGGAGAAGCGGATCCCCACGGGTCAGCTGAACGCGTTCCTGGGCACGCTGGTCGCCTCCCACCCGCACCCGATCCGCGGCGGCAAGCAGCCGCGCATCCTGTTCGGCACCCAAGCGGGTACCAAACCGCCCCGGTTCGTGCTGTTCACCAGCGGCTTCCTGGAGGCCGGCTACCGCCGCTTCATCGAGCGCCGGCTGCGCGAGGAGTTCGGCTTCCCGGGCACCCCGATCGAGATCCGGATGAAGGTCCGGGAGAAGCGCGGGCGCAACAAGACCGGTCGCTGAGCACGCGCGGTATTCGTGCGGTAGTCGCGTGACATTCGAGGAGGGCCCGGACGCGATTCGCGTCCGGGCCCTCCTCGTGCTTGTGCCTGTGCCTGTGCTCCGCTTCGTCCGGGTCGCCGCGCACGTCCCCCGGGCCTACAGCGGCAGGTGGCCGTGCGGGCCGGCAGCGCGCGGCGGCTGGGCGGGGACCAGCGAGGCGCCCCGGTGTCGGCCGTAGTCGGGGTAGCCGCCCTGGGTGGGCAGCGAGAAGTTCGGGAACGGTGGGTCCGGCGCGTACGTGTGGCTGATCGCGGCGGGCGCGCCGTACGAGGGGCGGCTCGCCGCGTAGTCCTCGTTCGAGCGCTCGTGCGGGACGGCGCGGAACATCCGCCGCCATTCGGTCTCCAACGCGTTGTAGATCGGCGTCAGAACGTCGTGCGTCGAGGCCGAGGAAGCCCCCACGGCGACCACGGGATGGCCCAGGGCCCGGCTGCTGATGGAGTCATCGAAACTGAACACACCGACTCCAACGACCAAACCCCCACCCGGTTGCGGCCCCACCCCCGAACCGCCACCCGACCCACACGGAACGCGATCGGATGTTATAAGCACGGAAGACGCCCGGCGGGCGGATCGAGCGACGGCGCATGGAGCGCGGGAGCGCACGGTGGGGATGGCGCGTGGGGACGGGCGGCGCGAGCGCGCACGGTGGGGACGGGGGCGGTTGGCACGGGCGGCGCGGGAGCGCACGGTGGGGATGGTGCGTGGGGACGGGCGGCGCGGGCGCGCACGGTGGGGACGGGGGCGGTTGGCACGGGCGGCGCGGGAGCGCACGGTGGGGATGGTGCGTGGGGACGGGCGGCGCGAGCGCGCACGGTGGGGACGGGGGCGGTTGGCACGGGCGGCGCGGGAGCGCACGGTGGGGATGGTGCGTGGGGACG